>CAZCOG010000033.1:0-73626 GCA_964500445.1 uncultured Persicitalea sp. | reverse complement strand
AGTCGGGATGACAGGATTTGAACCTGCGACCCCACGCCCCCCAGGCGTGTGCGCTACCGGGCTGCGCCACATCCCGTGTGATGTGTTGGGAGGGCAAAAGTAAGGAGAAAAAGCGTTCTGGCCAAGTGTTGTTCCTGTTTTATTAATGGATTTTTTGAGTTGTGAAGAAGGAGATGAAAATGCTTTAGGGCTTTTAGCACTGATAGTAACAACTAGTAGAGGAAAGAGTATTCACCGTCGATTTTATGGTTTCAAGAGCATTTTTTGAATCGTTTCTCGCTCCTAAAAAAACGTCTTTTAGGGGACTCTCCCAACTCAATCCTTCGCTGAATACACAAATGCGACATGTAAAAAACTGGAGATACCGGGATGTGTTTCTTATTCTTAGCCTGATACCGATTATTGTATTCTTTTTTTATGTACAATCTTATGCCGTAAACGTCCCTTTCATGGACGATATGGAACTTGTCGAGACAATTAACGGGCTTGAAAACAACGATGCACAGCTGCTTTCAGTACTAGTTAGGCAGCAAAACGATCATCGTACTGCTTTTTCTCGATTGGGCATACTGCTGACTTACTGGATTAAAGGTACGCTTGACTTCAGACTCACTGTTGTTTTAGGATATCTGAATCTATTACTTCTGGGAGGTGCTTTTTTTCTGGTTTACAGATCAAGTAACAAAGGGTATTCGTGGTTTCTTCCGGTAACAATGCTTCTTTTCTCACCGATAGTTTATCAGGACCATCTGTGGAGTATGACAGCGTATCAGTACACATTAGCCATTGCTTTTTCAATACTGGCTTTATTCTTTCTTCAAAAAAAGAAGATTAGATGCTGGTACTGGGCTTTTCCACTATCGATAGCAGCTACTTTGACTAACCTGGATGGAATTTCCCTCTTACCAATAGTACTTTTTTGGCTAGCCGCCCAAAAACGCTGGAAACATTTTTTTATTTATCTCATATTCACATCCATATACCTGTTTATATATTTTTCAAATTTCAAGTTTTCGTCAGCTTCTAAACTGGCTTTCTCTCCTGATGGGCTTTACATGATGGCGCAAAGTTTCGTGGCGCTGACAGGTTCCATTGCAAAGGTGATTTCAGATACTTACGGCGTGGTTTTCTCGGTAGCTGTTGGCAGTATTATATTAATTACCTATCTCATTCTAAAACTCATTTCGTCAGCAAGCAGTACTCGATTTATTAAGGCAGAAAAGAACTGGCTTCATTTCAGTCTTGCGGAAATATGCTTTCTGAAGATGCTGGCCAGTATAGCTATGATTTCTGTTGGACGGTCGGCGGATGGCGTTGCAGGGATGATGTCTATTCGGTTTCAGATATATTCAGTCTCGATGCTTATCGTATTTTATCTGTCTGTTATTGAAAAAGTACAAGGCAAACCTCTTGGGGTTTTTAGAAGTCTCTTTCTCCTCCTAGCTTTAGCACTTAGTATTACCAGATATGTTAAGTATGCTGCCGCAGTAAAATATTATTCCTCAGGCCTGAAAGCCGATACGTATAATTATACCGAAAAAGGAGTTTTTCTGCATCAATATTTTAATCTGCCAGACCCGGAGCCGAAATTTTATCGAAACTATATTTTTCCTGTTTTTTTTAGCGATGAGACTATCAAAGTTTGGCGAAAAGGTAGTGACAAGAGCAGTGGACGCATTGATTTAAAGGTAACTGGTATAGAAAACAAAGGGCAATACAGCCACTATCTGAATTCACTGCTTGGGTTTGCCGTTGAGGCCGACAAATTTGAACCGCATAGCAAAGGGATGTTTCTCTGTATTTTTCAAAAAGGTTCTGCGCAGAAGCCCTATATCGTAGCCATGATGGAGCAAGAGGGGAGTTTGTTTCAGCGGTTAAAAGGAAACAAGCCACCCAATCGTTTACACGGTGATATTCCTGACAAGTTACCAGCCGGCACGTATCAAGCCAACCTTTGTTGGATGGAAAATGAAGTCGCTCGCTCGCTCGCGCTTTCAGACAGCCTTATTTTATAAGGCTGTTTTATTAATGCTCTATTATTCATTACTACTTTGGCCCCTGTCAAGAGGTCTGATTCAATCAACGTCAGTAAACCATCATTGGCAGGACGATTGATCGGAATGCTCTAAATTTTTGATTTCGCTATCGTAGTATACCCCGAATAGCAGATTTTAGTTTTTCAGGGAACCTTCGTGCCGTTGCTTTGCCTTGGTAAAACCATGCTGCAATTCGAACAGAAATCGGGATTACCAAGGCATCTGGAAATTCCGCCGCCAGATATTGCCGTGCTTTGCTCTCTATTTTGAAATACTCATCAGAATCCCGGTCACTGGTATGACCACTTTTAGTGGGGGTAAAAGGCGCATGCGTCATTTTAGGTTCAAAGGGAAAATTTATGAACTTATAACCCGCATTCACCATATCATGAAACCAAACTGCCCCCCAGTCTGTACCATGCCAGGCAGCTCCCAGAGGAAGCATTTTACCGCGAGGCAAAGTAAGTGCCTTGTATTGCTCGGCGTTAACCAGGCAGGCGTACTCATTAAGACGGCACTCTGGTAAAGGGTGGTTGTACCCTGTCTCTATCAATGCATAATGAATTTTTGCACGAGGAGGTTTATAGCGGTCTACCAGAGTAAGGTTTTGGGCCCCCGTAGGTCGAAACTCTTCAAATCGCGACCCGTCGCAGAGCTGAGCTGAAAAAGCCGGACAGTTCCAGCATTGTCCAATCAATCCTACACCCGCGACTATTTCATTCGAAGATTCAACTTGGGCGAGAAGGCTCCCCAACAAATCATCCTCGTAAAGACAGTCATTATGTGATAGGAAATGGTATCTTTTGTTTGTTTTTTCCAAACCATATTGGTACTTCAAGTCATACCTGATTTTTGGGTCGCTTAATGAATCTATTGCAGGAGATCCATGATAATAAAATTGATTAGCAAAATAGTAGTGTATTGGTAGGTCTTGAAGAGCCCATTGCAGTAACCTGATGCTTCCATATTGCCCATATGGCTGCTGGCGCTCAATTACGATGTAAATCGTACCAATGTGTTGCCGGGAATGTCTCCAAAGGGTAAGCAACGTTACTAATGTTTGGTAAGGTTTACCGTAGTAATTGATGCTGACATCTACTTTGTTGGTACTCATTGATAAACTATTAAAAATCAGCTAGAAAAAGAATAATGCTTTTAAAGTTTGATTAGGTACTGAGCCAGCTCGGTCCTAAAAACGTTCAAATCAAAGTCACAAAGCTAAACAGTCGCCGAGAAAAGCCGGATAAAGCAACTGTCTTTTTGTGGACAAGACTTTCAATAACTTTTCAATCTTTCATTTAGTAATAAAAGATTGAAAAAGGATACAAGTCGGCACGAAAATTGAAGAGAGCTTCTGATTTCAAACGATGCCTGCTTAATGAGCATTTATAATTGCGAATTTCCCTCGTAAGGAATATTTGAATAAGCAAAGATTTACGATTGAAAGTCCTGCTCCGATATCCAAAAGGCTCCTCGAACTAGCTTCTGAAAGGTCACCAGGCATAATAAATGCCCTATCATTTGGCTCTTTGTATAACACTCAGAGAGAGATTAAGCTATTGATTTTTAGATTGTAACTATTTATTCTGATAGAAATATTAACTTATTCTATTACGATGCAAACTATTAGAGAACCCCATCTGAAATCTGATAAAGTGGATAAATAGACTAGCTCTCTCACAGTGTTTTGTCAACCTTGCTACTGATTCGCGTCCAAATTGGCTTGGTTGTTGCTCCTGTTTACGCAACTAGAATATTTCCCCCTCTACCCCTTCATAAAAACCGTAGTTTCCAACAAAAGCACGTAGCTGGATATGAACAAAATTTACACGACCAAAGGGGGAGTGTACGCATTTCTTATTGTTTTTCTCGGTGCCCTGGCGATACAGGTTAGAGCAGCCGTAAAACCAATTGCGCCACCCGGACAGCCTCGTTATCTGAGTATGTCGATCATGAATGTAGAGGATGATGATAGTTACCTTCCCCTAATGGAGCGGGCGGCCAAAGCTGGTATAAACTCTTTCGTGCTGAATGTCAACTGGGATCACATATACCGAAAGCGTGGTTCAGCCGCCGATTGGAGTCAGATCGATAAGGAGGCAGAACTGGCTAAACGTTTGGGCTGTAAAATCATGCTCCGTGTGTGGGTAGCCCGACACAGCGACGGCAAAGAGGGGGCAGAAGGATGGTGGCCTGACGATGTTCGGCCCGTTTCGGGTGACGGAGTACGGCATAAAGATCTTAACGGGTTCAGTTTTTCGGCAACAGAGGCAGTGAATGAGGCCAATGCTTTCGTGCGTGAGGCGATGCAGCATTTTAGGCCGCGGCAACAGGCAGGTGAAATCGTGCTGGTAACAGTTGTTGCCAACAACGCTTCTGAAATCGGATATAGTGTAGATGCACAAAATCCTGTCAATGAGAAGAATGAATTGCAACTTTTCGATTATTCTTATCACTCTAAAATTGAGTTCCGCACCTGGCTTCAGGCCAAGTACCAAACATTAGCAGGTCTGAACAAGGCTTGGAATTCAGATTTTTCTCGCTTTTCGGATATTCATCCACCCTATATAAAAGGGGACGTTTGGAGTGGACATTACGGCAATGCTGGTATGGATTGGTATCTTTTCCGACACTATGTCCTGAAAAGAACAATTAATGGATTTATAGACACAATCAAAGGTGTAGACAGCGGCTATCGTTACTATAATGATGTAGGTAGTTGTTATGATGGTCTGAGCCAACTGCGTGGTACCTTCGGCTTTACCGATTTGGGAATTAAAACGGATGGCCTCAAAGTGAACGACGGTCCTTATTATCCCCACCGCTTCGCTGCAGATTTGCTGCGCTCCAATATGCCTGGCAAAATCATCGGAAATGAGCTGGGGCATGCGAATGGTATTGATGTTGGGGTTTGGCGTGATTTCGTCAACGAAACCTATGAACACGGAGCTGACTGGCTCAATTTTTTCGGGATAGACCGCGACTTCAATTTTGTTCACCACGAAAACCTGATTCGGGAAATGGCCGATAAGTGGCTCAAAACGCCAGTGCAGACCATTACACCAACACAGACTGTCACATACACCCTCTCTGAAGCCATCCGACAAGGAACGAACAAGGTGCAGGAAAAATGGCGGGATGAATACGCAAAAACTCAAAAGCCTATCCGAGTACTCTTGATCGATGACGTGTTCGATAATAAACCTGTTGAGAATCTGCCACCTCAGGTTAGTAAAGCGCTCCCCGACCAGCAGGGTAAGGTAGGGCAATCATTCACATACGAAATTCCTGCCGGAACCTTTACAGATCCTGATGGAACTATTGCCAGTATTACGGCTAAAGGGCTACCTACAGGCATCACGCTAACAGATCGCAAGTTCGCAGGAAGCCCAACTACCAGCGGCGAGTTTGTGGTAACGGTCACAGCGCGCGACGACAAAGGCGCCGAGGTATCCACGCAGTTCAAGTTCAAGGTAGACCCGAAGGAGAGCAACGGAGCCAACCAGCCTCCCGTAGTCAACAAAATTATCCCCGACCAACAAGGAAAAGTCGGGCAGTCTTTCACCTACGAGATTGCGGGCGGTACTTTCACCGATCCTGACGGAACCATTGCCAGCCTGAGTGCCAAGGGGCTGCCTGAGGGTATCATACTAACTGACAATAAGCTGTTGGGGATTCCCACCGTCAGCGGCGAATACGGAGTCAAAATCACAGCCCGAGACAATCAGGGGGCCGAAGTCTCCGCACAGTTCAAGTTCCGCATAAACCCCGGAGACAGTAGCGGAGCCAACCAACTGCCTATTGTTAGTAAAGCGGTCCCCGACCAGCAAGGAAAGGTCGGGCAATCTTTTGCCTACGAGATTGCAGCGGGTACTTTCACCGATCCCGACGGAATCGTTGCCAGTATCACAGCTAAGGGGTTACCTGCGGGTATCACGCTAACAGATCGCAAACTGTCAGGCAGCCCAACTACCAGCGGCGACTTTACAGTAACGGTCACAGCGCGCGACGACAAAAGCGCCGAGGTGTCCACGCAGTTCAAGTTCAAGGTAGACCCGAAGGAGAGCGAAAACGTGCTGCCTCTGGTTAGAAAAACCATTCCCGACCAGCAGGGTAAGGTGGGCGAGAACTTCGACTACACAATCTCGAAGGAGACTTTCTTCGACCCGGACGGGCCGATTATTGATATTTCGATCAAGGGACAGCCCGACGGTTTGAGCCATAGCGGCTGGCGTCTGTCGGGTACCCCCACGGTGAGTGGCGAGTTCATCGTGACGGTCACGGCGCGCGACAGCCGGGATGCCATAGTCGCTACGCAGTTTAAAATCACGATATCGCCAAAAGAATCAGTAAATCAGCCTCCGTTGGTCAACAAAATTATTCCAGACCAGCAAGGCAAAATCGGGCAAGCATTTGTTTATGAAATTGCGCCAGAAACTTTTACCGATCCTGACGGCACAATCACAGGAATCTCCGCCACAGGCTTACCAGGTGGAGTGAGTCTGAGCGGCTGGAAACTTACCGGAACACCTACGGTGAGCGGCGAATACGGAGTCAAAATCACAGCCCGAGACAATCAGGGGGCCGAAGTCTCCGCACAGTTCAAGTTCCGCATAAACCCCGGAGACAGTAGCGGAGCCAACCAACTGCCTATTGTTAGTAAAGCGGTCCCCGACCAGCAAGGAAAGGTCGGGCAATCTTTTGCCTACGAGATTGCAGCGGGTACTTTCACCGATCCCGACGGAATCGTTGCCAGTATCACAGCTAAGGGGTTACCTGCGGGTATCACGCTAACAGATCGCAAACTGTCAGGCAGCCCAACTACCAGCGGCGACTTTACAGTAACGGTCACAGCGCGCGACGACAAAAGCGCCGAGGTGTCCACGCAGTTCAAGTTCAAGGTAGACCCGAAGGAGAGCGAAAACGTGCTGCCTCTGGTTAGAAAAACCATTCCCGACCAGCAGGGTAAGGTGGGCGAGAACTTCGACTACACAATCTCGAAGGAGACTTTCTTCGACCCGGACGGGCCGATTATTGATATTTCGATCAAGGGACAGCCCGACGGTTTGAGCCATAGCGGCTGGCGTCTGTCGGGTACCCCCACGGTGAGTGGCGAGTTCATCGTGACGGTCACGGCGCGCGACAGCCGGGATGCCATAGTCGCTACGCAGTTTAAAATCACGATATCGCCAAAAGAATCAGTAAATCAACCGCCTCAGGTTAGTAAGTCCATACCTGATCAACAAGGAAAAGTCGAGCAACCGTTCACATACGAGATTTCGACCAGTACTTTCACTGATCCCGATGGAACTATTGCCAGTATCACAGCTAAGGGCTTACCGGCAGGTATCACGCTAACAGATCGCAAACTGTCAGGCAGCCCAACTACCAGCGGCGACTTTACAGTAACGGTCACAGCGCGCGACGACAAAAGCGCCGAGGTGTCCACGCAGTTCAAGTTCAAGGTAGACCCGAAGGAGAGCGAAAACGTGCTGCCTCTGGTTAGAAAAACCATTCCCGACCAGCAGGGTAAGGTGGGCGAGAACTTCGACTACACAATCTCGAAGGAGACTTTCTTCGATCCGGACGGGCCGATCATCGATATTTCGGTCAAGGGGCAGCCCGACGGTTTGAGCCATAGCGGCTGGCGATTGTCGGGTACTCCCACGGTGAGCGGAGAGTTCATCGTGACGGTCACGGCGCGCGACAGTCGGGATGCCATAGTCGCTACGCAGTTTAAAATCACTATATCACCAAAAGAAGGTGCGAACCAGCCCCCCGTGGTCACTAAGATTATTCCCGATCAGCAGGGAAAGGTCGGACAGTCTTTCGGCTACGAGATTGCGGTCGAAACTTTTACCGACCCCGACGGAACTATTGCCAGTATTACAGCTAATGGTTTACCGGCGGGCGTCACGCTAACAGATCGCAAGTTTGCAGGAAACCCAACTACCAGCGGCGACTTTACAGTAACGGTCACAGCGCGCGACGACAAGGGCGCCGAGGTATCCACACAGTTCAAATTCAAGGTAGCTGAGAAAGACATTGAGAATAAACCCCCGCTAGTTAGTAAGGTTATCCCTAATCAACAGGGGAGGGTAGGCCAGGCATTCGACTACGAAATTGCCAAGGAGACGTTCACTGATCCTGATGGCACGATTGCAGGTATATCAGCTACGGGTTTACCCAATGGACTGAGCCTGAATGGCTGGAAAATTACAGGTAGTCCCTTAATCAGTGGTGAATTCGGCGTGACGGTCACGGCCCGTGATAATCAAGGGGCCGAAGTCTCAGCACAGTTCAAAATCACCGTGGATAAAGCTCCGACTGCTCCGACCGCCAATATATTCAGCCTGTTTCAGGCGGGTAACTTCCTGACCCGGCGCTTTCTGCACTATATAGTGGATGGCGACACGCTTCGGGGCGAGGATGCCAAGTCGATCGTCAATATTCTGGTATCGCCTAAAACCGGCGCGGTAGGGAGCTACGTTTTCAAAATGGAAGGCCCCTACTCGGTAGGTAGTACCGATAACACGGCACCATATGGAGTGTTTGGCGACAACGGCGGTGTGGTATTTACGGCGGGCCGTTATACCTTAAATGTCAAATCTTACGAAAAGGCTGATCTTAAAGGTACCCAGCTAAGCGACGAAACCATTCATTTTGTAGTGGTGGATGACGAGGAGAATCGCAACCTGGCACCCGTATTAGTAAAGCCGCCAGTGGAACTGTTTGCCAAAGTTGGTACACCCTTTGCCCGCCGTCTTCCCGACAGTACTTTTGTAGACCCCGACGGTGTACTCACCTCTTTTGTCATGACGGGGCTACCGGACGGACTAAAAGGCGACGGTGCGCTGATTTCGGGTACGCCTACCAAGAAAGGTATATTTACAGTCAAAGTACGCGTGACTGATAATGGAGGGGGCGCGTCAGAAACCACCTTCAAGTTCACCGTGTCGGCAGATAATTTGCCCCCTGTTGCGAATGGTACTATTCCCGACCAAACGGCTCCGGTCAACAAACCTTTTAGCTATACAATTGCGGAAAGCTTATTCAATGATCCTGACGGATCTATTGCTTCGGTTATAGTCTTGGGATTGCCGGAAGGATTGACCAACAGCGGTAGAAACATATCGGGAACGCCCACCAAAGCGGGCAAATATCAATTGGTGGCAGTAGCCAGGGATAACGCCGATGCTACTGTGCAGCTTATCTTTAATCTGACCATATCAGACGAAAATCGCCCGCCGCTTGTAGCCAAGGCGATCAACGACCAAGTGGCCGATAGCAATGCCGTGTACCGCTTCGTGATCCCGGCGGGTACTTTTGTAGATACCGACGGGAAGATCACGCGCCTGGAAATCTCGGGCTTGCCTGCTGGATTAAGTGCTCAGGGAGATACTATCAGTGGACGTCCCACAGAAGTAGGCGAGTTCAACGTTGTTGTGAAGGCCTTTGATGATAAAGGAGCATCCGTCCAGCTGACTTTCAAACTAACGGTGTATAGCAACCGCCCGCCGCTGGTGGCCAAGGCTATCAGCGATCAGGTGGCGGACAGCAATGCCGTGTACCGCTTCGTGATTCCGGCGGGTACTTTTGTGGATACCGACGGCAAAATCGCCCGTCTGGAAATCTCGGGCTTGCCCACCGGTCTGAGCGCCCAAGGCGATACCATCAGCGGGCGTCCTACCCAGGTGGGTGAGTACAGCGTGAGCGTGCGGGCCTTCGACGACAAAGGGGCCTCGACTCAGCTGACTTTCAAGCTGACCGTGTATGGCAACCGCCCGCCGCTGGTGGCCAAGGCGATCAACGATCAGATGGCCGATAGCAATGCCGTGTACCGCTTCGTGATTCCAGCGGGTACTTTTGTGGATACTGATGGGAAAATCGCCCGTCTGAAAATCTCGGGCCTGCCCGCCGGGCTGAGTGCTCAGGGCGATACTATCAGTGGGCGTCCGACGCAAGTGGGCGAATTTGTCATAACAGTCCAGGCTTTTGATGATAAGAATTCCTCTACACAGCTCACATTTAAGCTAACAGTACGGGGCGTAAACACGCCGCCAGTGGTTCAGCCAGTTCCCGACCTACTGGCTATCATGGGCCAGATTTTCCGGTTTGATGTAAAGGAATATTTCAAAGATTCCGACGGAGCTATTGCGTCGATCAGTTATGCCTCGGCGCTGCCACCGGGCATCACAGCCAATGGTTCGCTGCTGGCTGGAAATCCTACTGCTGTGGGCAATTATCCCATGAAGGTGATAGCCCAGGACAATAAAGGTGCTTCTGTTACCGTGGAATTTATGTTGAGAGTAGAGCGCGCCGAGCTGCATGTGCTCCTATATGAGTCAGGGCAACAGCCAAAGAAAATCAGGGAAATTTCGAATGCCGATATTATTGCCATCAGTACTTTGCCACCGAGCCTCGAGCTTTACGTGGAAAGTAACGCCGACATCGATTTGATGAGCTTCGAATTGACTGGGCCTACCAGCAGGAAAAGTACCGACGAGCTGGCTCCTTTCGGCCTGTATAGTGATGGCTCTGGCTTCAGCCCTCAGGTGGGTACTTACAAGCTGAAAGTGACCGCTTACCGCAACAATACCGTGGTAACCACCCGATCAATCCAATTCGACATTATTAAGGCCAATAATACGCCGGTACGGCTAGGTGTTGAGGAAAACGAAGTGTTCCCAACAGCAGACCTGTGGAAAGCTTATCCCAATCCATTTGTGGATATTGTCAAAGTGCAAATGGATGGAAATGACTTTATCCCCAAAGCCGTAGAGGTAGTTTCTGTAGCGGGAAAAAGTACGCTGCTGGATCAGTCGAAATGGCGCGTGGAGCATTCACTGCTGGAAGTAAACCTGACGGAAGCCGCGACGCGGTCGGGGATCTACCTGCTGCGGATTACCGGGCCGGATGGCAAGCCCCACACAGTGCGGATTATGAAGTCGGAAAGAAAATAAGGAAGTTGTAAAATAGAACACATCACCCGGTCTGTTCGTTGTAAAAAATAAAAACACAACGAACATGACACTTTCCATTCATAAATTGCTGGCCTGGTCGGCATTATTTCTGTTCATCGCCTGTGGCAACAGCAAGGACGATGGCTCCGGCAATCCCGTAACGCCCGATCCTTCCGGTGCGGTTATCTATAAGGTAGCAGAGGCCTTCCCAGGCCTGAAATTTGACGATCCGGTAGAGCTGGTCAACGCTGCCGATGGTAGTAATCGCCTTTTCGTGGTGGAGCAGGCAGGCACGATCCGGTTTTTCAATGCTACGGGAAATCCTTCTTCGTCCACGCTTTTTCTTGATATAAAAAACAAAGTAAGAAGCGGCGGCGAAATGGGACTGCTTGGCCTGGCCTTCCACCCTGATTTTAAAAGCAATGGCTATATCTACGTTAATTACACCCGTGATAGTCCGCGTCAGTCAGTGGTGGCCCGGTATAAGGTGAGCAATCCTGCCACTGGTGCCGCCGATCCAAGTAGCGAAACTATCCTGCTCACCTACGATCAGCCTTATTCCAACCACAACGGTGGGGCGGTACATTTTGGGCCGGACAGCTACCTGTATGTTTCGACGGGTGATGGCGGTAGCGGTGGCGATCCCAAAAATAATGCTCAGGACAAGACCAGCCTATTGGGTAAAATCCTGCGGCTGGATGTCAATTCCACCGGAAAGGGCAACTATGGTATTCCTGCGGATAATCCATTCCGAGGAAATACCGACGGCGCACGGGAGGAGATTTATGCTTACGGGCTGCGGAATCCGTGGCGGATCAGCTTCGACTCGGCCACCCAAAAACTCTGGGCGGGAGATGTGGGACAAAACCAGATCGAAGAAATTGACATCATTGAAAAGGGCGGCAACTACGGCTGGCGATTGAAAGAGGCTGACGAATGCTTCAATCCCCAAAATAATTGTCAGGAAGCCGGGCTCATCGATCCCGTGTGGGACTACACTCACGCCAACGGCGATATTTCAATCACGGGTGGTTATGTCTATCGCGGCAAGAAACTACCCGAATTGGTGGGAAAATATGTGTACGGCGACTACGCCAGCGGCCGAATTTGGGCCCTGGAAGTACCTGCTAATGCAGCGGCGAAAAATGCCCTTATAGTCAATAAATCCGCATCGATTTCAGCTTTCGGCGTAGACGAGCAGAGCGAGTTGTATTTCCTGGATTACAGCGGCGGAAAAGTTTTGACCCTTAACGCTGAATAATTGTGTACACAAAAAAACTTAAATCCAGATATAGCAAAAAGGGCGAACATTCAGGTTCGCCCTTTTTGCTTCAGCTTACGGAAGAAAATGGCATTCTGGACGGAGAGTCAGGTTTAGACTACGAGTCTGACAATCTTTTAATTGGGGTCAACTGTACTTTTCGAAACTCCACTTCCGAGCCTTCCGACTGCAACGCAATGTGGCCGCTACTGGCCGTGGCGTCGTAGCCGTAGTTGACGAAGTCGCCGTTCATCCAGACTTTTATAGAGTTGTTCAGGCATTCGATAGTGAGCTTGTTCCACTCGCCAACGGGTTTTTCCGAGCCATCGGTAAGGTTGGGAATGCGGCGCAGCTTGTCGCCATTGACGCCCCATTTCTCCTTCGGTCCCCGGCGTTTTTCCATATCAGGTACCACGATGTCTTCCTGAATACACCAGAAATCGCCGCCGTTGGTATGCATCATCTGCACCTCAATGGACTTGGGAAACATGTCATATAGCGCGCGCGGTGTCGACACAAAAACCAGCGCTCCGCAGTTGCCGGGCTTCCCGGCAAAGCGGTATTCCAGTTCAAGCCGGAAATTCTTGTAAGTACCATCAGTGATGAGGTGGCCGCCGGGTGTCCCGAGGCTGACTAGCAGGCCGTCACGCACCACAAAGGGCATTTGCGCTTTGGAATCAGTATCCATCGCAGGAACGTCGGCGTGCCAGCCGTGCAGGTTTTTACCGTTGAACAGACTTTTGCTGTCAGGTTGTGCGCGGGAGCAAGCCACAACACTGCTGAGTACAACGACGGCGATACAAAAGCGGAAATATTTTCTTTTCATAGAGAAATAAATTTTTCAGATAAGGACCAGAGACGACTCAACTACTTGTCAATGCGTCCAACCACTAATTTGAATTGAAAAAAATATGACAACAACTTTCTTTATAGTGAGTTAGGTTTGCATCGCTTGGGGCTAATTTATTACCTTCGTAACCTTTTTGGTCTTGGAAGTAAATTTTTAAGAAACGAGAAAGAATAGCGGAGCGCAAATCCGGGCGATAATAGCATGGGAAAACATACGTATAAGGCATGGCTGACGATAATCCTTGCGCTGGGATTCGTAACCGAACCTTTTGCTCAGAAGTTTGGTCCGGTTACTTTCGACCAACTTCCTCTTAGCTTCCAGCTGTATGCCCGTAATGACAGCAACCAGGCCATCGTGCCCATCTCCGGCCTGGTAAGTACCTCTGGCTACAGTGCTGTTTCTTTGGTTACTTACCGCAACAAAAAGCCGCTGGCTTACCAGCGCAGCCCGATTGCTTACGTGGGGAAGGATAGTGTGGCCCGGTTTAGCTTTAAGCCGAAAATCAAAGCCGAATTAGCTGATTATGATTTTGCGGTTTATGTACGGCGGGATTCAACAGACTCCACGCTGTTGGTACGCCGGGACGACATCGTGGCGGGAGATTTCTTCGTGATCAACGGGCAATCCAACGCCATCTCCACGGGACACGATCCCAAAGACCTCAATTTTTCAAGCAAGTACTGCCGAACCGTAGCCAGGGCACCTGACGATGATCCGGATTATTACCCAAAGGATACTTTATGGTTACAGTCACAACTTTCATGGCCGTCGGTGGGTGTGTGGGGCCTCGAGTTGCAAAGGCGAATCCTGGAAACATTTAAAATTCCTACTTGCGTAATCAACGGTGCCGTGCCGGGTTCAGGCATCCAGAAGCATATCCAGCGTGACAGTAGTTCGGTTCATACCATCTATGACTTGCTCCGACTGCGGGTGCGCAAGTCGGGTGCCAGTCGCATTCGTGCTTTTTTCTGGTTACAGGGAGAGGAAGATGTGCTGGCCAAAATTCCGGGTTATGCCCAGAAATTCGACACACTATATCATTACTGGCAGCAAGATTTTCCTATGGCAGACACCTTTGTCGTCATGCAGATCAATCTGCTTACCAGTTTGAACCCCGAAGCGGGTACAATTCGTGATTTCCAGCGTCGCATCCCAATCCTGTATCCAAAAACTACTCATTTTGCTACCGTAGGATTGTCAGGATACAATGGCATCCATTACAGTCTGGCGGGCTACGTCGAGCTTGCCCGGCAAATGTTCCGGTTTATCTCGCCTGATATATATGATACGATGAGCGAAGTAAATAATCGCTCACCCGATGTCCGAAAGGTATTCTACACTTCCAGCCAAAAGGACACAATTGTCCTGGAATTCGACAAAGGCCAGGAGATGGCGTGGCCGACAGACACAATCGTGATTAATAAACAGGGTAAACCAGTCTCTTTGCGGGGGCGTGATTTGTTTTTCTTTGGAAAAAATGATTCTCTTACCCTCCCGATTGCCGCGCACCAGGTCTCTGGAAACCGAATTACCCTGGCACTTGATTCTGCCATAGCGCCTCACCAGTTGTCTTATCTGCCTCCCTTTGTCGATAGCACGATGTTCACTGTATTTCCCGGTCACTTATTGCGAAACAAGAATGGTTTGGCGGCCTTTTCTTTTCATGGTGTACCTATCAGCGATCCACTGTCCATCGAAAATTTTAGGAAAGACACGCTGCAGGAAGAAGCCGAAAAGACAATCAGAATTAGCTGGCAACCTATTGAAGATGATTCTGTCCGGTATATTTTAAAAAGGAAAAAAGAGCGGGAGCGGACATTCGCCTCCGTTATTAATTACGATGGTCAGTCGACCTTCTTTCTGGACACGGATCTGGAACCTCAGACCCATTATACTTACCGTTTACAAGCCATAAGTTCCCGGTCGGAGTCGCCTTTCGTTGAACTGACCGTGGCTACGGATTCCGTAGCGGTGAAAGATACAATCACAAAAGAGGAAGATATAATACTATCCCTGAATCCCAATGCAACGCAATATTGGATTGCCTACCCGAATCCCAGCCATGACTATATCACTGTTAATTTCGTGAGGCCGGTATCGGGCCAACTTGAACTCTACGATCTCAAAGGTTCAATTGTAGGGCAACGAGCAGTAACCCGAGCTACTCAGGGGATTCTACCCGTTCGTGAGGTGGCAGCAGGTAGTTATGTTCTTCGATTCCGGGACGAACAGGGCAGACGGTCGTCGCGCCATGTTATGGTTGAATAAGTACCAATTTGTACGATTGCTCTTTTTGTCAGCAGAACAGGAAGTTGCATAAGTAAATCCTTTGCCCGGCTACCTTACTTTTGATATTTCTTTAAAAAATAGGACTATGAAACGTAACTACTGGCTTGCGGGTGTGTTGGCAATCGTCTCTTTCCTGATCGTGACTTGCACAAGATCAGTCAATTCTACCAGCCAAACGCAGGAAGCTAAGGTACTTCCGGAATCGGGCTTCGCCACGCCTCGCACCGTGGATGAAAATCCTTCTCCCGCGCCCCTGACGCCTAAACAGGCACTAAGCTCATTCCGCTTACCTCGGGGCTACCACCTCGAACTCGTAGCCAGCGAACCCATGATTACCGAACCCGTCGCCATTGCCTGGGATGGTAACGGCCGGATGTATGTGGCTCAGATGGAAACCTACATGCAGGACGTGGAAGGCACGGGCGAGCACGAACCTACCAGCCGTATTCTTTTGCTGGAAGACACCGATAACGACGGAAAAATGGACAAGCGGTCGGTGTTCATCGATAAATTGCTGCTTCCACGTGCCATCCTTTGCGTGGGCCGTGAATTGCTGGTGAGCGAAACCGATACCTACGATATGTACGCCTACGAAGACACAAATGGTGACGGTGAAGCCGACCAGAAACGGCACGTGTACAAAGTAGGCCGCAAGGCTCCCGGCAACCTCGAACACCAACGCAGCGGTCTGGACTGGAACCTTGACAACTGGATTTATATTACGGTAGATCCGGTGCGCTTCCGTTATAGAAATGGCATGATCGAGGCAGATACGCTTACCAGCGGCAATCTGGGCCAATGGGGCCTCACGCACGACAACTACGGGCGACTCTTTTTCAGTCAGGGTGGGGCAGAGAATGCGGGCATCGGCTTTCAGATCAATCCGGCTTATGGTCAGCTCAATTTTCGCGATGCCTACGATGAGGCCACTTTTGGTCCCGTCTGGCCTATCATCAAAACTCCGGACGTGCAGGGCGGCCTGAAGCGTTTGCGTCCCGACACGACCCTGAATCACTTTACGGCGGGCAATGGCCAGTCTATTTTCCGAGGTGACCGCCTGCCCAAAACGTTCGTGGGCGATTACCTCATTGCCGAACCCGTGGCCCGTGTTATTCGCCGGGCCAGGGTAGTAGAGAAAGCCGGCAAAACTACCCTGGAAAACGTTTATGATCAGGAGGAATTCATAGCTTCTTCGGACATGAATTTCCGGCCCGTGAATACTTATACCGGACCAGACGGCTGCCTGTACATTGTGGACATGAATCGGGGCATCATCCAGGAAGCCACTTGGGTCGGTAAGGACAGCTACCTCCGCCCGCAAGTACAGCGGCTGGGGCTGGACGAGAACAAGCAGCGAGGCCGCATCTACCGGTTAGTGTACTACGGTCTGAAACCCGGCCCGGCCCCCCGGATGCTGGACGAAAAGACGGCCCAACTGGTAAAGTACCTTGATCATCCCAATGGTTGGTGGCGCGACAACGCCCAGAAAGAAATCGTGCTGCGTGGCGACAAATCGGTCGTTCCGGCCTTGCGGCAAATGGCTTTGGGGGAAAAAGGGACGCTGCCTCGCGTTCCTTCGGCTCTCGGCCAACTTCATGCTCTCTGGACACTCGAAGGGCTGGATGCCGTAGATAAAGAATTGCTCTTTTCGCTGATGCAGTCATCCGATGCCCAATTACGGCGGGCGGCGATCTGGAACAGTGAGCCTTTCCTCAAGAAGGACGATGCACAGATGCTTGCCCGTTTAGAAACCCTGAAGGAAGATTCGAGTTACGATGTCCTCACGCAATTATTGCTATCGCTGAATTATAGCCAATCGCCCCAGGCCAAGGCGATCATACAGGGTATTCTTACTAAAAACGCCGACAATGAAATGCTCGCCGCCGTGCGGGAGAGCCAGGAGAAAAACGAAGCTATCCGTACCTACGGCTCACGATTGGGTAAGCTGGATGCCGCCAGCCGCAAAAGGGTATTGGATGGTGCCATCACCTTCAAGTCGCTTTGTGCTACCTGCCACGGGGCTGAAGGCAAAGGTTCGCCGACCAACCTAGCTCCGGTGCTATCGGGGAACGCGCAGCGGATGCTGGGCAAGAAGGAGGCGGAAATCAAAATTCTCTTACACGGTCTGACGGGACCGATAGAGGACAAAAGCTACCCCGACTTGATGCCGCCCATGGGAGCCAACAGCGACGAGTGGATCGCTTCTGTCCTGAGCTATATTCGCTACGATCTGGCCTACGCAGGTCAAAATCCACCCCGCAACAATCCAGAAACGATGGAAAAGGTGATGGTGAAACCCGAAGAAGTCAGGAAGATCAGAACACAAACCGCTGGGCGCGACCACGCATGGACCTGGCAAGAGTTGGATAAAGCGGCTCAATAGTCGGTATTTTAGTAGTTTGAGAAATATTAATTGAAGGCCACGAGAAAAAAAATCTCGTGGCCTTTTTGTTTGATTTAAAGTAAGTTAAGCCAAAAATTTAACTACCTGCCTGTATTTATTTAATAGACAGGAATAAACCATAGGCTTCTCTATCCTTCTAACCCCTGTACTTTTCAAAAAGGCTTTGAGGAGACACCATTTTTTTCACCCGCTCATCTGTTTTTATTGAAAACGAAGGAGCTTAATTTGAAAAACCATGAAAAAGCTAATTGGAATGACCTTGATCGCAAGTGCTATGTTTGCCTGTAATGGCGTAAACAATACGAACCCCTCGACTGCCGAGCTGCAGGCCGAGTTGACGCAAGCCAAGCATGAAACCGAAATCCTGAAACTACAGCACGAACTTGATTTAGTAAAAGCCCAGCAAGAAAACGCTGACCCCGCACTTTTGGCGGCTCTCGAAAACAGCAATGCCCGAAATGCTTATTTAGGCAATGCATTACCTACCGACTCGCACCGCACCCAGCAGGTTGACAACCCATGGACCGAACAGTCGTCAACCGACGCCTATAAGACGACGCCAACGGCCGAAACTAAGCCAACCGCCGAAGTGAAGAAGAAAAAAGGCATGAGTACGCCCGTAAAAGGGGCATTGATCGGAGCGGGCGTAGGAGCCGCAACGGGCGCAATCGTCGCTAAAAACAACCGCGTAAAGGGCGCGGTCATTGGTGCCGTAGTTGGGGCTGGTGCCGGAGCCGGAACGGGTGTCATCATCGATAAGAGAAAAGAGAAGAAGGCCGAAAGTACCCCGTACTTCGCGTCCAATACTTTTCTGAGATAATGGAGAAAACCACACAAAATAAGCGCGGCCTGATAGAATCTGCTATCAGGCCGCGCTTATTTTGTGTGAGGCGCTTAATCTTTCAACCGCACGTCTCCGTAGTGCGACACCACTTTGATGACCGTGCCCTGACCCGTCCCGACGGTGCCGGAGTACTGCTTGGTTTCGCGAAAAGTGTTCGTTTTGGCTGGTTGGCTGGTGTATATAACCTTGGCATCGTCGGGCAGAAGAAAACTACCATTGGTCACTGTCACGTCGAATTGATTGGATTCGGCGGGAAGTACCACCGACGAGTAAGAAGCCTGAATATTTACGTTGCCAGCGGAAGCCGGGAGTCGGCCGACCCGGAAATTGCCTGAGTAGCTGAGGTTTACCTTACAGGATTCCTGCACATTACCAATAGTCGTGTATTCCGAATAATCAATATCGGCTTCCAGGTTTTTTACCTCACCGATCTTCAATTTGCCTCCCTTATAATCCAATACCAGCGACCGCACGCGGGCCAGGTCGAGGTTGCTGTACTTTATTTCCATCCTGCCACCGTCCATGTTGCCAATTTTGGCCGTGCCGTATAGTACCTCAATGTTGTTGTCATTGTTTTCCAGATCATCGGCCGAAAAATGTCCATTTTTGGAGTGTACCTGTAGCGGGGCCCGAAAAGATGGAATGTCCGTATTACCAAACTTATTGCTGACAATAAGCGGATTGTATTTGGGCATATTGATCGTGTAGTCGATCTGAATGGAATTCTTCTCACCCTGACTGCTCCGCCAGGCATTCCAGTTGCTTTTGCCGAACTGGCTGCGGTCAATTTCCGTACGCAGACTGATGATATTACCTTCGCGCTTTTCCTCAATGTCGACGGCCCGAAGGTAATCTTCGGCGCGTTGGTCAGTGGGCGCATTAGCCGTAATGGCTACCTGCACCCTGATTTCAGATTTATCCCAAAGATTGATTTTTACTTGTCCGTATTGATTGTCCACCGACAGTCGATCACTTTTTCCCACTGTAAAAGTCTTGATTACAGTCCGGCGCTTCTCTACCAGCTGATTTTCTCCGGCGTGGGCAGCCCACGCGATCAGCAGCAGAAAGAATATGCTATATAATGGCTTTGTTTTCATGGTGTTCGTTTGCCTTTTTGATGCGTTGTAAGATGGTCAATTGCTGATTAAGCAGGTCGATCTGCCATTGCAGATTCTGGATCATGGCCTGCACGAGGGCTTCCTGATTGGGAGCTTTATTGAGCTCCGAGCGCAGATTGCCGTAGCTTTTCTCCAAACGATCGAGGTCGGCTGAAAATTCTTTATAGAGGTCAGGATTGTCGGTTGTCAGCCGGATCAGTTCGCGGCGTTTTTGATCGATGGCATCATTGTACTGCGTAAACTCACGAGCGTAAGTGGGTACATTTAACGCCACCTGTGGGTCCCGCGTGACGCCATACTCTTTGTTTAAGTACACCAGATACGAGACACCTAATGCTAACAGCAGTCCCGCTGCCACACGCCAGTCGAAATAAGCCCGTCCCCAATCCCGAAAGCGAGGAGGTGTTTTTATGGGCACTGCCACCACTTCGGCTTCCGTATCGCCCAGCCGGTTCTCAATGCGTCCCCACAGCGAATCATCTGGTTCCAACCGATCAAAATCCTCCCGATTGTCGCGTACAAACCGCTCTAACCGGTCTTTTTTATCCGAAGACTTTTTCATTGTTACTTCTGGGTTGAATGTAATGTTTGAGTCAAATTTATGTAGGTGTTTAGGGTTTACGTGTTGAATCGTTGAACTGCGGGGAAATTCAGCTTTCGCCATTATCTCCCTGCCTATCGGAAAGTACTTCAAGTACTTTGTCGCTTTGCTGGTGCGCCAGTCTGGCCCTTTGGTACTTTGCCACTCTGGAACTACCTCATCATCTCCATTAATTTCCTTTTCGCCCTCAGGTACTGCGTTCGGGATGTTACCTCGCTGATGCCAAGTACTTCGCCAATTTCTTCGTGGTCATAACCCTCGAACAGGTACAGTGTCATCACTACGCGGTAGCCTTCGGGCAACTGCTGCATGGTGCGGCGGATACGTTCCACCTGGTAGTCTGTTTCGTCAGACAAGTCAAAAATCTCTTCTACCGGATATTTATCTTCATTCTCTGTCTGCCACTCGCCAATCTCGACCCATTTCATTTTCCGGCTTCTCAGCTGAGTAATGGCCTTATTAACCACAATCTGCTTAAGCCACGCCCCGAAAGTGGACTGTTGCCGAAACTGTCCGATGTGCGTGAAGGCGTCCACAAAAGCCTCCTGCAAGGTGTCCTCCGCCTCTCCCGCGTGGTCGAGCATCCTCATGCACACATTAAACATAGCCTTGGAATACTGTTTGTACAGTTCATACTGAGCCTGACGCTCGCCAAGTTTGCAGCGTTCCACCAGTTCGACGTGTCGGTCGGTGTACAATTTGGTTTCCAAGGAGGTTTTTTAGTGGACAGGGAATAGTTTACAGTTGACACGGTGCAGCAAAAACTATGATGGCTGAATTGTCGCGTTTTAATTCTTCATCCTATCGCTATCTAAGTTTTCGAACGTTCTGGGATAAAGACTGCGGAGAGAGACGGGATGTTGCACGGTGAATAAAACTTTTTTGTAAAAACGCTATCACTTTTACCAAACGAACAAAGCTCCGAAGTCAGTTGTTGTTTTCAAAGCCAGCGTATCTTTGTCGCTAAATCAGCACCCTGCAAGTTGATAAATTCTGGCTGGAAAGCTGTTAACTATTCGTTGTAGCCGCAGGGCCGCGCAGATTGCCGATCCCGAACTTTTCACTCAATCAATGAAAACCTTCGACATTCCCAGCTTCTACCGAAGCAGCATCATAACGCCTATTAAAGAATTTCGCCGCAAAAGCGACAAGCTGAAGCGTGACTTCAAGCCTACGGTACTTGACTTCGGTCCGGTGCGCTTCCTTATTGCGCGGCATTTCGGGTTTTGTTATGGGGTAGAGAACGCCATCGAAATCGCCTATAAGGCTATTTCTGAAAACGAGGGTAAGCGTATTTTCCTTTTGAGCGAGATGATCCATAACCCTGACGTTAATCGCGACCTGCAGGAGCGCGGCGTACGATTCATTATGGATACCAAAGGCAACCAACTCATTCCGTGGGCCGAACTCACACCCGACGATGTGGTAGTAGTACCTGCCTTTGGCACTACGGTGGAGATTCAGGCGCAGCTCTCGGCCATCGGTATCGACGCTTACCAGTACGACACGACCTGTCCGTTCGTGGAGAAAGTCTGGAATCGGGCCGCGCAGATTGGCGAAAAGCAATATACCGTAGTCGTCCATGGCAAGCCGATGCACGAAGAGACCCGCGCCACTTTTTCACACAGCCAGCAAGCTACGCCCACGGTCGTTGTGAAAAATATGGAGCAAGCGCAGCGACTGGCTACCTACATCACGGGCGAAAGCAATGCCGAGGCTTTCCACGAAGAATTTGCTGGCCAGTACTCCGAAGGTTTTGACCCCACCCGCGACCTGCGGCGCATCGGTGTGGTGAATCAGACTACCATGCTGGCCTCCGATACGCAGGGCATTGCCGATTATCTCAAACAGGTGATGATTCGCCATTATGAGCTGGGGCCGGATGAAGTGGACGAGCATTTTGCCAATACCCGCGACACGCTATGTTACGCCACCAACGATAATCAGGATGCTACCTATGCATTACTTACGCATCCGGCGGATTTGGCCATCGTTGCAGGAGGCTACAATAGTTCCAATACGTCGCACCTCGTAGAACTTTGTGAGAGCAAACTACCTACTTACTTTATCGCTTCGGCGGATAAGATCCTGGATAAAAATCTGATTCAGCATTTTGAATTACACCGAAAGCAAGAAATAACTACCAAAGATTTCCTGCCCGAAAAATCGCCTGCAACGATCCTGCTCACCTGCGGAGCATCCTGTCCCGACGCCGTAGTTGAGGGGATTCTGATGCGAATCCTGTCTTTTTACGAAGAGATTCGTCCGGTCGAAGAGGTGATGCAAGAATTTAGGTAGTTGTCAGACGATAGAAGCCAAGCCTGGAAGTTATTTTCCTGCCCCAAACTACCTCTTTATTGAGTTTGGGGCAGAATAATTTTGTATAACAGCCCTTAGCTTTCTCTTTGTCGGTCGTTCTCTACCCAATCCCCAACCATTTCTCCCGCTCCTGCCGCTGCCGTAGGTGATGCCGGGCGTGGATTTCCAACCCCTGCAACCATTCGGCACCGTTCAACCAGCCGAACCTGAAATGCTCCGTTTTGTAAGTACCATCGTCCTGTGACAATGCTTCAGCCCAAGCCAATCCCTCATGTAACGTTTGCGCGTAGAGGGCTTTGTATGTGTTCCGGTCCTGAGCGATGGGTTCGGGGCTGTTCGCAGCGACAGGTCGTTTGACTTTGATCGGGGGAAAACTATTGTACTTATAAACATTGACACCCGCGGCAGTCATTTCACCGCCTTCCTGGCCTTTCCGCTTTTCCAGACAACGCTTCACATTGGCCAGAAAAAAGTAGGTGTTGGCTTCGTAAAGATGCTGGTACATTTGCCCGAGCGACCACTCTGCTTCGTCGGGTTGGGCCGCAAACTGCTCATCAGAATACCGATCCAGCGCATCGATGTAGGACTGCATGATGTCGGTAAAAGCCTGTTTGAGTTCTGTCTGCGTCATGATTCTTTTTGATCTGAATCTATTTCAAACCCGACAGAAACTCCACCATATCCCGAATCTCCCTTTTTGACATGATATACCCCATTGGCGGCATGCTCGACGGCAAATTCTCCCGCTTGGCGATGCGGGCTACGGGTACTTTCAGCGGCTCGGCTTCGGAGGTTTTTAAAACCAGTTCCTGCGGGGTTTCTTCGGAGAGAACTCCCGTGACGGTCTGGCCATCTTTCAGCGTCAGTATCACCGTACCAAAGCCCGGTGAGAGCCGTGCACTGGGCTCCACGAGTGCTTCCAGCAGCTTTTCACGGGGTAACGTACTGCCAATGTGTGTCAGCGATGGACCAACCTCACCGCCCCGCCCATTGATGGCGTGGCAGCGGACGCACTGTCCGGTGGAGTTGGTGGCAAAGTACCGGCGGCCCTGTTGTGCATCGCCGCCATTGAGGGCCTCCATAAAATTGGCAACCCCTTCGCCTTTGGGCTTGGAAGACGCCAGGCGCGACCGCAACCTTTCAGACTTAGTGGAATCAACGGCCTCAGTCAGTTCCAGGCTGATATTGGGCGAAAGTTCTTTGTTTTCCATTCGCGTGACGAGTTTATCCAGAATGGGCTCCGTTTTGTTGGCCGGAATCGTACTCAGCGTTCGCAGTATCTGCTGCTGCTCTTTGACAGACCCCTTTTCAAAAATAGTATTCACCACGTCGGACAGCGCCGCGGCCGATAACGTTGAGCCGTCCATGAGGCTCAGAGCCCGCGCGCGGACGTTTTCGTCAGCGTCGCTCATACCTTTTTTGATGATAGACTCCATGTTTTTATACTTCAAATCGCTCAAAGCCGTCAGCATAGCCGCACGCACGTCGGGCGAGGTACTTTTTTCCAATAACTCGACCAGTTTGGGATCATAGGCCGTCACGCCCAGATTGCCCAGCATTTCGGCGGTAGCTACCAAAATTTCCGGCTGGGTATCCTGTAACAAAACCGCGACACTCGGTTCGACTTTGGCCCGTACAGCCACGGGGTCACGCTTCACGACACCCCGATAACGGCCATCTACACGGTCAAGTACCGATGGGCTGGCCCAGGTACCGAGGGCAGCAAGGGCTTCGGTGCGGAGCTCTTTATCCACATCTTTCCTTTTGGCAAAATCCAGCAGGGCCTGTAGTTGTGCATCACCGCCCACACGCAGGTTGGCGTTGATAGCCCGGCGCAGTAATGGCTCCGACTTAAAGCGCGGATTGCTCAAAGTCGCCGCCAAGTCAGGCAACGCGCCGGGAATCGACATATCGTCATTGATGGCCCGAGCGGCTTCGGCTACGATGTACTCATCCTTATCGTTCAGGAAGCGGCGGACGTTCTCGTCACCCCAGCGGCGCAGCACCAGTACCGCCGCCAGCCGCAGCGATTTGTCAGAGCTATTGGCCAGAGCAATGATAGGTTCCCGCTGTCCGAGCCGTGTGAGCGCCATCACAGCCGCGTGACGCAGGTACAGGTCTTTATCCTGATTGGCTTCGATCATTTTCAGCAAAGCGGGTACCGATGCTTTATAATCCACGCGACCCAGCGCCTGCGCCGCAAAAAACTGCACGCGAGGGCTGGTATTGGTCAACAAGGGTAGTAGTAGGGGACCAGCCTCAGCGACAGCGGCATCACCAAGTACCTTGGCGGCTTGCGTCATGATTTCGGGGTCATTGTCTTTTAGCAAAGCCAGCAGTGGGTTGGCATATGACTTGTCGGCCCGCGCCAGTTGCCCCAGCCCCCACACAGCGTGTACCCGGGCGAGTTGATTGTCTTTTTGGGCCAGAGCTTTTTCAAAAACCGCCGCGCCCTTCTTGCCGCGCGTAGCTAGTTCAAGCTGTGCCTTATGGCGGATGCGCATATCGGGATTGGCCAGGTAGCCCAGCAGGGCCGCGTCACTCTGGGCGGCGTAGTCGAGCAGCATGAGCCGCTGCGTTTCCTGGCGCAGGGCCTTCATGTCGTTTTTGTTATCGGTTACGTCCAGACGCCACACGCGTCCGGTATTCTTGGTGTCCCAGCCGTTGAGCCAGTCGGCTACGTACAAGGCACCGTCAGGACCAAAACGAATACCCGTCGGCAGAATACCGCTGAAGACCTTCTGCTCACCGTCCAGCACGAACGATGCGCCCGAAGGTTTCAGACCAAACGACCAGATGGGAGAGTTGGCGGGATTGCCCCGGAATTCTACCAGAAAGAACTTGTTTTTCCAGTCCGAACCCAACGCCGTACCGGGGTTATACACCATGCCCGTTGGGCCATTGTGAAAATTCTGGATTGGGGGAATGAAGTAGGCCGCCTGCCCTTCCTGCCGTGGCTTGAACATCTGCTCGTCCATCCAGACTTTGTAATCGTTGTTTTTGGGATCGGTGTACTTGCCATACTGCCAATTGGAACGCCAGCCCGCATCGGAGCCATCTACGATGTACACCAGCCGCTCGCTTTCTCCGGGGTGGTCGCCGTCGTTGTCGGAGCTAATCAGGTTGCCGTACTCGTCGAACACGAACTCATGCGTATTGCGCAGGCCCGAAGCAAATACTTCAAAGTCAGTTCCGTCCGGATTGGCGCGGACAATCACGCCTTCGTTGGGATAACGGTACTTATTCCCTTTTACATCGGTCAGGTTAGCACCAATATCGCCGATACCCCAGTAGATGCGCCCGTCCGGCCCCTCCACTGCGCCCGACATACCATGACCACCAAAGCCAATATGTACTCCGAAACCGTGGGCGATCGAGGTTTTTTGATCCAAAATCCCATCATTATTGGTATCCGTCAAGCGCCACATATCGGGTGCAATACCTACGAACACATCCTTCGCCCGCACCAGCAGCGCCCCGGCTACGTCGGAAACTTCCTCGAAGAAATCGCTCAAAATGCGCGTCGAAACGTCGGCCAATCCATCATTGTCGGTATCTTCCAGTCGCCATACCTCATCTTTTTCCACGGCCAGGTCGCGCCAGTCGTGCGAGCCGTCTTCATTAAGATCTTTCAGCCACTCGTTTTCTTTGCTTTTGGCAGGGTCGAAGGTTTCACGCAGAAACGCCCGGCGGTCTTCCACCGATTGCAGCGCGATGGAGGGCGTCATCCAGTTGCGGTGACCCCGGATGTCGAACTCGGAATTTTTCTGGCGGTTGGTTCTTGTCAAATACACCCTCCCCTGGTCGTCGATAGACATGGCGATAGGATCGGGAGCAAGTGAATCAGATGCCCAAAGGTCGACTTTTAGTCCGTCCGCCAGCTGGATAGCTACACTTTCCTTGATTTCTTTGGCGCGGGTTCGGGCCGTATTGCCATCTTCCTTCACGACTTCCAGTGGCTCCGTCGGCACAGGAACTGACGTGCCCAGCGCCGATGTACCCGTCGGAGCCAGCTTGGCGCAGGAAATGATGACGATGCCCGCCGCCAGGATATACAGTGCGCGCGGTGAGCGGTAGAGTTTCTTGAAATTCATGATGGTTGGTAGCTTAGTGGTATTGCGTGTTTATATAAGGTCGTTCTCGGGGAATTTGTTTGTAGGAGAAAAGGTGAGGTGGGGTAGTTTTTACTTGAAAACTTATTTTGGAAGGCGAATTAGCCCGTACCATTTGCACAGCTTGTTAGGTATTTCCATTTCGAGTCGAAAATACGTATCTTTACTGGAAATAAAATTTCACACGTGCCTTATGTCCAAAGTGAAGCTCACTCTAACCATCGAAGAGTCGGTGGTGAATCACGCCAAAGTCGTTGCTAAGCGCAATCGACAGTCTTTATCTGACATGATCGAGAATTTTTTGGCCTCTACTCAACCCGAAAAAACGAGCCCAAAATCCCCAAAAATGACAACAGCCCTAAAACTGCGGGGAATTGCCAAATCGACTATGTCAAAAAAGACTGACAAAGAAATCAAGTCCATGATGTACAAGGATAAGTACGGAATATGAAAATATTCCTGGATACAAACGTGGTGCTGGATTGGCTGCTGGACCGGCAGGACACCTTCGCCAACGAAGCTACCACTATTATCGAAGCCGCAGAAACCGGAAAACTCACTGCGTATATTTCGGCGGGTTCGGTTTATACCTTGGCATATGTACTGGAAAAATCAGGCAGGAAAGGCACGAAACTGCGAAATGCAATGCAAGAGGTACTCTCGATTTTGAAAGTCATGCCTGCGGATAGTACTCCTTACGAGAAGGCGTGTCAGCGACCCATGAGAGACTTGGAAGATGCTTTCCAGTATGAACTGGCAATGCATGGCGAACATATTGATTATTTTGTGACAGGAAATTTGCGGGATTTTGCGACGCAGAATACCAAGGTACTACCCGTCGTTACGCCCGCCCAAATAGTCAAATTTTTTTAAGGAAGTATTAGAACCCTGATTACTAACCAGAGTTCTAATACTTCTTCTCGCTCACTCCCCCTTCTTCAGCGCCGCATAATGCTTGAAGAACAACGGAATGGTCTCGATGCCTTTATAGTAGTTAAACAGGCCGTAGCTTTCGTTGGGTGAGTGCAGGGCGTCAATGTCCAGACCGAACCCCATCAGGATACTTTTGCGGCCCAGCTCCTGCTCGAAGAGCGCTACAATGGGAATGCTGCCGCCACCGCGCGTGGGGATAGGTTTCTTGCCGAAGGATTCTTCCATCGCCAGCGATGCTGCTTCGTATTCTATTGAATCGGTGGGGTTTACGTAGGGAAGACCGCCGTGGTGGGGTTTCACGCTGACCTTTACCGACGGCGGGGCGATAGACAGGAAGTGTTTTGTGAATTTCTCCTCAATTTCTTTGTCCATTTGGTTAGGAACCAGGCGCATTGATATTTTGGCGTGGGCTTTCGAGGGCAGAACGGTCTTGGCACCTTCACCGATGTACCCGCCCCAAATGCCATTGACATCCAGCGTAGGCCGGATAGAAGTACGCTCAATTATGGTATAACCCGCTTCTCCTTTAACATCTTCGATCAATAAATCCCGCTTGTATTCTTCCAGATCGAAGGGTGCCTCGTTCATGGCTGCGCGCTCGTCGGCGGTCAGCTCCTCCACGTTGTCGTAAAAGCCGGGAATGGTAATGTGACCGTTTTCGTCGTGGAGGGAAGCGATCATTTCGCAAAGTACATTGATAGGGTTAGCCACCGCGCCGCCGTACACACCCGAGTGCAGATCGCGGTTGGCACCGATTACTTCCACTTCCAGATAGGTGAGCCCGCGCAGACCGACTTCGATGGAAGGTACGTCGTTGGCGATGATACTTGTGTCGGAAATCAGGATGGTGTCGCAGGCCAGCATGTCACGGTGGGATTTCACAAACTCCCCAAGATGATCGGAGCCGACTTCTTCCTCCCCTTCGATCATGATTTTGACATTGCAGGGCAGCGACTTGGTGGCGATCATCATTTCCAACGCCTTGATATGCATATAAAACTGCCCTTTGTCGTCGCAGGCCCCACGGGCGTAAATCCGCTCGTTCTTGATGACAGGTTCGAAGGGTGGTGAGTCCCAGAGCTCGTAGGGATCGGCGGGCTGTACATCGTAATGACCATAAATCAATACCGTCGGAGCGGCAGGATTGACAATTTTTTCGCCGTAAACGATCGGGTGGCCATGTGTTTCAAAAATCTTGACCCAGTCGGCTCCGGCGTCCTCGATGCTTTGGCGCACGAACTCGGCGGCGCGGCGGGTGTCTTCTTTGAACTTAGAATCGGCGCTTACAGAAGGAATACGGAGGAGATCGAGGAGTTCGTTCAGGAAGCGATCTTTATTATCAGTTAGGTACTTTTGCATAGTGAGGCCGTGTCAATGATGAATAGTAATTAGGTTGATGGGTGAGGCTGTCTTCTTAATAAACTATGGATTGCCCAAAACTAACAGATTACGATGGCTGTCCCAAATTGGTTAAATCCGTTGAAAAGCAAAAGAGGTCACCTGAATGGTGACCTCTTCCATTTATTATAAATACAGAGAGATGCTACTACGCACTTACCTGGTTCATCACCTCTGTTTGCTTACGGATTGATTCCATATGAACGAGTTTGAAGAGTTCGTCCACCAGATTCGGAAACAGGTTCAGGCTATTGCCCCACTCGGCGCGGGTATTCAGGATTTCGCGGAAGCGGTCCACCTGGTAGGCCGACACGTTGTTGTCGCGCTTGTACTCGGCGATTTTCTCGACCAGCGACATCCGAGCGGCCAGCGTTTCGAGAAGTTCGCGGTCGAGGTGATCGAGTTTTTCGCGGATAATTTCGAGTTGAGTCTGGTACTCGTCGCCGTAGGATTTTTTGCGAACGTGCAGTTCGTGGAGCATTTCGCCCAAAGCAACCGGTGTTAGCTGCTGTGCCGCATCGGACCAGGCTTTATCAGGATCGCGGTGCGACTCGATGATAAGACCATCGTAGTTCAGGTCCATCGCGCGTTGTGTCAGTTCAAACAGCAGGGCACGCTTGCCAGCCATATGGCTTGGATCGCCGATGATGGGTAGCTGCGGGAAAAGCGTCTTCAACTCAATGGCAATCGGCCACATGGGCGAATTGCGGAATTTGTTTTCCTGGGCGTTGGAAAAGCCGCGGTGAATGGCCCCCAGTTTTTTGACACCCGCCCGATTGAAACGCTCCAAAGCACCAATCCAGAGTTGGAGATCGGGGTTTACGGGATTCTTTACCAGTAAAGGTACATCCACACCTTTCAGGGCATCGGCCAGTTCCTGCACATTGAAGGGGTTTACCGTGGTGCGGGCCCCCACCCACAGAATATCCACGCCGTATTTCAGCGCCAGTTCGATGTGGTTGGGATTGGCTACCTCGATGGCTACAGGCATGCCGGTTTCCTTCTTCACTGTCTGTAACCAGGGCAGGGCAGCCTCACCCATACCCTCGAATGAGCCGGGACGGGTACGCGGTTTCCAAACGCCGGCGCGGATAACGTGCGCATAACCTTCATTCTTAATCTGAACGGCGGACTCCACCATTTGTTCCTCGGTTTCGGCACTGCACGGCCCGGCAATTACCAGGGGTTTACCGTCAGTATTAATCCAGCTACTCAGCGGCAGGATGTCTAACGAAGCATTCATATTCAACTACTTAACCTTATGAAAAATAAAAAATGTATTAATGAAATCTGTATGAAATAGGGTATTGGAGTGCTTTACGTACCTTTGTTGCCCAAACAACTGCTGGGAAGTCAATTATTCGTATGATTCTAGAAAAAATCATACTGGCTTCCGTAACCTTTTTGCGTTTTTACCTTGAAAATAGAACCCGTTTCTTTTCGTTTAGAATAGCGAAGAACGCGAATTTAACCCAACGAACTATTTATAATGCCCCATATAACTCAACCCGCCATTTCACCTGCTGTATTTGAAGATACATCCGTGGCTTTTGCGGCCAAATCCAACCAGCAACTGCGCAAAACCTATTGGCTTTTTGCCATGATGAACCGGGCAGGACTTGTAAATTTAGGTACTTTTTTTATAAAACTTGCTTTAAGACTACATTTACCCGTAAAAAAGCTTATCCGGAGCACGATTTATGAGCAATTCTGTGGCGGAGAAACCATTCGCGAATGCGAAAATACAATCCGCCAACTAAGCGACTCAGGTATTGGCACTATTCTGGACTACTCCATAGAGGGCGAAGATGAGGAGGCCGTTTTTGAAGAAACTACCGCCGAACTTCTCCGAACGATCGATCGGGCGGCTACGTCGAAGGATATTCCTTTTACGGTATTTAAGGTATCAGGGATCGCACCCAATGACCTTCTTGAAAAAGTGCAAAGGAAAGCTGAATTGTCTGCGACCGAAACCAAAGCCTATGCACGGGTAGTGGATCGGGTCGAGCGACTTTGTAGCCAGGCTCACCTGCGTTCCGTGCGAATATTTTTCGATGGCGAAGAAAGCTGGATTCAGGAAGTGATCGATGATCTGGCCTATACGATGATGGCGCGTTACAACAGCCGTCAGGCCATTGTGTTTAATACCTACCAACTTTACCGGCACGAGGTACTGGAAGCCTACAAAAGTGCCTACCTCCGGGCGCGGGAGAATAATTACATATTAGGCGGCAAGCTGGTGCGTGGCGCTTATATGGAAAAAGAGCGGATTCGGGCACGGGAGAATAACTACCGCAATCCGATTCAGGCTACAAAAGCCGATACTGACCGTGACTACGATGCCGCCGTCGATTTTTCACTGGAACACATCGACAATATTGAGTTTTGCCTGGGTACGCATAATGAAGCGAGCTGCCTGCATTGCGCCGATAAGATGCAGAAACTCGGCCTGAAACCCGGCGATTCGCGGGTATGGTTTGCGCAGTTGCTGGGTATGAGCGATAACCTGTCTTATAACCTGGCGAATTTGGGCTACAATGTCGCCAAGTACGTCCCTTATGGCCCCATCGACTCGGTAATGCCCTATTTGTTCCGACGGGCTGAGGAGAATAAATCCATTGCCGGACAAAGCAGCCGGGAGTTTCTGCTGGTAAAGCGCGAAATGAAACGTCGGGGTCTGGGGACTGTATAAGAAGTGCAAGTTGTGTAAGGCCCGGAAAAAGGACTATTTTTGTCACTTAACTCATGATGGCCGCCGCATTTCGGATTTACGCAGATATACGTGTCAGGACTTCCGCAAATCTTTTGATAATGATTCAACCCAAAAATCCAACCAAATATATTCTTTTCAGTGTGTTGCTTATCGCCATCGATCAGACAAGCAAGATGCTGGTACATAAGTACATGGAGCCGGGCTTTTCGGGGCAGATCGCGCTGATTGGCGACTGGATGAAGCTGCACTATGTCCTCAATCCCGGTATGGCCTTCGGGATGGAGTTAGGCCATGAATATGGCAAACTGTTCCTGACGCTCTTTCGTCTTGCCGCAATGGGGGCCATAGCCTGGTACCTGATCAATCTGGCGCGACGCGGTGCGGCCTCTGGTTTGCTGTGGGCGCTGGCGATGATTCTGGCGGGTGCGGTGGGTAATGTAATCGACAGTACTTTTTACGGCGTGTTGCTGGGCAATGCTCCTTACGGCTCGCCCACGCCCTGGTTTCACGGGCAGGTCATCGACATGATTTTCGTTGATTTCTGGGAGGGCTTCGTGCCAGACTGGGTACCTGTCTGGGGCGGGCAATACTACTCTACGCCTATTTTCAACTTCGCTGATGCCTGTATTTTCGTGGGTGTGTGTACGATCCTGATTTTCCAAAGCTCCTTCTTCAAGCACAGTCATGAGTACGAGGTGATCGAAGAAGAATCAGCCGCGGAAGGCGATTCGGCAGTTGAGGAAGATCAAAACTATATCGAACAGGATAGATTCAAAGAGCCTACTGATAACAGTATAAAGTACCTGACTGAAGATACAGAAACTCAGGAAGACGCTATCATACCTGATAATGAAACTACCCTTCCCGGCGATAAGAAGGATGACGGACGAATGGAGGTATAGTTTGCGGAAGCAGTACTATTTTCTCCATTCAACTGTGTCACAGCATTGCTTTGTGGATTCGAACAGCAGCGTCGAACTACCCTTATCGCTCCAAACTACTGGGTTGTCTCCAGAGGCGAAAAGTCTTTGAAAGCCCGCTTCAATGCTTTATCAGTTGCCTCCTTTTTATTTTCCCAGTTGGCGTCCAATTCAAGCGCTACCAATCCCTTCAGATTCATCAGGGCGCGGAATTCGTCTAGTTTGCGGATGAAGTCGCTGGTGCGGCGGGCCGATTTGAGCGAGTACTCGCGGGCGAAAATATCGCCTTTGTTCTGCAGTTCGCTCTTTTTCTCCATTACGTAGTTGAAACGATCCAAGAGGTCTTTGGTCGAGCGCCCAATAACTTCTGTCGCTTCCAGCGTGCCAATGGTCATCACGGTGGTACCTCCCACGGTGGTAATGCCCGTTTTCAGATTCGGGCGCTTGGGGCCGGCGATGACAGGTGACAGGCCCGTAGTGGCACCAAGCGAAGCATTCAGTACCGAGCGGTTTTTCTTACCCTTTTTGGCGCGGCGATAACCTTTCTTAAGTTCTTCCTCCTTCTCCTTCATCTGCTCCAGCAAGCCCCAGGCGTTGACAAGGCCGCCCCGGTAAAGGGCGTAGAGGTAGGCGTCGCGCTCGGCTTCGTTGACCGTATTTTCTATATTGAAGTGAATTTTGCGTTCGGCCCGGTTTCTCGATTTGTCCAAAACATAAAATGTTACATCGAAAGCCAGCGAATCATAAGGATCTTTAACAAAATCATAACCCGGCGTCCAGATGAATTCATACTGCGTTGGGGCATTTTTGACAATCGTATTCTGGGGAATTTCGCGATTGTCGGAGATAAAAGAGAACATCGATATGTCGTCGTCGCCATTAGGGTCAGAAAGGAAAAACTTAATATTGATGGCGGTGTTTTCCTTGCTTTTTACGCGGCTGACATTCGGCACCACCGTAATTTCCGGGGGCAAGTCCATTTGTGTGGCTTCCAGCTTAATGCGCCCCTTGGTACGAGCTTTGGCGGGTTGGTCTTCCACATAAAACTCGATGTAACGGGCTCCCTCGCGCAGGGTATTAAAATGCCTCTGCGAAGGTTCCCACGTCACTTCGCCACTGGCCGAAATGCGCATCCCTTCGGGCATTTGCTCAGCTACCGGAACTATTACCACCGGATCGCTATCGGGATCACGGACGGCGTTCATATCAATTTGGTAAGTATTCTGCGTCTTGTACTGCACGTAGAAGGGGCGCAACTCATCCACTTCCGGCGGGCGGTTGACATGAACAATCTTGAAGGCAATCTGCTTGGTAACGCTCTCTCCGGCAGTGTTGGTAGCTTCAAAAACTACGGGTAACGAACGCAACGTATTGATACGGTCAGCTATGTCGTAAGAAGGCGTCCAGACGAAACGACCCAATGAGTCGAAAATCATATCTTTCTGTCGGCCTTCCACAATTGAGAAAAAGACCGTGTCAGACTTACCGCCTTGAGACTTTAACTTGAAAGCAAACTCCTTGCCTTCTTCCAAAACATTCCAGCTGGGTTCGGTGGGAAGGATGATTTGAAAGGCTGAATTTTCGGCTATAGTATCCTGAGCAAATGTGCGATTTGTAATTATTCCAAGAACAGCAATTAATAACAGGCTAAAAAAATCGGCGGAAGAAGTTTGATGAGGAAAGAGTACAGCAGAGTCTTTATGCTGATTTCCAGTATGTTGTGCTTTCATTTATCAGTACGATTATTGGACAAGTACCAGGAAAAGAATCATACCTTGGTATCCAATATTTTGGAAAAAATCTTTGTTTTAAACGCAAAAATAACGAATACCGTATGGAATGCGGCTCTTTGAACTATGGAGATTTGGCCAGACCTACGCTAGTTTAACAATTTTAACCAAAAAAAAAGCGAAGCATCAGGCGCTTCGCTTTTTTACAGAAAAAAATATTTTCCTTATTTCTTTGGAGGAGTCGCACCCGCTTTTGGTGCGGTCGATGGTGCCGTAGGCGTTTCGGGAGCTACTTTCGCCGGGTCAACACCTAGTTCTTTAAAGACCAGGTCAGACACGTTGTTTTCTTCCGAACCTACATAAAGCAGAATGGGCGTAGTATTCTGGCCTGCATCCGAATTCAGGATGTACAGGTAGTTGTTAGCTTCTCCAACTGCCTTGATAGCATTGTTTATTTTCAGCAACACTGGCTCGATCAATTGCTGATATTTAGTTTGTAGTGAAGCCTCGGAGTTACGCTGTAATTCCTGAATCGAGGACTGCAGGCCCTGCAGTTCCTTCTCCTTATCGGCACGAATCACATCGGCCATGCCGGATGCATTCTTATTGTAGTTATCCAGCTTCTCCTGAAATTCCTTGTACTTATCTTGTAGGGCTTTGTCAAGCTGAGCCTTTGTGATGGAAAGTTCATTCTCAATTTTTTTGGCTTCGGGGAGTTGGCCCAGAATAAAGTCGACGTTGGTATAACCTATCTTGGTACGTGGTGCTGAAGCGGTAGTCTGCGCAAAGAGGGGCGTGCAGGCCACGGCAAAAAGCATCATCAGGGTAATCAACTGTTTTTTCATTGGTTCGTGTTTATTTAGGTTTTTTGGTTGTACTGTTTTAGTTGTTAGTCTTGGAAGCTGGCGTAGTATCCGATGCCGCTACGGGTTTGGTATCGATGCCCAAATCCTCCATGACGTAGTCCGTGTAATCGTGCTTAGGGTTGGTGTAGACCATCACAAAATCACTGGACTTATCAAAGAGAAAATCGAGTCGCCGTTGTGAACAAACTTTTTCGACCGATCTTTGTACGCGTTCCATAACGGGTTTCAGCAATTCTTTTTTCTTCTGAAACATCATGCCGTCCACGCCAAAAATCTTGTTGTTGTACTCGCGGGCTTCCAGTTCTTTCTCTCTGATTTCATTTTGCCGCTTGCGTTTAAGCTCGTCGGTTAAAAGTACCTCTTCGGCCATGTAGGCACGCTGCAAACGGTCGATCTCGGCTCCTTTTTCCTGAATCTCTTTGGCCCAGCGTTCCGAGAACTGATTCATCTCGCTTTGGGCCTTCTGGTACTCAGGCATTTTGCTGGTGATATATTCCATATCGACGTAGCCGAACTTCTGAGCCTGAACCCCCAGCGACGAAACGGACGACAAAAGTAATAAAAATACGATCTTCTTCATGCGAAGGTGCTGTTTTTTTGCACTTTATAACGAAAGGCCCCTCTCTTTATTACCGGATCTGCTGCCCGATCGTAAAGTGGAATTGACCGCCGCTGCGCACGCTCGAACCCTGAATCTTGTCGAATCCGTAGCCCCAGTCGATGCCTAGCAAGCCAAAGGCCGGCATAAAAATCCGGGCACCGCCACCAACGGAACGTTTGATATCAAAGGGGTTAAATTCGCGGTAACTACCCCAGTTGTTGCCCCCTTCCGCAAAGCCCAGTAGGAAAATGGTCGCCTGCGGATTGAGCGAAACCGGGTAACGTATTTCCGTTACGAATTTGTTATACACCACGCCACCACCGCCGAGTAGTTGACCGCTAGGATCAAGTGGCCCGACTTTGCGATCGCCATAGCCGCGCAGACCAATGATATCCTGGTCGGCGAGCGCGAAGGAACCTTGACCGGCCAGACCCGAGCCGCCCACGATGAAGCGACCAAATGGACTCAGGCCGACTTTGTCGCCGTAACTACCCAGGAAACCCATGTGCGCACGGGCACTCACGACAAGTTTACCCGTAATGGTGGCGTACCAACTGGCATCGAACATCCACTTGTGATATTCCACTAATTTAAACCTGCTTTGTGCATCGCTGAAATCCGTTTTCCGGAAAGCCGAATAGGGTGGCGTGAAGGTAGCCGCCAATGAGAGCGACGAACCCGAGCGCGGATACTGGTTATCGCTCAGGGTGTTGCGCGATAATGTCGTATTGAACGTCACGTTATACGATTTCCCGTTGCTGTAGCCAATGCGGAAAAAGTCCAGGCTATCGAGGCGATATTGCTGTAGGGACAGCGAATGGGTCAACACCAGGAACCGATCAGGTACTTTCAAACGGCGACCCAATGAGAACGTGATACCATTGTTGTAGTACGAACCTAGGAAGGTCTGTCGGCCGGGCGATACGGGGTTGCGGCTATAAAGCGCACTATAATCTGAAATGCGGTAAACGGTACGGGTCAGGGCTACGCCGAAGTTGATAGGCTTTTTGCCGCCCAGCCACGGTTCGCTGAACGAGAGTGAGTACGTCTGAAACTGCCGTCCGTTGGCCTGGAAACGCACCGAAAGCTTCTGTCCGTCGCCCGAAGGCAGGGGCCGCCAGGTAGAGCGGTTGGGAATATTGCGCAGCGAGAAGTTATTAAAAACTAGCCCCAAAGTACCTACAAAGCCAATGTAGCCGCCCCAGCCACCGGAGAGTTCGATCTGGTCGGAGGGTTTTTCTTCTACGGTGTATTCGATATCCACCGTGCCGTCTGCCTGATTAGGAATGGGATTTATCTGGATTTTCTCGGGATCGAAATAGCCCATCTGCGCCAGTTGGCGGTTGGTATTGATCAGTTCGGTTTTGCTGAATTTTTGCCCGGGCAACGTAAACAATTCGCGAAGTACTACACGGTCGCTGGTCTTGGTATTGCCATTCAGGATAATACGGTTGATGGTGGCTTGCTTACCCTCGCGAATCCGAATCTCGATGTCGATCGAATCACCAACTACGGAAGTCTCCACGGGCGTGGCGCTGAAATACAGGTACCCATCGTCCATATAGGCCGAGCTGACGTCCGCGCCGGGAATCCCGTTGATCTTTTTATCCAGTTCTTCGGGGTTATAAACGTCGCCTTTCTTCAGGCCTAGGATTTTTTCCAGGAACTCGGTGCTACGCAGGTAGTTTCCCGTAAAGTCAATATTACGGTAGTAGTACTTAGGGCCCTCGTCGATTTTCATCACGATGTTGATCGTTTCGCTGCCTTCGTTTCTGATGCTGTCATAAACGATGGTCGCGTCGCGGTAGCCGTTCTTCCGGTAGTAGGCAATAAGCTTATCCTTATCCTCATCGTATAGCTTGGGAATGTACTTCGAGGGCGTAAAAAGGTGCCAGAGTTTCTTCTCTTTGGTCTTTTTGAGCTTCTTTTTCAGGGTAGCATCGCTGATGGCCTCGTTGCCGATGATATCAATTTCATCAATCTTGACCTTCTTACCCTTATCGACGGTAAAGTTGAGCGTAGCCTGACCGCGCGTGGTATCAGGAATCTGGAGAGCTTTCACCGTGATGTTGTAAAAGCCTTTGTCCATAAAGTGCTTTTTGATGAGCAACTGAGTATTCTTGATAACTGTCGGCGTGATAACGCGGCCTTTGATCAGCTTTACTTTATCGTTCAAAGTCTCCTTTTCGCCTTTGCGTAAGCCGGAGAATGTCACCTGGTACAGCCGGGGCCGCTCCTTGATATGGATATTGAGCCAGATTTTGCCGTCTTCTATTTTGGTGTAAAGAATTTCGACATCGTCAAGTGTACCAAAGTCCATCATCCTTTTGATGGAGGAGGAAATCGCCGGACCCGGCACCCGAATCTTGTCGCCTTTTTGTAATCCCGAAATAGAGACCATGCTGTTGGGATCGAGGAACTGGGTTCCCGACACGGTCACGTCCATAATTTCGTACTCCTTGGGATCAGCGTAGTTCAGCGCGGGGGCCTGACTTTCGGCGGCGGGTTTATTGCTGATGCCAGCCCCAACGCCAATGCGCTGCGCGTAGCCGACTACCGAGCAAGTCAGCAATAGGACCAGAACTTTAACTGCGTTATTCAATGAGGTAAATTTTTTCATACTCTTCATAGCTGATTTACTTTTCATCTCCGATCTTGACCTGTTCGCTCGTCTTGCCAAACCGCCGTTCTCTTTTCTGGTACGATAGAATACCCTCGTAGAGATGCTCCTTGCGGAAATCGGGCCAATAGACTTCGTCGTAAATGTACAATTCGGCGTAGGCCAATTGCCACAGGAGGAAGTTGCTAATCCGGTGATCGCCGCCCGTGCGCAGCATCAAGTCCACATCGGGGCGGCCCCTGGTGGCGAGTCGTTCGTTCAACAGACCCTCAGAAATGTCTTCGGGTTGTAATGCCCCCGATTTTATTTCGTGAGCGAGCTGCCTGGTAGCCTGCACAATATCCCATTTACCGCTATACCCGAGCGCCAAAATCAGGTTTAGGCCGTCGTTTGAGCGGGTTTGCTCAATGGCTTCAGCCAATTGGCGGCGGCAGCGTTCCGGCAGGCTATTCAAGTCACCAATTGAGTCGAGACGTACATTATTTTTCTGTAAAGTAGGCAATTCGTCGCGAATCGTCTGCACGAGCAGTTCCATGAGCGCCTGTACTTCCAGCTGCGGACGCCCCCAGTTTTCGGTTGAAAAAGCGTAAAGGGTCAAGTACCCGACCCCCAGTTCGGCGCAGCCTTCGGTCACTTCCCGCACCGCTTTAATCGCGCTGCGGTGGCCAAAAATGCGGGCTGCGCCCTGATTTTTGGCCCAACGGCCATTGCCGTCCATGATAACGGCGATGTGTTTGGGCAGATTGCTCAAGTCAATGAGTTCCTTCATTCCGCAGACCCGAGTTTAACGTTTTTTAACAAAATTGTGGTACTAATGTGGTACGGGCTGCCAGTCCGTCTCTTCAATAAATCTAAAAATCAACCTAAATCCTTGTTTCATAGCCACTAAAGACCTCCCGGTCCGGCAAATCGGGGCGCAAGTTAGTCATAAGTCTGACGGCTTCAAAATCAATCGCTTGGGGAATCGTATCGTGTTAGATACTGAGTAGCTGGCGGATGGCGTCGCCATAGGTAGAGCCGCTTTGCAACGAAGATGATTTGCGATCGCGCATGACGATCGTGTACTTGCCGCTGAAATAACGCTGGATTTCGTTAATCTGATGCGTATTGAGAATAGCGGAACGACTCACGCGCAGAAAATGAACCGGAAGTTTTTCTTCCAGACTAGTCAGTGTATGGTTGACAAGGTACTGTTGTCCATCGAGCGTATTCAGAAAAACATACTTGTCTTCTGCCTCAAAGTGAGAAACGTCGGTCAGCGGGATGAGCAGGATACGCTCACCTGATTTGACCGAAAGGGAATGCATTTCCTGCCTGGGCTGCATTTTTTCCAAAAGTCGCAGCAGGTTTTGGGTATGGGATTCTCTGGTTTCTCCCTGAAAGGTCGTTTCGTCTTGTGGCTTCTCCCTGATCTCAACCCGCGATTTTATTTTTTCGATCGTCTTCTGCAAACGTTCGTTCTCAATGGGTTTCAATAAATAATCCACCGAGTTCTCTTCGAAGGCGCGAATAGCGTATTGGTCATAGGCCGTGGCAAACACTACCATGGGCATTACACTGACTTTGGCCAGCATCTCAAAGCCATTGAGCAGTGGCATTTCGATGTCGAGGAAAATAAGGTCGGGCTTTTGTTTTTCGATCAGCTCCAATCCTTCGGCCCCATTGTGGCCTTCGGCAATGATGTCGAATACATCGGCATACTCGCTCAGCAATCGTTTCAGACGATTGAGAGCGAGTTGCTCATCGTCAATGATAATAGTACGGAGGGGAAGATTCATGGCGTCAGCCGATTTTTTTTGATTTTCAGGACAACGTGCTTGTTTGGCTCGTTGCGCATCTCTACCGAGGCATCGTTCTGGTAGAGGAGTTGCAGCTTTTCCTGGATGCTGCGCAAGCCGTAGCCCGACGACAGATTTTCGCTGAAGGCAGGTCCGTTATCCTGCACGCAAAGGTACAGCCAATCGGCTTTTTCAAAAATATGCACCCGGATACAACCCGCATCGGGTAGTTTACTGATGCCGTGCTTCACGGCATTTTCTACGATAGGTTGAAGCAGAAACTTCGGTATCGTGAGCTTTGATAAAGCCGGATCTTCTACCTGCACCTCAAATTTCAGGCGGTCGCCGAAGCGTACCTGCTCAATCTGCAGGTATGTCCGCACCATTTCCAGCTCACTTTCGATGGTATCGTAGTACTCGTCGTCACTTCTACCCGTCGTGTAGCGAAAAAGCTTGGAAAGTAATATGGTCATTTCCTCGGCTTTATCAGGATCGCCATGTACCAGGCTGGCGATGCTGTTGAGGGAATTGTAAAGAAAATGGGGATTGATCCGGGCCTGCAAAGCGCTTAGTTCGGCGCGGGTTTTTAATTTTTCAAGACTCAAAAGCTGGTATTCCTGTTCTGAAATTTTGCGCGATAGCTGCTGCCCCTGCCGGCTAAGATAATAAAAGAGGTTGGCAAGGCCGATCGGCCCGAGAGTATAAAAGTACCAGGGAGCCGTTTCTCCTATCGCATCCAGGCTATCTCTCAAAATCAATTGGCTAATGATTCCCTGAGCCCAAAAACAATAGAGGGTAGTAGTGAAAGCAATGTATGCGAGCGTAATCAGAAAAGATAGAAGCAGGTGTCTTTTCCATACGGTAATCTGAAGGCGGTCCAGCCAGGTAATAGCCCAATTGGTAAAAAAAATGGTCAGAATACCCGATAAAAGATTGTTGACCACTACAAACTGGTTCAACTGCATTACCAGCGGATCGGAAGCCGTAGTGATCAGGTTGGTAAAATAAATGATCCCACTCACGCCATACACGAAAATGGCTCCAAATAACATGGCCACCGCCATACCCAGCCAGCTTTGGCTCTGAATGAGCGCCACCAGGCTCATATCACCCCACTGGAAGGAGTTACTTTTGTTGGAAAAGCTCAGGTTGACGCCATCCAGTTTGGCATGGGTGAGGTCGGTATCGGTCAGATTACTAAAACTGAAATCAACATTGGTCAGGTCGGCATCCCGAAACGAGGCGCGCGTGAGATTGGAGGCCCGAATGCGCGCACCGCGCAGATTGGCATCGTTGAAGTTGGCGTCGGTAAGATTCGAGAAACTTAAATCGGCATCGGTCAGGTCCATACCGCTGAAATCGAAACCACGCAGCGACGAGGCCCGCATCTTTACGGGCACGGGCTTGCCGCCGCGCAATTCTTCAACGATTTGCTGTTTTTCCATATTTTTCCCGGTTCCAACTCCGGCAACTTTACAGGCTCTTTATTATTTACTCGCCTCGCCCAGCATATATTCCGCTTGCCCGTGGCCCCAATTAGGGTACAATGGTCCTTCAGGTTTGAAGGTAGCAAATTTTTCCATTGCCTTTTCCAAAATCGGCTTGGCGACCTTCTTGCCACCGCCAAACTGCTCGGGCGTGTAGTAAAGCGAACTACCCTGCATCAGGTAAACCCGCGGGTTGTCGGGGTTGAGAGTTTTAGCTTTTTGCATGCTTGCCTCTATCTTGGGACCTTCTGTCATGTAGCGCGACTGCGGGTCGATCAACATCCGGGCTTGGTGAACCTGAGCGTCGAGCAGCATCAATTCGGAATTTTCGCCCGCAATGGCCATAGCTTCTTTTAAAAGTGCTTCAGCCTTATCGACCATCTGCTCTTTTTCGGTGGTATTTTTACCAAAAAACGCCAGCATCGAGTAAGCATAGGTCGCGTAGTAGCGCGGTAGCCATTCCTTCGGCTCAGCGGAGGCGATGCGCTCGAAGCGGTTGGCCAGCGCCTGCCACTCGGCTGGCACGGGTTCTTTGTTTTCACTGACCGAAAAATCTTTGAGGGCCTCGGTCATGGCGGCGGTGTACTTCTCACTCTGCGCAAACAAAAGGTTGGCAGAGAAAAACAGGACGATGGTAGTTATAACGAGCTTTTTCATTGGATTTGATTGAGGATTAAGTGAAACGTTTTTCTTGGAGTGGCAAAGCGGCAAAGTGGATAGTAGGGCAAGGCAACTTTGTCACTTTGCGGCTTTGAAGCTTTGTCGCTCAGTTAAACATCATTCTTCGTCACCACTGCCTTCTTCGAGAGCATAATTTGCACGCCGACGAAGAAGCTGCGGTAGCTCTGCGGACCGACAGCATAGCGCGTTTTGCCGTCGGGTGTGTAGCGGTAAGTGAAGACGTTGCGGGTATTGAGGATGTTGTCTACGGTCAGGTACAGCACAGTGAAGTTGTTTTTGATCGTCATGATTTTACTGGCCGAAAAACTCAGGTTATGCACGGGCGGCGTGCGGTCGGCCAGAAAGCCGTCGCTGTTGGGATTATAGTACGGGCGTCCGCTCGTATAGGAATAGGTGAAGTTGGCGCTCGTGGTAATCTTCTCAAACCACTTTTTGGTAATCAGGCTGGCGTTGTGGTTCGATACGAAGGTCGGCGTGGCGGCTTGCTTGAATTGCTGGAACAGCCGCTTCGTGTCCACGTAGCTATACGTGACCCAATAGTCAAAGTTCTTGATGGATTTCTGGTCGCGCCAGAATATATCGAACCCCTGCGCGTAACCATTACCGCCGTTGGTCGTTTGCCCCCAGGGAAAGCGGTAAGGATTGGCGTCATAGCTTTGGCCCGTAAATTCCCGCACGAGTTGAGCGTAGTTCTTGTAAAAGCCTTCTATCCGGAAAGTACGGCCTTCCTTGATTCGTTGGTAGTTCAGGATCAGGTGGTCGGCGCGTTCAAAATTCAGTTCAGGATTATTGTACAAATAGCGATAGTCGGGATTCTGATAAAACTGCCCCACCGCCAGCGAAATCTGGCTGTACTCGCCCGTTTTGTAGGCAAACGACAGGCGAGGCGCGAGGTTGAAGCGGTCGATAACCGATGAATATTCCGTACGCAAACCCACTCGCCCGGCTAGTTTCCGGGTCACGTACACCTCCGTCTCGGCGAAGGCCGCCGCGTAGTTGTCGTGCAGCGCGTAGCTTTGATTGTTGTAGGCAGTAGTTAAGTTAATGCGATGAATCTCAGTACCAAAAAGTATCGTATTGTTTTTGGATAAAAGCCGCGTCAGCACCGCCCGGCCCTGAATGCGCTCGTCGGAGCCGCCAAAGTTGGAGCCATCGAAGGTAGTTTCATCGCGGTTGTGGCTGTACGAAAACCCGCTGTTGAGCTGCCACTTGCCTTCGGCCCAGCTATCGGTATAAGTACTTGTGGTGAAGGCATTGCGGTTATGCAGCCGGATGCCCGTGCGGGTTTCGTTGTCTAGCGGGGCCTGCGTCACCATCCCTAGGCGGCTATCGGAGTACATTCCGTAGGTTTTTAGCAATCCGGTTTTGGAAGTTTTCAGGCGGTACGTAAGGGATGAACCTGTGAACTCCGGCTCACGTGTCCACTCCACGTTTTGCTTCACCAGCGCGAAGAGCGGTTTGAGGTTGCCATAGTACCCTACCAACGACAGCGACTGCTTTTCGTTGGCTACATCGTAATTCAGGCCCACATTTGCCAGATTCAGACTCAGGCCCAGTCCATTGTTGGAAGTTTGGTCAGTGGTATTTAGCAAAAGTACCGACGACAGCGCTTGTCCGTACCGCGCTGAGTAGCCGCCTGTGCTGAATGCCGTACCCTTGAACATGAACGGGTTGAACCGCCCGCGTTGCTGCACGTCGGGAAGTGAGCTAAAAAACGGATTTTGCACGATCATGCCGTCAATAACGACCTTCGCCTCCTGTCCCGAACCGCCGCGCACGAAAAGTCCGTTCTGCTCGCCGACCCGTTGCGCGCCGGGTAGTAGTTGCATCACCGCCGTGATGTCGGCGCCCCCTCCGGCAGTGGATACGATGTCGAGCGGCTTGAGCATCGTCATGCGCTTCTCGTCTGAGGCCTCGAATGATCCTGCTGTGATGACGACCGTATTCAATTCACTGGCCGATTCTTCCAGTTTTACGGTGAAAGTCTGCGGTTTACCTTGCAGGGTCAGACGCTGCTCAAAAGGCTCATAACCAACATAACTGATCAGCAAAGTGGCGGAATCTTTTTCAAAAGTAGTGAAGGAAAACTTTCCTAGGGTGTCGGTGGTGGCTCCATCGTAAGTACCTTTCAAAAGAACGTTGGCACCGGGCAACGTGTGGCCCTTACGGTCGGTGACCTGGCCGCTGAGGAGCGTTTGGGCCGAGAGCGACGTGCCGCTCAGGAGGAGGATAAAAAGTAAAAGATTTTTCATGGCTAACATACTTCGGATGATCTTGATAAAACAAAAATAACCTGATGGTGTCGCCTGTATTAGCGTTTTCCGACGAAGTAGAGGATTTCAGGGATGAAGTATGAGAGGACGGGCGTGAGCGGAAATGGCTACAAGATTAGGAGATCGTGCTACAGGTTTGGAGAAAGGCAATCAGACCTTTGTGCTCATCAACAATCAAAATCAGAAACCATGATACTAATCACAGGAGCCACCGGACAATTAGGAACCGAAGTAATCGAGCAATTATTGAAGAAGATGCCCGCCAGTAAAATTGCCGGGTTGGCGCGGGATGAAAGCAAAGCAATCGATCAGCAAAGAAAGGGGGTAGACATCCGCATCGGCAACTACGACGACATTGCCTCGCTCGACCAGGTCATGCAGGGCGTCGACAAAGTACTTCTGATCGCCGGGACGGACGAAGAGAAACGGCTACAGCAACACAAAAACGTGATGGATGCTGCCAAAAAAGCCGGGGTCAGGTGCGTAGCTTTTACCAGCCGGACATTGAAAGACAAAGGTACTTTGGTCAACCGGCTGATGGATAGTTATTTCGATTCCGAGGATTATCTTAAAGCGAGTGGTCTTAACTACGCGATTTTTCGCAACGTCTTGTACATGGATACGCTACCGCAATTCGTGGGAGAAAAAGTGTTTGAACGTGGTATTTTTCTGCCCGCGGGCCACGGAAAAGTACCCTTTGCGCTTCGCAGCGAAATGGGCGAAGGCATTGCCAATGTACTGGCGGCAGGTGATTGCGGGAACAGAGTTTATAAATTTACGGGCAGTGAAGCCTATACGTTCACCGATGTGGCGGCTACGTTGGCTGATTTGTCCGGGAAAGAGGTAAATTATACCTCGCCCGAGAAAAGCGACTTCGAAGCGCAATTGAGAGAACGTGGTTTACCAAATGTCATGGTCGAGCGGATTACAGGTTTTATCACCGACATCAAAAACGGACAAGAATCGGAGGTGAGTACTGATCTGGAAAACGCGCTGGGTCGGAAGCCCGCCTCACTTGCAGAAGGCTTGAAAGTACTTTTCAAGTTGTGAAGTAATGATATGAGTTGTACCTCAACCGATAGGAGTTAAGAATATATTAGTTTCAAATGAATGAAAAACAGCCAGCCACACAGGATCAAAACGATCAGCGAGTACCATCGTTTTCGAAAAATGCCCAGCCCAGATCATCCGCTCATCAGCGTGATCAATCTGGCGAATACCATGTATGAACGACAAACGGAGTCCATAAGTCTGGTGCAGGAGTACTACGCTATTTCTTTGAAAAGGCATTTTAAGGCCAAAATGAAGTATGGACAGCAACCCTACGATTTTGACGAAGGTAGTATGGCTTTCACGGCCCCCGGCCAGGTATTACGTTTTACCCCCGATGACAACCCGCCATCGGAGCCATCCGGTTGGTTGTTACTCGTTCATCCAGATTTTTTGTGGAATACGCCTTTGGCCAAAACGATCAAGCAATACGAGTACTTCGACTATTCGGTGAACGAAGCTTTGTTTTTATCCGAAAAAGAGGAGACGACGATCAACGGGATTTTGCAGAATATCGAGCAGGAGTACCACGCCAGTATCGATAAGTTCAGCCAGACTATCATTATCGCGCAACTGGAATTGCTTTTCTCTTACGCCGAGCGGTTTTATCAGCGCCAATTCATCACCCGGAAAATAACCAACCATCAAATTCTGGATCGCCTGGAAACCATTCTCACCGAGAGTTTTAACAGTTGTAGTTTGGTTGAAAAAGGGATTCCGACGGTACAATTCATCGCCGAAAGCTTAAATGTATCCCCTAATTATCTGAGTAGTCTGCTCAAAGTACTGACGGGTCAAAGTACCCAACAGCATATCCACGACAGATTAATCGAAAAAGCCAAAGAGCGGCTGTCCACTACGGATATGACCGTCAGCGAAATTGCCTATGAACTCGGATTTGAACATTCACAGTCATTCAGTCGATTGTTCAAGGCAAAAACCAATTTTTCGCCGCTGGACTTCCGGCTCTCGTTCAATTGATTTCAAACTTCCCGAAAGTTCAAAACTTTCGGGAAGTTAATCGATAAGAGGGGTTAACTTATTGACTTATAAGAAAAATTTTGAATCTGAGCCGATGAAAAACAATGAGATCCCGCTCCTGCCTGGTAACTTTTACCACATTTTCAATCACGCAAATGGAAATGAGGACTTGTTTCTTAGCCGGGAGAATTACAGCTTTTTCTTAAAACGGTACGGTTTCTATATCAACCCTATTGCCGACACATTCGCATACTGCCTGATGCCAAACCACTTTCATGTGTTAGTCAGAATAAAAGATAGTGCGGCTCTGATCGATGCATACCATCGGATTCTGACGAGCCGCGACACTCCGAAGGAACCGAAGGAATTTAGCCAATCTGTTCAAACCGAATTTGTGAGCCGGCAATTTGCCAGTTTATTCAGTTCTTACTCACAGGCTTTCAACAAGCAGCAGAGCCGTAAGGGTAGTTTGTTCATTCCCAATTTTAAGCGTAAGCACGTGGCATCCGAAAAGTATTATATGGAGTTGATCCATTACATCCACGCCAATCCCATCCACCACGGCTTCACCCGCGATATGACAGCCTGGGAGTTTTCTTCCTACCATGCTTTCGTTTCCCAAAAAACAACGATGCTGCACCGGGAAGAGGCCTTGTGCTGGTTTAATGGCGTCGATGGTTTTAAGAAATACCACCGGGATACACCGGATGGGTACCGAAGTACATTGGACTTTGAGTAGTCGCGCCGCGAACCTCCTACGCTACAAACTTCCCGAAAGTTCAAAACTTTCGGGAAGTTGCGCTGTTGGACGGCAATTCTAATAATACGGAGGCTGTTCGGAAGATTAACATTCCGGTAACGCTGGCGTAACGTACCTCTTATTTCTTTGCGGACTAATTTTAATCCGCTCCCATGAGGCTTCGCCCAACGATACTCATTCTGGTACTTTTTTACAGCTATGCTTACGCTCAGCAAGGCGGCCCTCAAGCTTCGTACGAAACCGTTTATAACTCATCCCCTGTTCAGGTAAAGAACTTCTACGGCCTTAGTTTGCTGGAAAGCCCGGAAGCATCGCGAATTCTAACGAATGATCCTGCCTTGCGCAGTTTGTACCAAAAGAAAAACGACCACCTGAACCGGGCGGTGAAGGAATACGGCAGCGACGCAGGCTGTTACACGGAACCGATGAAATTCACGCAGGACGAAATCAAACTGGTGAGCGGGCGACTCTCTGAACTTTACAAAAAAGACAATGGTCTGGGAAAATTAGTCAGCGAAGACCTCATTCCTTCGGGTACTTACATTCTCTACGATTCGCTTCCCCCCAAAGAACTGCTGGTCAAAGCCTGGGAGTTGGAGGCGCAGGGCCTGAATCATATAATAGAGGTGTACGCCGAGGGCCAAGAGCCCAACTACCCCGCCATCGACTCCATCGCCTTCGATATAAAGTCCCGTAGTTTCGGTACGCTGGCTTATGATGTTACGGAAACAATCCGACAAGAAGAAACCCGGAATTCGTTTTTCGGTCCTTCGATGCAGTATGCTTTATTATGGCTGGAAACGAACGGGCGTAATGAGGCCGCCGATTACGAACCCCTGCGCTACACCGAAAACAAAGCCGCTTTTCTCCACGCGAAGTCCATCGATTCGCTGGTGTCTTGGGACAAATTCAAGTACAGCGTTATCCTGGTACCCGGTTCCGGTCCTTCTGATCCAGCGGTCGCTCTGAGTCCGGTCGGAATGCTGCGCTGTCGCCTGGGAGCATTGCGGTACTTCGAGGGTATGGCTCCTTTTATCGTAGTTTCCGGCGGACGGGTGCATCCTTTTAAGACCCAGTACAGCGAAGCCTACGAGATGAAAAGGTACCTCATGAGCGAGCTGCACATCCCTGAGGAAGCGATCATTCTGGAACCCCACGCCCGGCATACTACCACCAACCTGCGTAATACCGTACAGCTGCTTTTTCGCTACGGAATGCCCGTCGAAAAACCCGGCCTGATTACCACCACCCGTTCTCAAAGCATGAGTATCGGTTCCGCTGCTTTTGCCGAACGCTGCCGCCGTGAACTTGGGTACCTACCCTATCGCTTAGGCGAGCGGCTGAGCGATACCGATTTGGAGTTTCTTCCCTCCCTGAATTCTTTGCAAATAGACCACGACGAACCGCTTGATCCTTAAAAATATGAAAAAGACGATGATGGTCGCCTTCGGTCTGTGTGTGTTTGGCAGCCTGATTGCTAGTAATTTTTTTGTAGATAAACTCAAAATCTCCCATACAATTACTATTGACTCTTTGGGCGCCTGCCAGGGCGTGAGTTTTATTGATGGTAAGGTCATGCTCTACGGCGATCGCGACGTGGGGATGATTCGCGAATACGTCGCTCAGGGCGACTCCCTGCTTTATTCAGGAAAGGAATACTGCCTGACCGTGGACGGCCAGGACGTCATCAACCATCCGACGGGCATCGCCTACCAGCCGGGGCAACCCGTTTTTATGGGTAACAGCATTCGGCTCAATTCCGAGGGTACTTTGTGGAAGGCGGTTATCTACCGGGTAGACTGGGCGGGGCTGAAGAAGCAGGGAACGCTGGACGGGAACCTGCTCAAAACCATCGAAGATGACGCCTGCATTCAGGGTACCCGCCCGGAGTACGTGAAGTACCAGGGAAAGTGGTACGTTGCCACCGCCGACTACGGCGACAAGCGCAACGAGGTGCGGCTTTACGATCCTGAAAAACTGAAAAATGCCGAAAAGACTTCCGAGCCGGGGGTACTTTACAAGAAATTCAGTTGTGGACCTTGGGTACAAAATCTGCATTGGGTACCGGAAAAGGGGGTACTTGTTTTAATCCAAAATCAGATTGAAGGCCGCAAGTGGCGCTTTACCTTTCTGGATTTAGAAAAATCGCTGGCGAAAGGAGAAGCACACGTTCTCAGCATTCAGGATATCGAAAAGGCCGACGAACTGGAAGGCTTCACGATGCTGGGCAAGGGCCAAAAGGGAATAGCCGTTACCTCCTCGCGCCGGAGCAACGTACATTTCGTAAATGTTAAATTCTGAGTATTCATATCCCCTAAATTTCATATTTTCTTAACCTTTATCTCTCGCTGGGGTAATCGCCTGAAAATACATTTGCGCTTGAATTGAGAGTCCCGGAAGGGAAATATCAGTCAAGATTCAAATGTATTTTTTTATTGGTTTAGTCCAAAAAATGAGGTGAGGAAGATATGAAAAAACAGCTATTAAAAATCGTACCCTATGCTCTGTCGGGAGCGCTGCTGGCCGGAACAGCAATTCCCGGCCAGGCAACGATAAGGGAAAAGGGCACTTTATCGCGTGCCAACACAGAACGGCAGGCTTTGATCCTGGTATCGGGGAAAGTCGTAGACGAAGCAGGGCAGCCGCTCATTGGGGTGACGGTACTGGAAAAAGGGAGTAGCCGGGGAACGGTTACCAACGAAACGGGAAACTACACCTTGAATGCTGAAGTTGGCTCGACGCTGGTGTTTTCCTTCGTGGGCTTCATTGCCCAGGAAATTCCTGTTACCAACCAGCAGAATCTTGACGTCACCCTGGTGCAGGACGCGCTAATGCTCAACGAAGTAGTGGCCGTGGGCTACCAGACTTTACGCAAAAGCGACCTGACGGGCGCAGTATCCAGCGTGAAGGCTAAGGAACTCAATCTGACCACGCCTACCGTCGGACAGGCTTTGGTAGGTAAGGTAGCGGGCGTGCAGGTCTCGCAGGTGAGCGGTGCTCCTTATAATACTACCAAAATTCGGGTGCGGGGCGTCGGCTCGGTCAATGCCAGTTCGGACCCGCTCTACGTGATTGATGGCTACCCGGCGGGTAATGATATTTTCATCAATCCCAACGACATCGAGTCCATCGACATCCTGAAAGATGCCGCCTCGGCGGCCATTTACGGTTCGCGGGCAGCGGGTGGCGTGGTACTCATTACTACCAAGCGTGGCAAAGAAGGCAAAGGACGACTGGAATATGATTATCAATTTGGCGTAAATCAGTTGAGCAAAAAGGTGAAACTCCTTAACTCGGCCGAATACACGCAGTTATTTATCGATGCCCGCAACGGTACTTACCGCGACCTAATGGTCAATGCCGGCAAGCCTTTCACCGACGCCAACTACTCCGACGACAATGCTACCCGGATCAAAAACGTGGGTAGTGCAGGGTCAGTGAGCATTCTTCCCAGTCTCTACGATTTTGCGAACCAGACGGCCCTGCCGCAGCAGTACGACACCGACTGGCAGGACGAGCTGTACCGCAACGCGCTGGTGCAGCGGCATAACCTTTCGTTTACCGGCGGTAAGAATGGAGTTCGATACGCTGTCAGCGGTGGTTATCTCGACCAGCCGGGGATCATCCTCAGCACGGCCCAGCAGCGCCTCAACTTCCGCACCAATCTTGATGCAGAATTGACCAAAAAGCTGAAAGTGGGGGCCAACCTGGCGGTAACATCCAACACCAACCGCGAAGTACAGGAAGGGCGCTTCAACCAGGGCCCAATTCTGGGAGCTCTGATTTACATGCCCATTTTTAAGGCTTATAATGAGGATGGTACTCTGGCTAAGAACGAAGCCGCAGCGCTGAGTTCGGGTTTTGGCTTTCAATCGATCGAAAACCCCGTGGCTCTGGCCACCGAAACGCACATCAACCGCCGGGGACTGCGTGGTACTTACAACGGCTTCGCGACCTACGAAATCATTCCCGACCTGAACTTCAAAGTCAATCTGGGCATGCAGACTTACTCCGAGAAATACGAGTTTTATAAACCCACCAGCCTCAGCAGCGGGGCCAATCCGCCCGGCTCAGCCCAGGCGATTGCGGCCGCCTTCGCGGAGTCACAAATGTTGACGCAGGTAGATCAACTCGCGGAGTTCACCCTCAACTACCGGAAGCAGTTCGGCTTGCATAGTCTCGATGCTCTGGCAGGCTATACCGCTCAGAAGAATACCCGCGACGTACTGGCGGTGCGGGCTAATGGTTTTCAGAACGACCGGATCGAGGAAATCACGGCCAAAGGTGCCGACGCCACTAACTTTTCGATGCTCAATGGTACCGGGAAAACCGACTGGACGCTGCTTTCGTACCTGGCGCGGGCGGTGTACAACTACGACAACCGCTACTACCTGACGGCGTCTTTCCGTACCGACGGCTCGTCGCGTTTCGGTCCCAACAATCGCTGGGGCAACTTCCCTTCGGTATCGGCGGGCTGGAATATTTCCAATGAGTCGTTCTACGCGGATCGCTTCGGCAAATCGAGTACTTTAAAATTGCGCGGTAGCTGGGGGCTGAGTGGCAACAACAACATCGGTAACTACAACTTCCTGCAAACGATTGCCACGCCGGGCGGGGTAGTTTTCGGCAACGGTACGGTAAATACTGCCGTGTGGGCGGAGGGAATCAAGGATCTTAACCTGGGTTGGGAATCTACCTCGCAGTTCAACTTCGGGGCCGATATTGGCTTGCTGAACGACCGCCTGTCGATTATCGCCAACTACTACCTGAGCCGCTCGTTCAACCTATTATTCTATCAGCCTATTTCGGCCATTTCCGGTACGTCCACTATCCTGACCAACCTGCGGGATTCCAAAGTGGAGAACAAAGGCTTCGATATTCAGGTAGATGCGCGGGCCATCGCCAACCAGGATTTTACGCTCAACGTCAGCGGGAATATTTCCCTCAACCGCAACAAAGTACTGGACATGGGCGGCGCGAGTACCATCATCACCAACGGGGCCGAACGCTCCTACCTGACGCACATTACGCAGGAGGGCCAGCCCATCGGCATGTTCTATGGCTTTAAGGTGATAGGTATGGTGCGCGAAGCAGACATGGAGAATATCGCCATCGACAACGCCAACTACAACACCTCCACCAAGTCGTTTCCCGAAGGCTATGTGCTGAAAGGCCCCGCCCGTTCGCTGGCTTCCTCCAACCCGCTGCGCCCCGGCGACCTCTACTTCGAGGATGTCAACGGCGACGGCGTGGTCGATGACAACGACAAGCGCGTCATCGGCAGCCCTTATCCCAAGTTCACTTATGGCTTCGCCTTGTCGGCCCGGTACCGGAATTTCGATTTTACCTCGTCTTTCAACGGTAGTTATGGCAATCAGGTACTCGATGGTCAGGACTACTACCTGTTCAACATGGAGGCCTCGGGCAACCAGTACCAGAAAGTAGCGAACCGCTACCGTTCCGAAGAGCAGCCGGGCGATGGCAGCGTCTACCGGGCCTCGCGAGGCGGCACGCAGAGCAACAGCACGCGGCTATCGACCTTTTATTTGCAAAACGGATCGTTTCTGCGCTGTACTAATCTGATGCTGGGCTACAATGTACCCAATATGGCGAGCCTGACGCGCAACGCCATCAGTAACCTGCGACTCTACGTGAGTGCGGACAATGCCTTCACATTCAGTAAGTACCTGGGCTACAATCCGGAGGTAGATTACAACAATGGCGCTAACCTGACCCCCGGTGTGGATTACGGAAAGTACCCGCTGGCGCGGGCTTATAACATCGGCGCGAAAGTCACTTTTTAAGCAAAAATCATGATGAAAAATACCAATCTAATATTCCGCACTACGGCAGCAGCCCTATTCCTGTCCATTCTTAGTTCCTGCTCTACGGATTTTATCGATTTGGAGGACCCCAACGCGGTGGCGGCTTCCACCTTTTACCGCAACGAAAGCGACGTGCAGCTGGGCGTCGACGGTATTTATCAATCGCTGCGCAGCGGCAATAGCGTGGGCGAATCCAGTGCGCTGTTCAACGAGGAGCGGTCGGATAATGCCGGGCGCAACGACAACCAGTCCAACGCCGGCGAGCCGTTCCAGTTCAATGATTTCTCGTTGCTGCCTAGTAACACGTATCTGAAAAGCCACTGGCTGGGTTTATACCAGACTATTTCGCGCGCCAATCAAGTGTTGGAAGGAATCGAGAAAGTGAATTTTTCGGACGCAAAGCTAAAAGAGCAGTACCAGGCCGAAGCCAAGTTCCTGCGGGCACTCATCTATTTTGAACTGGTGCGCAAATGGGGCGATGTACCTTTGGTTACCAAGCCGCTCAACACCACCGACGAGGTGACCGCCAGTACCTTCCGCGAAAAGAAAGAGGTAGTTTACCAGCAGATCGTGGACGATTTGAAAGCTGTCGTCGCCAGCCCACTGCCCAATTTGCAAAACGCTGCCAACAAGGGCCGCGTATCCAAAGCCGCCGGGAACGCCCTGCTGGGCAAAGTATACCTGACGATGGCCACTACGCTCGATGCGGCCAACCGCAATACGAATCTGAACGAAGCTAAAACCTTCCTGCTGGCGGCCTACAATATGCGTACTTTCGGGCAGTTGAAGGAGATTCCCTACGCCGATGTATTCGACGTGAATAAGAAGACGACCAATCCTGAGCTGATTTTCCAGATTGTGAACAAACAAGGCGACATTAACTACTCGTCGTCGATTGCCCGCAACAATCAGGCGAAGGGCGAAACGATCAATTCCCTGTTCACTTCCAATGGTGCGGGGACCAACGTGAAGCCGGATCTGGTAAAGGCCTACGAAACGGGCGACGTGCGTAAGGATTTTTCCATCAAATACGCCAACGATCCCATTGTGAAGGATTATTTTATCACAAAATTCCGGGATAACAGCGCCGCCGCCACGACAAACGGCTACGGCGGCAACGACTGGATTCTGCTCCGCTACGCCGATGTAATCCTGATGCTGGCCGAGGTGAACATGTACCTGGGCGATAACGCTGCTGCCATCGGCTACCTCGATCAGGTGCGCGAACGTGCCGGACTACCACGCTACGAAGTTGCCAAAAACGACCCCGACTACGCCGCAAAGTACCCCATGTTGAAACTGGCTATCCTGCACGAGCGCCGCGTGGAACTGGCCTTCGAAAACCAGCGCTGGTACGACCTGCTGCGCTTTTTCAATGATGCGGAACTGGTCAGTTATTTCAAAGCCAAAAGTCAGTCTGATTATGGCCTGGCCAAACTTTCCAATTTCGGCCCCAAGGATCGGTACTACCCTATTCCGTTCGATGAGTACAAGCTGAATCCCGAGGCGATGTACCAGAATACGGGATACTAGGGAAATAGTTTTTGCAGTAAATACTTTCGCTCTTTATTGAAAATGGTTACCCGCCAAAAGGCTGGGTAGCCATTTTATTTTTAGAAGAAAAAATAAAATTTTCCAGGGAATAGTAAAAAAGAGTTTTCCCTTCATTTTCATTAAGAAATTATTAACAATTTTTAAAAAGGAGGCATTTTTCTTCAACTACTTTCACTTTTGCACCAGTTTTTAAATCACCCTAATCAATCATTACCATGAAACACCTCTCCCATTCCTCGCCACCCGTAAAATGGCTGGCGATCTTGCTTTTCTTCCTGCTGGGCAGCATCCTGCCACAGGCTCAGGCACAAACCACCGTCACGGGCCGCGTGACCGACGCCACTACGCAGGATGCGCTCGTGGGATGCAGTGTGGTCGTTAAAGGCACGCAACGCGGTACCAATACCGATGCCAACGGAAACTACTCCATCGCTGCCGCCGATACCGACGTCCTGGTTTTTGGGTTTATCGGCTTTGAAAAACAGGAGGTACCCGTAAATGGGCGCAGTACGATCAACGTCGAGTTGAAATCGTCGGCTTCGGATCTTAGCCAAGTGGTAGTTATCGGCTACGGTACCACTACCAAGAAAGACATGACGGGCTCGGTGAAATCTCTGCAAAGTACGGACTTCAACAAAGGTATTATCAACTCGCCGGAGCAACTTTTGCAGGGAAAAGTAGCGGGGGTAAATGTTACCTCTGCCAGCGGTGAGCCGGGTAGTTCGCAGTCGATTACCATTCGCGGACCGGGTGGCGTCAGGACGGGCAGCACGCCGTTGTTCGTGCTGGACGGGCTGGCTCTGGACAATTCGAGTACGGGTGGTGCCACTAACCCGCTGACTTTCCTGAATCCCCAGGATATCGAGTCTATCGACGTACTTAAAGATGCCTCGGCAACGGCGATTTATGGTTCACGCGGTGCCAATGGCGTAGTACTTATCACCACTAAAAAAGGCAAAGCGGGCGTTTCCAATCTCACTTTCTCGACCAGCCTAGGTATTGCAACGCTGGCGCGTCCGCTGAATGTTTATTCTGCCGACGAGTACCGGAAGCAGGTACCTGCGGTGGGCGGTGTTCTGGAAGACTTGGGTGCTAATACCGATTGGCAGAAAGAAATTACCCGCACGGCTTACACCCAAAACCACAACTTATCATTCGGCGGTGGAGCCGACAAGCTTTCTTACTATGCTTCGCTGGGGGTACAAAATCAGCAGGGTATCCTGAAGCAAAACAACCTTAAGCGTTACACGGGCCGCATCAACGTAACTCAGAAGTTTTTGCCGGACGACCGCCTGAGCGTGGATGTGAACCTGAATGCCTCCTACGTCAATAACAACCGCCCGCCCATCCAGAGCATGATCGGTAGCGCGATTTCGGCGAATCCGACCTATCCTGCCTACGGTCAGGACGGTAAGCCGTTCCAGGAGCAAAACAGCACTAACCCACTTATTGCGCTGAGCCTGCAGAAGGACATCACGACCACCAACCGCGTGGTGGGCAATATTACGCCGTCGCTTCGGATTATCGAAGGACTGGTATATAAGCTGAACTTCGGCGTGGACAACTCCAATTCGGTGCAGGATTTGCAATCGTTGCCTAACGAAATTCCTTTTCAGATTGGCCGTCTGGAAACGATTTACTCCACTAATCGCAACTCGTTAATTGAAAACTACCTGACCTATACATTTTCCAATACCAATCATAGCTTCACAGGTTTGGTAGGGCACTCGTACCAGAAATTTTTCATTCAGGGCCGTAGTTCGAGCATCAACAAATTCCCGATTTCCAGCATCGAGCCGATCTATAATCCCGGCCTGGGCCAGGAGCTTACTTTTGCCCAGAATCGTCCGACGGGCTTTGCCATCGAAAACGAATTACAGTCCTTTTTTGGCCGGGTTAACTACCAATTCAAGGATAAGTACCTATTGACCGCCACTGTGCGGGCCGACGGGTCGTCGAAGTTCGGAGCCAATAATAAGTACGGCGTTTTCCCGTCGGTGTCGGCGGGCTGGCGGCTATCGGAAGAGGAGTTCATGAAATCATCGCCTTTCAACGACCTCAAACTTCGGGCGGGGTACGGCCAGACGGGCAACCAGGAAATTCCTTCCAAAATCACGCAGGCACTCTTTACTTCACAGATTTCATCCACGACCAGCTATCCGCTGACCGACACCGATCCCTACGTGCCGGGTACTTCCTACGTGCGGCTGGCCAATCCCGATATTCAGTGGGAGGTTTCCAAACAAACCGATATAGGGCTTGATTTCGCGCTATTCAGCAATGCGCTGTCGGGTACAATCGACTATTTTAATAAAGTCTCAAACAACATCCTGCTGGAAGTAATCCCCGCCGATCCCGTACAGCCCGCCAACACGTTCTGGACCAACGTGCCGGACATGACCATCACTAACCAGGGGCTGGAACTGGACCTGAATTACCGCTACACGGCGGGTAACGGCTTGCGCGCTAATATTGGCGGTAACATTACTTTCATCGATAATATCGTCGAAGGCTCGCCCTACTCGGTTATTCCTTCGGGCGCGGCTTCGGGTTCGGGTCTTACCTCAGCCACGATCAACGGCTACATCAACGGGCAGCCGATCGGCACGTTTTTCCTGAAAGAATTCACGGGCTTCGATGATAAGGGAATCAGTACCTTCCGGGATGCAGACGGCGACGGCATCGTTACCGACAATGACCGCGTAGCCCTCGGTACCGCGCTGCCCACGCGGCAGTACAATATCAACGGAGGACTGTCGCACAAGGGCTTCGACCTGAGCTTCAACTTCAACGGTGTGGCGGGGAACAAGGTCTACGACAACACGGCCAATTCCAACTTTTACAAAAACAAATTGGCCAAAGGCCAGAACGTGACGCCAGAGGCCATCGAAGCTACCGAGGAATCGATCAATAATGCGGCGCCGGTTTCGTCGAGGTACCTGAAAAGCGGGGCGTACTTCCGGCTCAACAACCTGTCGCTGGGTTATTCCTTCAACACCAAATCGCTGGGCATCGACCGCTGGATTTCGGGCATCCGCCTGGCGGCCACGGGACAAAACCTGTTCCTGATCACGAAGTATAATGGCTATGATCCCGAGGTTAATACCGACCGTCAGATCAACGGTATCTCCTCCTATGGTATCGACTACCTTAGCTACCCCAAGGCGAGGACGTTTGTATTTGGCCTTAACGTTACCTTTTAACTAGCAAGAATCATGAAAAAGAAACTATATAGTACCCTGGCCCTCGCTGGCTTTTTGGTTTTCTTCGGTTGTACCAATCTGGAAGAGAACGTATTGGACGAAACATCGGTCAGCGGACTTACGGATCGACAGGCGGCCGATGGCATCCTGGTTCCGGCTTACGCGCTACTACCCAATATTTTCCAGCATACCACCTATTTCGCCTTGCAGGAAATATCTACCGACGAGGCCATCCTGCCCTATCGGGGCGGTACCGACTGGGGCGACAACGGAATTTACCTGGCGATGCACCAGCACACCTACACCAGCACCGATCCGAATATCCGCAATACCTGGAATTTGATTCTGCAAGGAGTGTCGCGGACCATCACCGCGCTCAATGCCCTGCCTACCCTGAACGACCCCATCACGAAGGCGTACATTGCCGAGGCACGCGGGATGCGGGCTTACTACTCCATGCTGACGCTGGATATGTGGGGTTTGGTTTTCGTAAAGGACGATCTGGGTACCAATTCCAAAATCCTGCGCGGTGCCGAGGCCGTTGAGTTCATCAAAAGCGAACTATTGGCCATCGAGCCGGACGTGCAAACCAACGTCGGGCCGGGCCGTATCTCCAAAGGAGCCGTTTGGGGACTACTGGCGCGGTTGTATCTCAATGCCGCCGTCTATCGCGATCCTTATGGCACGCCCGCCTTCAAGCCGGAGGACATGGACAAGGTAGTCGAGTACACTGACAAAATTATTTCGTCGGGACAGTATGCATTGGCAAAAGAATACTTCTCCATCTTTGATATGGACAACCATACCAACAAGGAGCTGATCTTTGCCGTGGACCAGCGGGCCGATCTGAACGGTCATAACCGCATGTCGTACTTCTCGCTCTCGGGCGACCAGTTTCCGCTGCCCGCCTATCCTGCCGCCAATGGCACCGACGGGCCGGGTATCACGTCGGACTATTATCAGACTTGGGCCAAAGCCTACGCACCTGCCGATCCATCGGTCGATCCACGCTTCCACAAGCAAAACCTGTCCATCTACACCAATCCCGCCGATTCCTGCGTGGCGGCAGAGGACTTCAATATCAACCGCGGTATTTTGCGGGGCCAGCAGTATGGACTTCTGCGCGTGAATGGAGCCTTCTTGAAATGTCCTGATGGAAAAATGAAAGTGGGGAAGCTCTTCTCCGTTACGCGTAACAGGCCTACGCTACCAGTGAATTTTACCGAGAAAATAGACTTTACTGTCGAGGGTAGTAATTATAGTACAGGTTATCGGGTAGAGAAGTACGAATTCAGCAAGAAATCTACCAGCGGTCGTAATTTCGGCGAGGCTGATATTGTCATCGTCCGCCTGGCGGATGCCTACCTAATGCGGGCCGAGGCGAAGCTCCGCAAGGGTGGGGGAGAAGCTGCCGCCCTGGCGGATGTCAACACCGTCCGTGCCGCCCGCACGGCCCGTGGCACCCCACCACCGGCTCTGACAGCAATGAATCTGGATCTGCTCTACCGCGAGCGGGGCTTTGAGTTTTACTGGGAAATGCTGCGCCGCAGCGATATGATCCGCTTCGGCAAGTACGAAGGTACCTGGACCGAAAAAACCAATACCGATCCGAAAAAGCGTCTCTTCCCGATTCCCCAAACGGCTATCGATGGTGCTTCGAACCTGCCGGGGTACTTGAAGCAGAACGACAGTTATTGATTCCTTTATAGAAATAAAAAGGAGAATCGCTTTACTCTGGTCGCTGATTCAGTAGTAGTAGCGGTTTCTTTAAGCGGGCGTTTGGATTCTTTGTTTTTTTTCACAAACAAAGAATCCCAACGCTAGTTTTTAGTTAAAATCGCCGGATTTTTCGGTTATTTGGCCTAATACTTTTTAACCCTACCTTTCTGAAAAGCCGTTCGACCTTAAAAATTGGGGGAAATAGTCTAGCTGACCAAAATGCAAGAACCAAACTGGCAAACCGCCAAAGAATACGAAGACATTACCTACAAAAAATGTAACGGCGTGGCCCGCATCGCCTTCAACCGCCCCGATGTCCGCAATGCCTTCCGGCCTGGTACAGTTTTCGAACTACTGGATGCCTTTGAAGATGCCCGTAACGACGGTACCGTCGGCGTAATACTGCTCTCGGGCGAAGGCCCGGCCCAAGACGGCGTGTATGCCTTCTGCTCCGGCGGCGACCAGCGCTTCCGCGACAAAGCGGGATACAAAGGCAACGACGGCCTGGATCGCCTTAATATTCTGGAAGTACAGCGGCAGATCCGCTTCATGACCAAACCCGTCATCGCTGTGGTGCCCGGCTGGGCTGTCGGCGGGGGCCACAGTCTGCACGTAGTGTGTGACCTGACGCTGGCCAGTAAGGAACACGCTATTTTTAAACAGACCGACGCCAACGTAGCCAGTTACGACGCGGGCTACGGCTCGGCCTACCTGGCCCGACAGGTCGGGCAGAAGCGGGCGCGGGAAATTTTCTTCCTTGGTCGCAGCTACTCGGCGCAGGAAGCTTTCGAGATGGGCATGGTCAATGCCGTGGTACCGCACGACGTGCTGGAAGCTACTGCCTACCAGTGGGCGCAGGAGATTCTGGAAAAAAGCCCGATGGCGATCCGGATGCTCAAATTCGCCTTTAACCTTGTAGATGATGGTATGGTGGGCCAGCAGATTTTTGCGGGTGAAGCCACTCGCCTCGGCTACATGACCGACGAAGCGCGGGAAGGACGCGATGCTTTCCTGGAAAAACGAAAGCCGGATTTCGACCAGTTTCCGAAACATTCTTAAAAAAACGAACATGCTGACCGTTAGCCGACTTTACCTTTTTCCTATTAAATCGCTCGGTGGTATTGCTGTGGCATCGGCCGAAGTGACCGACCGGGGCTTCGCGTATGACCGCCGCTTTATGCTCACGGATGAGAACGACAAGTTCCTGACTATCCGTAACTTCCCGAAAATGTGGCTACTGCAGCCCTCGCTGGAAGGCGAAAAACTTCGCATCAGGTCTCTGGACTATAAAATCGAGGATTTGTTCATTCCGGCGCAACCCGAGGGCATAGTTGACCGCACGGTGACGGTCTGGAAGGCGAAAGTGGACGCGTACGATCTTGGCGCAGATGTAAATGGCTGGTTCAGTGAGGTACTGGGGATCAAATGCCGATTGGTGTATATGCCCGACGAAAGTCTTCGGCCCGTGGTGTCCAGTTCGGGTTTTCGGCCGGCGGGCAAAGTGACCTCCTTCGCCGATGCCCATCCGTTTTTGATGATTGGCGAGGCTTCCCTGCGCGACCTCAATGAACGGTATCTTGCAACTTCCGCACCGGGTACAGACGAACTGACGATGGCTCGCTTCCGGCCCAATATCGTTTTTACGGGTGGAATGCCCTATCAGGAAGATGAGATCACTGATTTTACGATCAACGGTGTGTCCTTTACCGGACTGGAAAACTGCGCCCGTTGTAATGTCCCGAACGTAGATCCTGCTACCGGAATCGCTGAAAGCCGAGAGCCACTGGCTACGCTGTCCAAGTACCGTTTAGAGGCTAGGAAGATTTACTTTGGCCGGGATCTGATACACACGGGCACGGGAGAAGTAAGTGTGGGTGATGAACTGATTCTGGCGCAATAATAATCTGAAGCAACTGGAATTTTATGCTTCTTGCTTTACCAAATCTACCAGGGTTTCGACCCAGATATCGCTGTCGTTCAGGCTTTCGACCAACTGCCAGTGCTCGCCGCCCTGTTCCTCGAACAATTCTTTGTATTCATCGCCAATTTCGATGGTAGTTTCCAGGCAGTCGGCCACGAAGGAAGGCGAAAATGCCAGTACACTCTTGACACCGCGCCCGGCCAGTTCCTTAATGATATCGTCAGTATAGGGCTTGATCCAGGGTGTTTTGCCCAGGCGGGATTGGAAAGACGTCGTGTAAGTACCTTCGGCCAGGCCCAATTCCCTGACCAGCAAGCGGGTAGTTTCAAAGCACTGAGCGCGGTAGCAAAACTGGTTGTGTCGGTTCGCGGTGTCGCAGCAGCTACCCAGCTTGCACTGCTTGCCCGTATAGTCGCCTTTCAGGATTTGCCGCTCCGGCAAGCCGTGGTAGCTGAACAGAATATGGTCGTAGTCGCGCTCGGCCAGGTACTTTTTTCCCGCCTGCACGAAGCCCTCGATGAATTTGGGGTGGTCCAGAAAGCGGTTGACAAAGCGCAGCTCCGGCATGACTTGCCACTGGCTAAGTACCCGCATCACTTCCTCATAGACTGAACCCGTGGAAGCCGAAGCATACTGCGGAAAAAACGGGATAATGGTGATTTTGGAAAGTCCCAGTTGCTGCAATTCGGCGAGGCTGCTTTCGATGCTGGGGCTTTGGTAGCGCATCGCTAGTTTTACAACGTAGTCGTTGCCCAGGGCTTTCTGCAGCATATTTTCAACCGCGACGCCGTAGGTTTTCAGGGGCGAGCCTGCCTCAGTCCACAATTCTTTATAAACCTTGGCTGACTTCGGTGCCCGGAAGGGCGCAATAATCAGGTTAATCAACATCCAGCGCGAGGTGTAGGAAATGTCGATTACGCGGCCATCCATCAAAAATTCACGCAGGTACTTGCGCACATCGGGCGTGTCCGGGCTATCCGGCGTTCCGAGGTTGACGATAAGAACGCCCGTTTTTCCGATGCTTTTTTTAGTAACCGTCTGGGTATTGGGTAAAGTCTGGAGATTCATTTTAATAAAAAATTACTAGAAAGCCTCTTGCCACAAAGGAATAGGTTCGCGCCTGTAATTGGGTCAAAATGTCGGTTTCTCAAATGACTCGAAAACTGATTTGGGTAGTTTATCAAAAACCTGAATATCGGTCAACTGCCGTTGCCCCCGATCTCCTGAAAGCATCACTTTCCCGTATGGTTTGTAGGACTTCCAGGGCATAACGAAGTTGGGTTTATCGTTTTCAGCTTTGGCAAAATACGCCCATTGCGTCACCATTTTGGATTCAGGACTAAGCCAGACATAGTACTTGTTCTGGGGAGTGTCGCCAACGTTTTCAAAAGTCATCTGGATTTTCTCGGCAGCGGCGCCATCTTCGGTTTTGTCCTCACCCATATATTTCAGAGTCACGCCCGAATCTTTGAGTTTGTAGGGCATCACCAGCCAGTACGAGTCATTGATCCAGGCGCTCTTGGCTTGTTTTACGTACTTGGCTACCGAGTCGGGCTGAGTGATTTCCTGACCATTTTTCATCACGCGGCCTTTGTCCGTATTCACATTCAGCAGTACAGTCTGGTCGTTTTTGAGGTTTTCAACCCGGACATCGCCCGTCCACTTATCCCAGGTCAGACGTCGGTTTCCGAAGAAATTCCAGGTGATGTAGTGGGTATTGTCCCAGTTTTTACGGCCTCCCATAGCGTCCATCGCCGCGTCGGCCAGGGCAATCGCCTTGGCATCGGAGCCATCAGCATTGAAGCCTTTGGCGGCGGGATTGGAAGATTTCTGGGCATTCGACGAAACCGTCAGGCCGCCGATCAATAGGGCGAGGAAGAAGAAATATTTTTTCATTGATCTTGGTTTTAGCGATTGGATGGTTTTTAATGAACCTTTTGTATAACTGAAAAAGGGGGCATTTTGTGCAAAGAAAAGAACTATAAGCTATCAGCGGTAGAGCATAGGCTTATAGAAAAATCAAAACTCTCTCCTATAAAAAAAGCGTATAGCCTGCGGCAGCAAGGCTTAAACACCCAACAGCCGCCATACTCCCGACACGAAAAATAGCACTAGTCCTACGGGCGTCAGAACCTTCCAGCCCAGATACATGAGTTGGTCCACGCGTAGCCGTGGCAGCGTCCAGCGAACCCACATTTGTATCAGAACGCCCAGCAGAGCCTTTGTTAAAAGCCAAAAGGCTCCCGATATATACCCAAACCAGGTACCTGGTTCACCGCTTGTCCAGTCGGCCAGCCGAACAGGGCCGATGTTCGGGAAAGGCGTATTCCAGCTACCCAGAAAAAGGACTGCTCCTAGCAGCGACACCAGCAGCATCATCCCGTATTCCGACAGCATAAGCAGAGCGTAGCGCATGCCTGAGTACTCGGTATGGAAACCGCCCACCAGTTCCGACTCGCCTTCGGGCAGGTCAAAAGGGGCGCGGTTGCATTCGGCCAGTGACGAGATAAAAAAGATGACGTACACGATCAGCAGAAACGGATTTCGGACGATGTTCCAGGATAAAAAACCACCTGCCTGTGTCACATCGATGCCCAAATCCTTCAACCCAAAAAGATAAACGGGCTCAAACGAATAAATTCCCTGCTGGAAACTAATGACCTGTAAATCGAGGGTTTGGGTGAGCATCACTACGCAGAGTACGCTCAGGCCCAGAGGTACTTCATAGCTGACGATCTGCGCCACCGAGCGCATAGCGCCGAAGAGAGAGTACTTATTATTTGAGCCCCAGCCCGCCATCAAAATCCCGATGACATCTATGGACAGGATAGTAAGTAGGTAAAACACGCCTACTGCCGCCCCCGAGCCGCTTAGCCCCGGTGCCATGGGCATAACTGCGTAGGCCGCAAAGACGGCCGCAAAAATAACGAACGGGGCACCCAGGAACAGCCATTTATCGGCAGCTTTGGGAACGATATCTTCCTTTTGCAGCAATTTTAGAAGATCAGCAAAGAGTTGTAGCAATCCCCATTTGCCTACCTCCATCGGCCCCATCCGGTCCTGAATAAAAGCCGAAACTTTCCGCTCAAGGTACACCCCCACAACTACAAAGCCGGGTACCATGAGCAGAAAGATGAGGAGGGTGGTTAGCATAAAAATAATTTGAAGTAACGCTATGCGTGAGTGCCAAAGTTCATAAGTACCTGATTACCAAAGTAATTTATAGTACTGGCTTACGGCGTAAGCTCTCTCAGGTACTTAGGAACTTTGGCACTCAAGTACTTTTTCAAAACTCTGCGCTCTTCGGATAACGCGGGAAAGGTATCACATCACGTATGTTGCCCATACCCGTCACGAACTGGACCAGGCGCTCGAAGCCAAGGCCGAAGCCTGAGTGGGGAGCGGTGCCGAATTTACGGGTTTCGAGGTACCACCAGATTACGTCGGGATCAATGCCGACCTCGTGAACGCGTTCGAGTAGTACATCGTAGTTTTCTTCACGCTGGCTACCGCCGATAATTTCGCCGATGCCTGGGAACAGCACGTCCATTGCCCGGACGGTAGGGGCGGGGGCAGCGTCGGAGACTTCGTCCACTTTCATGTAGAAAGATTTGATCGAGCGCGGGTAGTTGGTCAGAATCACGGGCTTCTTGAAATGCTTCTCGACGAGGTAGCGTTCGTGCTCGCTCTGCAAGTCCACTCCCCACTCCACATTATACTGGAATTTTTTCTGCTTGTGCGGTTTGGAGTTTTCCAGAATCTTGATGGCCTCCGTGTAGGTCAGTCGCTCAAACGGGTTATCCACCACAAAACGCAGCTTTTCGGCCAGGGGCATGGAGCGCTCGGCCTGCGGCTTGCTTTTTTCTTCCTCGGCCTGGCGTTTTTCAAGAAATTCAAGATCGTCGGCGCAATTGTCGAGGGCGTAACGAATCACGTACTTCACAAAATCCTCCGCCAGGTCCATGTTGTCGTTCAGATCGAAAAAGGCCATTTCCGGCTCGATCATCCAGAATTCTGCCAGGTGGCGGGTAGTGTTGGAGTTTTCGGCCCGGAACGTGGGACCGAAGGTGTAAATCTTGGATAGAGCCAATGCGCCCAGCTCTCCCTCCAGCTGTCCCGAAACGGTCAGATTGGTTTCGCGGCCAAAGAAATCTTCTTTGTAATCTATTTTACCGGCTTCGTCGCGGGGTGGTTTATCGGCGTCCAGCGTTGTCACGCGGAACATTTCGCCCGCACCTTCGGCGTCGGAGGCCGTGATGATGGGTGTATGCAGGTAAAAAAAGCCGTTGTCGTTGTAGTACTTGTGCACGGCAAAGGCCAGCGCGTGGCGAATCCTGAGAATAGCCGAAAATGTATTGGTTCGGGGCCGCAGGTGGGCAATTTCACGCAAAAATTCCAGCGAGTGCTTTTTAGGTTGCAGCGGATAAACCTCAGGGTCGGCAGCTCCGTATATCAGGACATCCTGCATTTTTACCTCCACGGCCTGCCCCGAACCCAAAGACTCTACCAGGCTGCCCGTGACTTTGAGGCAGGCACCCGTCGTAATGAGGCGCAGAGTGGATTCGGGAAATTGCCCCGGCTCGGCCACCGCCTGAATATTGTGCAGGGTGGAGCCATCATTAAGAGCGATAAAAATGGCGTTTTTGCTTTCACGCTTAGTGCGCACCCAGGCTTTTATTTCTACGGGTTGGCCGACTTCGGCACTTTGCAGGATTTGTTTGATCTGTATAGGACCCATTTATTAGATGAAAAAGGGATAATGTAAAATGCGGAATTAAGGCATCGTCAGACAGGTCGCGAAATTACAAATTAGCCATCTAAAACCTACGCTAATACTTTATCTGTGTCCAATTACTGCCCTCTTTAAAAAAGAGTCACCGTTATTTTATCATTAAATATGCCGTTAGTATCTTGATTTATAGCGTATTGAGAAAAATTTTATAAAAAAAGGTTACTATTTACAGACGAACTTATAAATTGGCATCAATATTGATCTGGGAGTAACTGATGTTGGAGGAGGAGATGCTTGTGGCTAGAATAAAAATCTAAATTATACGATGAACAACCTTTACTGACTCATGCAAAAACTTGTAATCACCCAGGGTTTTCTGCAAAAGCTCTCACCACAGCAAATTCAATTTATCAAGCTGCTGCAGGTACCTACCGCCGAGTTGGATGCCCGTATCAAAGAGGAATTAGAAATTAACCCTGCGCTTGAAGAAGGTCAGGACGAAGTTCCCAAAAATGAATACGAACTGGATGACATCGATGGCAATGAATATGAGGAAAGTACCCACGATGAGCTGGATTTAGATACGTATCTGCAGCATGAGGACATGGGGGGCTACAAGATGTATGGCGATGGCTCCTACAATACTGACGAGGACCGGGAATTTCCTGTCGCCATGCGAATGACACTTCACGATAGCCTGTTTCAGCAGTTTGGCTTTCTGCATCTTACCGAACAGGAGCGATTTCTGGGGTTACACCTGCTGGGTAGTATCGAAAATGATGGGTACCTGCGGCGAGCGCTCAAATCCATCGCCAGTGATTTAGTGTTTACACAGGGTATTTATACGACTGAATGCGAACTGGAACGTGTTCTGAAAATGGTGCAGGCCCTCGAACCAGCAGGGATTGGTGCCCGCGGGCTACAGGAGTGCCTGCTACTGCAACTTCGGCGCCGGGATCAATCGGATGTGACCGTGCAGCTGGCTCTACAGACTATCGAACATTATTTCGAGGAATTCTCTAAAAAACATTATGAAAAAATCCAGCGGCGGCTCGGCATTTCCAGCCAGGAGGCCTATGACGTCCTGACGCTCATCACCAGACTCAACCCCAAGCCCGGATCGGTGGAGGGCGACGATGATCGCTCGCATTACCTGACCCCCGATTTTATTCTGAGTAACCATAACGGAAATCTGGAAGTGACACTTAACGCCCGGAATGCTCCTGAACTACGCATTAACCGCACGTTCGCCGATATGCTCGATACGTATCATAAGAGTGACAAAACCAATAAAAACATCCGTGAGACTGCGACCTTTGTCAAGCAAAAACTGGATTCGGCCAAATGGTTTATCGACGCCATCAGGCAACGGCAGGCCACACTTATGCGAACCATGTCGGCCATTCTGAACTACCAGTACGACTTCTTTCTCGACGGCGACGAAACCAAGCTTCGGCCCATGATTCTGAAAGATATAGCCACGATCATTGATATGGACGTGTCGACGGTCTCGCGGGTGGCCAGCAGCAAATGCGTACAAACAGAATTTGGCTTATACCCCCTTAAGTACTTCTTTTCCGAGGGTATCGCTACCGACTCCGGCGAGGACGCCAGCAGCCGCGAGGTCAAAAATATCCTCCGCGAACTGATCGAAAGCGAACCTAAGCGTAAGCCTTTCTCTGACGACAAGCTGGAAAAACTCCTTAATGCCAAAGGTTATAATATTGCCCGCCGCACGGTAGCCAAGTACCGTGAGCAACTCAACATCCCGGTGGCGCGGCTGCGCAAACAGATTTAGGGGTTTGTTTGTGGAGGTGTTTAAAGTACTGGATCTATTCAGTAAAGTACCCGCTCCTGTAAGAGATGGGGCGAACCAGCCTAAACAAATAAACGACTAAACAACTCAGCAGAACCATTACTTTTGTTGTCTCAGAAACAGAAACACGCTGAATTGAGCCACCGTCTTGCCTTCTCCCTGTCCGTTGTCCTGCACCCGCTGCTGCTCCCTACTTATATCTTCGCTATTCTTTTCGGTCTGACTCCCGAATTGGTGGGTGTCGTTGCGCTAAGCCCCTCTGCCCGATTCAGCCTCTTGGTACTGCTTTTCTTGAATACTTTTGTGGCTCCGGCGTTGGTTATTTTCTACATGTACCGGCTGGGTTTTGTCAAGAGCCTGCAGCTCCAGACCCTGCGCGACCGCCGGTTGCCCTATTTAGTTACTCTGATCATCTATTCTCTAAGTACTTATCTATTTGGCTGGCAGTTCCAACCCGTCAGCGAACTGGCACCGCAGATTTCCGTCGTGCTGGGCAGCATCACTGTCTCACTGATCTTCGTGGCCCTGATTAGCCTGAGCTGGCAGATCAGCGCCCACGCTACGGGCATGGGAGGCTACCTGGGCGCTTTGGGGGGCGTCATTCTGCGCTATGGAGACTTTGCCTTATTTCTTCCTTTCGTTTTTGGTGTCATTATCACAGGTATGCTGCTGAGTGCGCGCCTGTACCTTAATGCCCACACGCCTGCGCAAGTGTCTGCTGGGCTTGCTTTAGGGGTAGCCATCAGTATGGCGGCGGTGTTTTTGTTCTTTTAGAGATAAATCTTTCTATTCTGGCGCCAGACAATGGACATCCGGGTAGTTTATAGCTATCTGCTATACCATATTCTAGGTACTTGTGGTTGCCACATTCGCTACTTGACCCTGACATTATGTACAAGAACCTTATTTACGAAGTCACTGATGGCGTAGCGCGCATTACCCTCGACCGCCCGCAGGTGCACAACGCGCTCAGTCCTGATCTCATTCAGGAAATCACTCAGGCCGTGACTGCTGCCGAAGCGAATGACTCTATCCGGGTACTGTTGCTGACCGGATCGGGCGATAAAGCCTTTTGCTCCGGGGCCGACCTGAAAGCAGGACTGGGCGAAAACCCCAGCATGGGCGATGCGCTTCGCAGTCGCTATAATCCCATGATTCGTGCCTTACGGAACATTCCGAAGCCCGTGGTGTGCCGTCTTAACGGCTTGGTGGCGGGCGCAGGCTGCTCACTGGCCCTGGCCTGCGATGTAGTTATTATGCCCGAGAAAGCGTATTTTGCTCAACTATTCGTGGGCATTGGTCTGATGCCCGACGCTGGTTCCACTTTCTTCCTGCCCCGTTTGGTAGGCACGGCCCGCGCTTTCGACCTGGCCTCCACGGGTCGCCGTGTGTATGGGCCCGAAGCCGTGCAGATAGGAATGGTACAACGCGCCGTTCCCGCAGCTGAGTTGGATGCCGCCGTAGCCGAAACCGTTTCCTACTACCGCCATGCGCCCACCCGGGCCATTGGTGCTATGAAGCGGGCTCTCAACCAATCTTTCAACTCCGATTTGGAAACGATGCTGGAAGTAGAGGCTCAGGAGCAGGATAAGCTGGGTCAATCGCGCGATACTGCCGAGGGCATCATGGCTTTTTTGCAAAAGAGGAAATCCGATTTTCAGGGCTTATAGCGACTTAAAAGGTACTTTTCATAAAAATCAAAAAATTGTTTTGGTGAAAACCCGATCATCTACTACTTTTGCAGTCCCATTAGCGGAATGGTTCTGTAGCTCAATTGGATAGAGCACCTGACTACGGATCAGGAGGTTTGGGGTTCGAATCCCTACAGAATCACTTGAATACAAAGCACTTGGCGTTTTTCGCTGAGTGCTTTTTTGTTACTATTCATGCATTATAGGGCGATTCAAGAAACATAGTACGCCTATCAGGATTGGAAGAAGTCAGGTGTTTATACAGGTAGCCAAGTCCTGCAACCGACTTCATTCCGACAAATCAGCCGGCATAAAACCCATAGGACGTTTTGGATGACTATCTTTGCGGATAACCAGCCGCCGAAATATTCGTTATCAGGTAATGAACGCCCCAACCATTCAAACTACCCCCAACCTCGACACCCTTGCCCGCCAACTCGACGGCGACTTATTTCAGGATAACACGCTGCGTACGCTGTATGCAACCGACGCTTCGGCCTACCGCGAAATGCCGCTGGCCGTGTCCATTCCACGCACGGAGCAAGACCTGAAAACGCTGATTCGCTTTGCGCGGGAAAACGGCGTTTCGCTCATTCCCCGTACGGCAGGTACTTCGCTGGCCGGGCAGGTAGTAGGCGGCGGCATTGTCGTGGATGTGTCGAAGCATTTTAACAAAATTCTGGAAATTAACCCTAAAGAACGTTGGGTTCGAACGCAGCCGGGTGTCGTGCGCGACGAGCTGAATATGGCTTTGAAGGAATACGGTTTGTACTTCGGGCCTGAAACCTCCACCGCCAACCGGGCGATGGTCGGCGGAATGGTGGGGAATAATTCCTGTGGCTCCAACTCGGTGGTGTATGGCTCGACGCGAGAGCATTTGCTGGAAGTAAAGGCATTGCTTTTCGATGGTACGGAGGCGGTTTTCTCGGCGACAAATAATGTGCAGCGACTCGCGCAAATGCCGGGGCTATCGGGTGATATTTACAGAAAAACGCTGGAAATTCTTTCCAATCCCGAAAACCAGGCCGAAATACGAAAGAACTTTCCCAAGAAGTCCATCGAACGGCGCAACACCGGGTACGCCCTGGACCAACTACTGGATTGTGCCCCCTTTGCGCCCGACGGTCCCGAATTCAATATGTGCCGCCTTATTGCGGGCTCGGAGGGTACCCTTTGTCTGCTGACCGAAATAAAACTTAATCTCGTGCCGCTGCCGCCCAAAACCCAGGGGCTGCTATGCGCACACTTCAATACCATCGACGAAACGCTCCGGGCCACGATTGTTGCTCTGAAGTACCAGCCACAAGCCGTCGAACTGATTGACAGCTACGTACTGGAATGCGCCGCTACCAACGCCGAGCAGCGGCAGAATGCTTTCTTTGTAAAAGATAAAGAAGATGGTAGTTATCCCGCGATTCTGGTCGTGGATCTTTCGCGTGAAACACAGGCGGAGGTAGAGCAACTGGCCGCTGAACTGGAAGCCGAGTTGCGGGCCGCCGGGCTGGGCTTTCACTTTCCGCTGCTATTTGGCGACGACACCAAGAAAATCTGGACGCTGCGCAAGGCGGGATTGGGACTCCTGGCTAATATTCCCGGCGACGAGAAAGCTGTGGCGGTGATCGAAGATACCGCCGTGGATGTACAGGATCAACCGGACTACATCCGCGATTTCAACGAGATTCTGCACAGGCACAATATGTCGGCGGTGCATTATGCTCATGCGGGATCGGGAGAACTGCACCTGCGGCCAATCATTAATCTCAAGACTCAGGAAGGGCACCGTCAATTCAGGATGATTGCGGAGGAAATTGCCACACTGGTGAAAAAGTACGATGGGTCGCTTTCGGGCGAACACGGCGACGGACGCCTGCGAGGGGAATTTATCCCGCAGATGGTGGGGCCGCATAACTACCAGTTATTCAAAGAAATCAAGCGTACCTGGGACCCGCGCGGCATCTTCAATCCCGGCAAAATCGTGGACGCTGCGCCAATGGATACCTTTTTGCGCTACGAGGCCGACCAATCCAACCCGGAGTTCAAGACGTACTTCCGTTTCGAAAACCAGACCATCCTGCAACACGCCGAGCAATGCAACGGCTCGGGCGACTGCCGCAAAACCCAACTCAGCGGTGGCACGATGTGTCCCAGCTACATGGCGACGCGCAACGAGAAGGAAACGACCCGCGCCCGCGCCAACATCCTGCGGGAAATGCTCACGCGCTCGCCCAAAGACAACCGCTTCGACCACGAAGAAATCAAGGAAGTGTATGACTTGTGCCTGGCCTGTAAGGGCTGCAAGGGCGAATGCCCCAGCAATGTAGACGTTGCCAAACTGAAAATGGAGTTTTTGCAGCAGTACCACGATGTTCACGGAGTGCCGCTACGCTCGTGGCTAGTGGGGAATTTTTCCAGAATGACAGGCATTGCCAGCTATGTACCCTGGGCGTACAACTTAGTTTTCAAAAACGCTTCGCTCCGCCGCCTGGCCAACCGTGTCGTGGGTTTCCATCCTGACCGTACCATGCCACTGCTGCGCGGCGAAACGCTGCGTGGCTGGTTCGGGAAAGAGAGAGTAAAGAACAATCCCGCCTCCACAGATCGGAAAGTCTACCTCTTCTGCGACGAGTTCACCAACTACAGCGATGTCGAAATTGGTAAGAAAGCGATTTGGACTTTGCAAAAACTAGGCTACGAGGTGGAGATTCCTAACCACGCGCCCAGCGGCCGCCCGCAGCTTTCCAAAGGGCTTTTGAAGGAGGCAAAGAAAATTGCCGAGCAGAACGTCAGGGCGCTGAGCGGTCTCATTAGCCATAGTACCCCACTGATCGGCATCGAACCCTCGGCTATCCTCACCTTCCGCGACGAGTACCCCGATCTAGTGAGCGATGAGTGGCTGGATGCCGCCAAAGCGCTCGCTCAGAATGCCCTGCAATTCGACGAATTCATCGCGCGGGAAATTGACCTGAATAAAATTTCTCCCCAACTTTTCACCAAAGAAAAGCGAACGATCAAACTCCACGGCCATTGTCAGCAAAAGGCGATCGCCAGTCTAGTACCTACTAAGAAGATGCTCTCGCTGCCCGAAAACTACACGGTACAACTTATCCCGAGCGGCTGCTGCGGCATGGCGGGTAGTTTTGGCTACGAAGCCGAGCATTACGATATTTCTATGCAGATCGGTGAACTGGTACTTTTCCCGACTGTACGCCAGCAACCTGAGGAAGTTATCATCGCCGCGCCCGGCACCAGTTGTCGCCACCAGATTCACGACGGTACGGGCCGTAAGGCCCTTCATCCGGCGGAGATTTTGTGGGAGGCGCTGTCGTAAAGTCGGGTAATTAGTTTCGGAACGTATAGTCTTTGCATGTCGCTCGTGCTCACCTAGCCTGGCGGTGGGAATGACCGCCTTGCGGGCCAGGCAGCCAGCAGCAGGCGAGTCACGGCATACATTTCGTCAATTCTTTTCGAGCGATATACCCACGTCTCCGCTTTCCGCTCCGATAACGGTCAAACCTGCTTTTTCTCATTCGAGCTGAATTGAGTCAAGGTTTTATTTTTTCTTTATAAAATTATATAT
>CAZCOG010000032.1:0-75021 GCA_964500445.1 uncultured Persicitalea sp. | reverse complement strand
ATATAGTATTTACTTTTCCCAATCGAACGTCAAATCATTATAAATTAGGGCAAAATATATCTGCCGCTGTACCATTGCTTCCCCGAATTGGGCAGTAGATTTCATCTTATCTGTATATAATAATTTAAAAACCAATCCGCCGCCCTTTGCTTACACCCTTCTCTGCCGCCGCATAGTCGCGCAATTCCTGCAATTCCCGCTCGAAGCCGCCCGACAGAATCGGGAACCGGCACCAGGTGCGTGGGTCGAGGTTGAGGTCGTCAAGGTGAAAAGATGGCGCGTAGCGCTCGCGTTTCCACTGATTGCGGCTCCATAGTTTGAAGAATCGCTCGGTCCAGGCCAGCATTTGGGCGGGCGTGTAGCGATCCGTGAATACGACCAGCGCAATGCGGTAGCACTCCACGGGCGGTTTCTTATCCCGGATAGCGCTCTCTTCCAGCGCATCCAGAAACTCGTAAGGCATCAGGTCGTCCTCATCTGTTTGTTTGCGGTCGGCGGGGCGTAGTTCGGCGGTAGGTTGCAGGCTGTTCACCTTCTTCAACCCTTCGATTTTGATATGCTTGCCCTGCACATTGCAGCCGACGTTTTCGAGCCAAACCAGCCATTTCCGTAAATAAAACTTGTCGATGCCCGCAATCGGGCTGATGCTGCCCGCGGTGTCGCCGTCCATGGTCGCGTAGCCCACGGCTACTTCCGAACGATTGGAGGTAGACAGCAAAAGATGGTTGGTGAGGTTAGTAAGTAGCCACACGCCCGGTGCCCGAACCCGCGCCTGAATATTCTGCAGCGCGATGTCGTCCTTCGCCCAGCTGAGTTCGCGACCGATTTGCTCTTCAATCAGCCCGGTATAGCTTTCGACCAGGCCGTTGATATTGATGGTATAAAAAGTCGCCCCGATCGACTCCGCCAGCGAACGAGCCGAATCAAGCGTAGTTTCCGAGCTATTTTCAGTTCCCTGATAAATCGTATGGATGAGCTCTTTGGCTATATCTTCGACCGTTCCGCAATTCTGGATTTTCTCGATATGCCCCAGTTTTTGCTTGAATCGCTCCAACCCGATACTTTCCTCAGCCAGCCGAATCATCAATCCGCACAGAGCTACGCAGGCCGCCGAATCGGCTCCTCCCGACAGCGACACGGTAAAGCCCTGCGAGCGACTCTTGCGGAGGTAGTCGAAGAGAGCCAGACACACCGCGCGGGCGAATTCCTCTTCTTTTAAAGCGCCACCGCCCTCGAAGGCTTCCAGATCGGCCACCTGCAACGGTACGGGTTCGATGTCCGGGAAGTCGAAAGTACCGGGTACTTTCCAGAACTTGTCCTTGGGCAAGTCGGCGATATTCTGTACCTGGCTGAGTCGGGTATACTCGGTATCGACAACCGCCGTGGTGAGCAGGAAATCTTCGTAACTGAAACGGTTGCTCGACCGCAGAAACTCCCCATTGGAGGCAATCATGGCGTCGCCGTCATAGATAGCTCGCCCGGCCTCGTTTCCCACCATGTTGGTATAGATATAACTGCACCCGAACGATCTTGAAGCGTCGATGACAAAACGCTCACGGGTCACGAACTTGAAAAAACCAAAGTGGCTCGCACTGGGATTGAGCATAATATCAACCCCACGCTCGTAGTGCCGCCGCCCCGGACGGTGCGCCACCCAGGCATCTTCACAAATCTCGAAGGCAATCCGAACGCCCGAAACATCGAAAATTACATCGCCGATTGGGTAGTCCATGTGGTCGATGGTGGTTCTTTCGACAATACCCGCTGGCCATTTATGAAACCAACGTGCTTCGTAATGGATGCCGTTGTTGGCAAGGTTCTGCTTGCAGTAAAATCCCAGAATCCGCTTGTTAGCAACCAGACAGGCCACATCGTAAAGCCGGTTGTTGTGCCGTAGCGGAAGTCCGAGCCCCACGATCATGTCTTCGGTATGCGTCACGATCTCCATAAGGCATTTTTTCGCCTGCTCTTCCAGATCGTAGGCAAAGAAATAATCTTCGCAGCCATAACCCGTGATGCAAAGCTCGGGCAGGCAGAGCAGACTCACCTGCTGGCGGCGGGCATCCTCAATCGCATCGATGATATTCTTCGTATTGTGTTCCCACGCCATCGGCGTTTGGTTCAGGACGGCAGTGGCTACTTTAATTCGGGGCATTTATTTAATGGAAAATGGAAGATAGAAGATATTTGTGAGGGAGTTTTCAGGCTTAATATAGAATCTTATACGTCATGATCTGCAACCCTCTTTCGTATAATTCGGTGTTGATCAGTTCGGTTTTGAGGTTTTGTTTTGAGTTTCCAAACAGCCTGACGCCTTTTCCCAGGATCAAAGGATTAAGCTTGATTTTCAGAATGTCAATTTTTTGATTGTCCAGCAGCCAACCCGCAAATTGTCCGCCGCCGCATAAGTAGATATCGGTTTCGGATTGTTCCCTGATTTTCTCAATTTCATCAAGTTGCATGGGTCTGACGTGCAATCTGGAATCCTGTTCTTCAAAAATCAGGTGATCGGAAAAGATAAAATGCTTCATGCCAGGATAAGCTAGTTGGCCTGGTTTCATTCCGTATGCATAGCCGAATTCGTAAGTCTTGCGGCCCATAATCACCGTATCAAAAGCTGCCAGATCGCGTTGGTACTGTGTTACACCACTCCCTTCCGGCACAAATCCGCTAACGTCATCATCCGGGCCGGAGATAAAGCCATCCAGTGAACTGGCAACGTAGTAGACAATGTTTCTCATGTTTTTTTTGTTCTGCGGGAAACTGAAGGTAAAAAATCAGTCTTTTAAAAAGTCATTCCTTCTGGAAAACCATCCAGCTACTTTGCCGCTTGTTCGATATAAGCGGGCGTCGGCGGGTCGCTGGCCAGAAAATCAGTGGACATACCCCGGCTAAGTACCCATCGATCGATCCAGGAAATGCCGTAGTTGCCAAATTTAGTGATCTTTTCGCGGTAAGCGGCATCCTGCAAGGCAGTAGATAGCGTCACGAAAGTATAGCCGTTCCGCTGGTACATTTCAGCGAGGTCGTCGAGGTAGTCGGCGTTGAGCAGACTGGCGTGGATGAGCAGTACCTGCGGAATTTCCCGATCAAAAAGTTTCCGGCTGGCTTCTTCGTAGAAATGGACTTTGGCCTCCATGTACTTTACATAGTCGGTGCCAATGCGTTGCATAAGCGCGGTGTCGTTTTTCCGCTGCGCCATCGCGTATACTTTGGCAAAAAGGTAGTCGGTGTTATCGATGGTCACCGGAGCTTCGATGTAGTTATTTTTTGTCAGAAAAGCGGCCAGAGAGTCGTAAGCAGACTGAGTCTTTCCGATATGGAGATAGGGATGCCGGAAATAGCGCCACGGCAAGCCCGCGGCTTTACTCAACGGCGGGGTAACCACCGCTCCTTTCAGTACATCGGCGGTATAATCGCTGAAAATGACCTGATGATAACTGTTGTGCCCGAAGGTATGGTTGCCGAGTTCGTAACCGCCCGCCAGCCACTGCCGCAGCAGCGCCACTTCCTTTGCACGTAACTCGCCGCCTTCGTAGAGCTTGCTTTCGTTCACAAACCCGATGGCCGGGATGTCGTACTTCTGGAAGTGCGCGACTAGCTTGCTTGTAATTTCTGCGTGGTTATCTGCTCCGTAGGCAACCGTAGGCAGGTCGTCCACGGTCACGCAGAGTTGGCGCGATTGAGCTACGACATACTCGGCAGTAAGGATAAAAAGAAGTAGGGATATATTTTTCATGAAGCGGCAAGAACAAATACGAAAAGTACTTTTGGCATAATGCCGAATCCTATTCATTGAGTATGGGTACTTCATCGCGATGTAATTTCACAAACTATTGCTTAGGAAATAAGAAAAGTTGCTCAAGAAGCAAGTTGGGTTGCGTTTCTGTATAGCGTTTCCGATTACGAAAGGTAGCTTCGGGGAATTATTACCCTAGAAAACCCTTTCTGGGAAGAGTGTTGGTACACCACGCAACCCCGCAATAGGGCCGGTACGTATACCTATTACCGAACTCAACCAAATAAAAGAATATGAAAAATTTCCTGAAAAATTTTGCCCTGCTGTTGACCTTTGCCGTAGCCATATCATGTTCAAACAAAGAACTGGTTCCTGTGGACAACCTCAACCCGACACCTGGCAGTTCGACGAACGGTGCCAATACCTTTGACCCCTCGACCCAAACGCTGCTGCTGCAGGGCACTTTCAAAAACGGTGACCATCCCACTTCCGGTACGGCTAAGCTGTACCGGAAAGGCACGGACCACACGCTGGTATTCGAGAATTTCGAGTCCGATCCGGGACCCGACCTGCGCATTTACCTCGCTGAGGACACCAAAGCCAAGAACTTTGTCGAAATAGCCGAGTTGAAGAATACGGGCAGTTTCTTCATTGAGCTTCCCTCCGGCACTAAGCCAGACAACCGTATGCAGGTTCTGATCTGGTGCAAGCGATTCTCTGTGCTGTTCGGGTCGGCAGAACTGAAAGATCCAGCACCCTAGTACCTCCCGAACTCAACTACCTGATCAACCCCGATCACCCGGACGCCAAAAAAATTACCGTAGTTTCAACAGTGCCGCTACGATTTGACCAATGGTTTGGGCAAAGCAGGGAAAATTAGGTACTTTTCCAATCGCATGGGCTTGGCGGAGCAGTTTGTCAAGGAATGGACGATTTAGGAATAGGTACACATATTCCTTCTACGTTTAGGTAATTGTCTTATTTTTCAAGTAAAACAATTAAGCCATGGAGAGTATTTTGGGTACTTTTCACATTTGTTTATAAAAACAAAAAGTACAGCCGTTCGACGTTCGCGGTGAACGTACTCAAGGTACCAAGAAAAAGAATTAAAGTACAATAGATATTCAAAAATTATTGCAGAACTTTCTTATATACACGAGTTGTAGGCAATTTTAGAGCGACCCCACGCCAACCGAATAAAATTATTGTTTGAGTTATAAGAAATATACACAGCCAATTTCTTCCAGAAAGAGAAACCGAAGAAAAAAAGAAATAAATGGGTATAAATAAAGCACACGAAGTTGAAAAGGTTGTAGCCGTAACAGAAGAAGTTAAGGCTTCGTTCAGACTGATTATTGCAGGGCTAAAAAACTTAAACGAGCAAACTTCATTCGTTTCAAATAATCACGTTCCTTTACAATTACTCTCTTCGGGTTTTGAAAGAATAGTAAAAATTCTTTTGCTTTTGAAAGAGAACCATTTAACAGGTAATTATCCCGAGCTACAAAAGGCAAAAAACAAGTTTAATAACTATGACAACGGACACGGAATAGAGAAAATTTTGGACGAGTTGATTAAATATTCAAAAGATGTTGACATTATGCAACGTGTTCCAATGGTAAAGGAAGATTTGAATTTTATTGAAAAAAATAAATCTTTTCGTGAATTTCTAAAGATCATAACAGAGTTTTCAATCAAACAACGATACTACTATATTGACACAATCATTCTTGAAAATCCAAATCAAACCTTTAATCCATTTGAGAATTTCAAAAAGTTTATATATTCCTTTGGTAGTGGAACAGATTTAACTCAATTAACCTACCAACAAGAAGAAAGACTTTTTATACAAGGTGCTATTGTTTGCATTGAAAAAGGCGTTAGTGCTATTTCAAGGTTCTTCACTCACGGCTTAGGCGATTTTGGAAAACAATTCTATGGTGATTTTTCAAGTTTCATTTTACTGAGCGACAAAGACCTTGGGAAACTAAAATATACTGAAAAGAAAAAATCACTTTCTGATAGTTACAAAGCAATAAATCTATTTTCGCTTTCATTTCTTTTCATTCGTTTATCTTCAAAATCAAAGACGCTCAATTCAAAGAATTATGACAATTGGGCTTTCACAGTTAAAAAAGTAAAAGTGTACTTCAAAAAACCAAACTTTTATTTTACAAAAATCGGTCAGAAAGTTTTTGCCTTGACAGGAAAAACAAGCACCCGATTTAAAATACCAACGTATTTTGACAGCGAAAAACTCAAACCAAAAGCATATGCACTTTACTTATTGGACGAAGCAAAAACTTTAAATGACAAACAAAAAACGACGTAGACAACAACGAGAGAAAGAAAAACTGCCTACAACAGCGGTTTGGCAAAAGTGGCGGTTCAGTACTCCGCAGACAGTTTTGTGCTTAATCAAACATTGGTTCTCCGTATTAACATTTGTGGTAAAAATCGCCACCTTCGCCAAGCCGCGATCCGTTGCCCAAAAGCTACAAGTCACTTTCTTCACAAAAAGTCTTGACTCAAAACAGCGTAAATCCAAAGCAGTCAACTCATGACAGTTGGTAAAGTTTTCGGTGATTTTGCAACGTTTTACATACCCTTTACATCTTTTTACAATTGAAAAGCAGGCAGGATAGCCGATGTCCCATAGCTTTACACTGTTGTTTCACCAAACCCGTTTTAGCCATGAACACCCTTGCCTTTTTGCTCCTTTTGCAATTTGCATTTGCCCTAAATCAGACATTAGAATTTACCCAGTCATCCCTTCTCTCCAATAGTCAGCTAACACAAAAAGGTGATGAGGCCGTAGCTGCAAATCTCATTTTTAAATCTACCGATGGCGGACAGACCTGGCAGGACATCAGCGCCGGGCTGCCTGCGAACTTGCGGGAAGAAGGTATTCAGCGGGATGGTTTCGTTGAAAAAGATCGTGAGCTTTATATACGTACCGGAAAGGAGATCTACCGCAGTCAATCCAATTCCACGGCTCCCTACTGGCAAAAAGAGATTTTCCCGGATGTACTTAGCAGCCTTGCTCCTGCCAGGACCAGGATATTGGTAGAGGCCGACGGGGTACTTCTGGCGACTAACCAAAAGGGGATCATGCGGTCGACCGATGCGGGTGAAACCTGGGATTTGGTAATTAGTGAGGGCGGGGTGGGCATCACTGTCGAACGCATTAAAGGCGGGTTCGCGGCGATCACGTACAATACCGAGTCGGAGACCCGACGAGTGCGCACCTCCTACGACGGCGGCAAAACCTGGCAGCCTATTGATGCCGGCTTACCCGCAAGCCTCTCCATTGCTTCCATTGTTCAGGTAGGTGAAAGCCTTTTTTGTGGTCACCCATCCGGCATTTTCAGATCCTCAGACCAGGGAAAAACCTGGCAACTGATACTTCCTTCTCTGGAAGAGAAAGTCTTCAATTTATCCGTTTTGGGTGACGTAATTTATGCCATACCCAGGAGTGGAGGATGTTGAAAAATTCGGGTTAATGTTTATCTTTTTTTCAGCAAAGGCTCCCTAATAAAATAAAGAACCTCACCCTTCGCCCCTACTCCACTTTCAGCGTCGGAAATCGCTCCGAAATACCGTTCTCATTGAAGGCCTCGATGGTGTAGTAATAGGTAGCTTTGGAGTCCATGGCTTTGAACCAGTAGTCGTTCTGGGTTAGTACCATAATGTTGTTGTAGAGCTTATCGGGCGCCGTGCCGTAGCGAATCGTATAGCCCTGAGCGGCATCCACCGGCGACCAGCGGATCCAGGCGCTGCGCTTGTCTTTCTCGGTGCGAAGTACCATGAATTGCTTCACCGCTTTGGGCTTCGGCCCGGCTCCCTTACCAAACACCCGAAAACCACTCAACGCAAATTTCCCCTGCGGCATGTGTACGTTTTCCAGTTTGAGGTACCGGGCCGAAACGGGCTTGGCGAGTTCGACGTAGTCGTGGGGTACATCCGTTTTGTTGGCCGATTTATCCACAAGTACTTCCCATTTTTTGCCATCTTTGGAATGATAAAGAATGTATTGATGGTACTGATCCGTCACTTTGCCCAGGGAAGTAGCATCCTGGTCGGCGTAGTTGATTTGCAAGGCATTTACGGTCGACAGCTCGCCTAAGTCCGTCTCAAACCACTCCCCTTTGTCGCCGGATTTGGCGCTCCAATAACTTTTAATATCCTCATCCACCGCCAGGTTGGGCTGGTACCCTCCCAGCGATGACGACGCCCGCACGGGCTTATTGAAATTCAACAGCATCCACCCCGTGAATTCGCCCGGCTTATCTTGGTAGGGCAAGTAATGCGGATAATCGCCATAAGCCGTATTACACCACATCACATCATCTTCGTCAAAACCCGTAGGCCAGATACCCAGCCGCCGTTCAAAATTATTCTTCCTATTGATGGTGATGGTCGAGACGTGCCAGTAGTTTTTATCATTGTCCTGATATGTAGAACCATGACCAGCGCCGCGCGCAAAGCCGCCCAGTTTCATGCTCAGCGGGTCGCTCTGATTCTTGAAAAAACCGAGCGGAGAATCGCCCACCGCCACCCCGTCGGCGTAGCCGCTCGACTCAGTACCGGGCGCACCGTATTGCAAATAGTACTTCCCATTATGTTTCGTCATGTGCGCGCCTTCCATGAAACCATCCAGAAAGGTATCGTCCATGTGCTCGCCGAAACGCTGCCAACCGTAGCGCCACGATTCTAATAAGTACACCTCCTTGCGGGTACCGATGGGTTCCATCGTCCGGCGGTTGAGTTCGATGCCGTAGAGCGGGTAGCGGTTGCTCGATCCGTTGTACATATAGAATCGCCCGTCGGTGTCGGTAAAGAAATCGGGGTCCCAACCGCCAATGCCGAAGCGCTCAACCAGCGGCTTCCATTCATTCGCTTCGGGGTTGGTACTCATCCAGATTGTGAATTCGCCGGTATAGGTCGAGCCGAATACCAGCATGGTATCCCCCACAATTCCCACGGCGGGAGCGCAAAGTTCATCGTACACGTCGTTCCAGGGTCGAAGAAACCGTCGGGAGTGGAATGTCCAGTCGGACATGTTTTTGCTATGCCAATACCCCCATTGATTGGTACTGAACAGGAAAAAAGTACCCTTATAATTGACAATTACCGGATCAGCCGTAGCGCGGTGGCGGCCCCATTCCGAGAAATTGGGGATGGGCGTGTAGCCATAATCAAGGTTGATGGGATTGCAGTAGGTACTTTGGGCCGATGCTAAAGGTACCTGACAGAAAGCAGTCACAATCAGCAAGATCAGCCCCCGCAGTATGTTGTTTTTCATGGGATAAACAGATAGGTACGTAGTTCAAAAGTACTAAATGGAAGAACAGTATCTATCTTTGACCGCTCGAACCAATCTATTTCCCATGCACTTTATTTACAGATCGCTTCGGTTTGCCCCTCTTTTTGGTAGTCTTTTTTTAATTCAGAATACGCACGCCCAATCCGATACAACGAGTCGGGACGGGGGTACCCTGAACCAGATTACCGTCGCGGCCTCCCGCACCGCCGAGCGCGTGATGGAAAGCCCCGTTACGGTAGAGCACATCGGCGCGGTGGAATTACAGCGTACCGCCTCCACGGATCTGATTTCGGGTTTGGCCAAATACAAAGGCATCGACGTGAGTCAGTCGAGCTGGCTGATTACCAGTTTCAGCACACGGGGCTTCAACAGCAACAAGGCTGAACGCGTGGTGCAGCTCGCCGACTACGTCGACGTGACCTCCCCCACGGCCTCGCTGTACTACGGTAACTGGGTGGGCATTTCGGATTTGGACCTGGAAAGTGTAGACGTAGTCCACGGGGCTAACTCGGCGCTGTATGGCTCCAACGCCCTCAATGGGGTACTTCTGATGCATTCCAAAGATCCTTTCACCACGCCCGGCCTGACGGCCTCGCTGCGCGGCGGCAATCGTCATTTGATTGACTTTCAGGTACGCTATGCAAAAACGATTGGCGACAAACTGGCTTTCAAAATCAACGCAAACTACTTTTCGGCCGACGAATTCATAGCGTCCAGCGACGCAGCCATCAAGCGCGTTACCTCGGGCGGCCTGGCCGGAGCCGATCCGGCCAATAACGCCGAGGGATCGCCACTGGGCTGGAACGCGGTCAACCGCTACGGCGACATTGGAAGTACCGTGACCAATACCTTGCTGACGGCTATGAATGACAATAATCCTTACCGCATCTACGCACCGGGCTACGCCGAGCGGGATCTGCTGTGGGCTAAGGCACCGGGCGATCTTTTCACGATTTGGGGCGACAGCTATAAGGCCGGAAATATCAGGATCAATCCTACGGTGCAGTACAAAATCAATGAGCGCACAAAACTAACCTACGAGTACCGCTATACATTTAGTAACGGCATTTTTCAGAGCAGCAGTCGCTACGCCCAGCGCGCCATGCAGTACGACCTTCACCGTGCCGAACTCGCGGGCAAGGACTGGTTCGTGCGAGCCTACACAGTCTTTGATTTTGGGGGAAAAGCCTACGACCTGAGCAGCCTCGGCAATGGCATCATGGGCAGTGTAATGGCTCCTGCCCGAGCCGACGGCGGACAGTACCCCACTTACGGCCAGAACTACTTTGCGCTCTGGAACCAGATTTTCGGAGCCGCCCGTACCAGTGGTTTGTCTGGCAACACCACGCTAAACGGCGTCTATGCCGCTAATCCTGACGGCAACGCGCCACAGCCTTACCAACTCGATCAGGCCGTAGCAGGCGGACAAAGCATTGCCGACGCACAGGCGTTGGCTTCCCGTATCGCCCAGGATGTAATTTTGCCCGCCGGGAGCAAAGCCTTCAATGATTTGCGTCAACAGATTGTCAGCGGCGTGGGGACCATCGAAGTCAACGGCGCCAGAACGGTACGCGGCGCGGCTTTCGCTAACACGGCCCGATTCTACGATCTGAGTACTCAGAAGGAGTGGCAACTTGCTCCCAACACGCAGCTCATTGCCGGAGCCAGTTTCCGTACCCACCGTCTGCGGTCGGCGGGTACCCTGCTGGCCGATGGCGACAAGTCGCCCATTACGCCGGGTACCAATGACGTGCAGACGCGTGACCGCATCGTCAACTACGAGGGTGGAGCCTACGGCCAGATTCGCCAGAACTTGCTCGCCGACCGCCTTCGGGTGGCTTTTGCCGGTCGGGTAGACAACTTCCGCAACTTCGGCACCCGCTTCTCGCCCAGGGCTTCGGGGGTACTTTCACTGGGTGAGAATCGACAGCATAACTTCCGCCTGAGTTACGCGCAGGCCTATCGCCAACCCGCCCAACTCGACCAGTACATCTACCTGGATTTCGGTTCGCTGCTGGTGATGGGAAATATCGATGGTGGATTTCAGGGCCTAAACGCCGTTTCGACACTACCCGACGGCCAGCCTAATCCCGATTTTCTGAAACCACAAACCATCAAAAGTCTCGCCCCCGAGCAGGCCAATACCTGGGAAATTGGCTACAAAGCTCAGGTACTAAAAGGTTTATACGTAGATGCCAGCTACTACCGCTCGCGCTACCGCGATTTCATAGGTACCCTCCGTTTTTACGGTCGTGAGGACGGTTTGCCCGTGGCGGGGACACCCTTTCCGCCTTCCGGTGATTTTGCCAAGCCCGCCACCGACCGTACCCGCGGCCGCCTGATTCAGGTATGGGCCAATGCCGACCAGGCCGTAAATACGCAGGGCGTAGTACTCGCCGCCGACTACTACACACCGAAAAAACTCCACCTGTACAGCAACTACACCTGGTCGCACATCGATGAAGGCGATACGCAGGGGCTCATTCTGGGTTTTAACACACCCACCCACAAAGTGAATCTGGGCCTGGACGGAACCCGCGACCGATTCATGTACAGCCTTAACTACCGCTACCAAACGGGCTACACGTTTTTCATGCCTTTCGATGAAGGGTACATTGAAAGCTATGGTACTTTGGACGCTCAAATCGGCTACCGCGTTCCGGCTTTGAAAAGCCTGCTGCGGCTCGGAGCAACCAATATCACCGATGCCAATGCAGTATCAGCCTACGGCTCGGCGGCGATTGGGCGGGTGGTGTATGTGGGATGGTTAGTGAGTATATGAGCGATGGAGTCTAGATTACAACTCTTCCATATTTTCAATTTAGACTCTATGGCTTCGCACCCACAACCTGAGCCGCGTACAATGATTGCGCTCTTAATGGACCGCGTTGCCAACTCCATGGGAAGCAACGGCAGGGTTTGACCGAGGATAAGTCCTAATAATTTTACTTATTAGATTCTTGTTCAATAAAAATTGTAAAGAAGATGATGGAAGGTGTTCCCAAAGAATCGAAAACGAGATTTGAGTGGGCGCTATTTTTTGCGATCTGGGGGCTAGTATTGATTGCTTTACCTCCCCTTTACATGAGTATCAGGAGTGCACGCATTAAAGAACAAATAATTAAAAATCAAGTATTTGTACCGGCCACAATAGTTGATATCAAAAAAATAAGAAAGTCTAGACCCCCAACGACCTATATAAGATTTCATTACCAGTATCCTTACCAAAACCAAGTTTTTGAAGAATATCAAGATTACAAATACCAGCGATACTTTGTCAGTTTCACGAACGATAAATGGAGAGTAGTAAAGGGAAGACAATTTCCCGTTATTCTTTCCTCAGAAGATCCGTCTAAACATCGTCTGTTGATGTTCAGGTCCGATTTTGCCAAGTACAGTCTTCCATTTCCGGATTCGCTAAAATGGAGCGAAAAAGTCTTTTACAATAAATGACAAAACCAAGGGAGTAGACACTCCTCTATACAAGGGATATTCTCGCCAATGTGCCAATCCCTGCGTACGCATCAAGCCTCCCAAACTTACAACGCAGACCTTTAATTATAACTCATTTCGACCGTGGTTACACGAGCCACCAACTGAAAGCAGATATTCCGGAAGGCATGATCTTTTTAGCCGTATGGAACGTCGAAACAAAAGCGTTCGACGCCATCCCAATTTTTGAGCACCACCGGAACAATCACAATTGCAGCAAAAATGCAAAGGCTTTCCCCACCAGAAATTATCCAGAGAATTAAAAATGAAACCCCTTTTGAAGCGGTTTCGGACGATTACTCCTTCGTGGTCAAAATTGAGGAATACGTTCCTTACCTATGCACAGCTGTGCACGACGGCCATCAGTTCAGAAAATCTCTGTGGGAAAATTGCCTGCGCACAGAGTACCAACGATGGTATGAAGAAGATCCCTGTACCAGAGCAATGGTACAATCCCACCCTATCGTCATCGCGGGTCTGGACAGCCGATTCGAGTATGACTTAAACCGTGAACCGGACAAAGCCATCTACGACGATGCCTGGGGAGAAAAGCTATGGGAAAATCCATTATCAGAGGAAGAGCGAAGCCTCAGCCTGGATAAGCACCGGGCTTTTTACGATGTAATCGATGCTCTTGTCGGCCAGATTGAAAAAAAATACGGAAAGGCCATTGTTTTCGATATGCACAGTTACAATTGGAAACGATGGGATCGTGCGGTTCCTACCTGGAATCTGGGAACGACCAACATAGACAACGATCGCTACGGAGAATCGGTGACGTCGTGGAGCCAAAAACTAGGTAGTATGAGCTTGCCCAACGGCATTGAGTCTTCGTCTGGAATTAACGACACCTTCCAGGGTAATGGTTATTTACTGAAATATATTACCGAAAACTTCAACGATACTTTGGTACTGGCTACGGAAATTGCCAAGATTTACTGTGATGAAGAAACCGGAATTATTTATCCGGAAGTAGTGCGCTCTGTCGAAGACCATTTAAAAGTGCTTATCCCTTCACAAGTAAAAGAGTTTTTAGAAAAGTTTTGATGATCGACCAGGCAACGATAAAAAATATATGCGAAAGACTGACAGCAGAGCACTCGGTAAGTGAAGTACTTCCCGATGAGGGAGAAATGTATATTGAAAAGTTAATGCCCTATCTATGTATTTATCGATATAAAAAAAAGAACGTCTACTTTGCCAGACTTTTAAAGACGCAGCCCTCCTATCTAATTGTCAGCGAAAGTGTTGACATTTCATTGTTGCTGAAAGAAGTTTCCAGTGCCATTTCAAAAAAACTCAATGCGTTTTTAATCCTCGAAATGTGGCCTGTGCCCAGGAAACCTAAGGCAATTTTTAAAATATTTTGTTTTAAAGATAAAGCCTTATCGACCGTCAATTCCCTGAAAGAAGGTTTTGAAAAAGTCAGGAAGATATATCCTGACACTACCACCAAAATCTCCGGCTGTTCAGATGAACAATCCAAAGAATTTGAGCCAATATTGCCCATTGAACCGGCAAAGGAATCCAGCCACATGTCCATTGGCATAGCGGTGCCTGCTTTGTACGAAAACTCCGAGGGTAAGGAGTACTATTCGTTATTCTATCGAAAATTTAATACCATTTTTTCCGAAACGTTAAAAAGAGCAGCTTTCGAGTTCATACGTGTACAAACTTCCAATCGATTTCAGCATTATCTGATGCTGGGAAAGACACAGGTAGACCCATTTTCTCTGCAAGCAGACAGAAAGCTGGCCAAGATAAGCGGGGGCATTTCTTTTCTGCTGAATACGACTCCGGTTAACAGCGCTCCTGAGTGGGAAAAATTCAAAAAATCCGGTTTCACAGAAGAGCCTTCCTTTATCTATCGCCTGATTCCTTTGGATACTGAAAAGGCAAAACGAAAGCTTTTTAATATCCGCCTGGACAAAATAGAAGATCCCACTATTTCATATATTCTGCGGGAGAAGCGGCTGGAAATAGAGAAACAACTAACCATGTTGGAAGAACGTGGTACTGATAATTTTAAATTTATTGGGCAAAGTGTCTATGGAAAATCAGAGGGTTATGTTATTGACGTTGCCAACGCAATATTGAAGAAATACCCTGATCCGGAAATTTCTGAGGGTTCTACACAATTGAATTGTCTTGAGTTTGCGGTACACGCCCAGGAGGAAATTCATTATTATCAGCGGAAGTTTCCGGCAATAAAGCTGTCATTGGAAATTCGTGAAGATGTAGCAGGCATTTTGGTTTCGGAAAATAAACTACTGCTGAATGACAAATTCTCCATCAGTGAACTGCGGCGCGACGCATTGATCCAACACGAAATCGGCACCCACATTGTCACGTATTGTAACGGGAAAAGTCAACCGCTCAAACAAATGTATGCGGGCTTCGCGGGCTACGATGGCTTACAGGAAGGACTTGCCGTTTTGGCCGAGTACCTCGTCGATGGTCTGACTATCAACCGGATGAGAATGTTGGCAGGCCGGGTGTTGGCAACGGAGGCTATGGTCAATGGGCTCTGTTTTATTGAGAATTTCAGGACTCTGGTCGAGCAATATAATTTCCCCGAAAAAACCGCTTATAATATTACCATGCGCGTCTATCGCGGGGGGGGATTACCCAAAGACGCGATCTACCTGGCCGGTCTTATTCACGTGATGAAGTACCTTGAAAAAGGCGGAAATCTGGAAATTCTCTACGCCGGAAAATTCGACATTGGACATATTGGTCTGGTCGAGGAGTTATTACATCGTAACATTCTTAGTACTCCGGTTACGCCCCGATTTTTGGAAAGGGAGTCAGTCAAGGAGCGTTTGCAAAAAGTAAGGAATGGACTAGAAGTCATTGATTTACTAGATTAATAGATCATTCAGAATAGTATCATAAATAGTTCTAAACCGACGAATAACTACCCCCTATTTTACATAAATTCATACCACAATTCAACAACCTAAACAATGAAAATAGCCTTTGTAATCAACGACCATAACACAGAAAAGCCCAATTATACCACTCCCGGTTTGGGTTTTGCGGCCTACAAACGCGACCATGAGGTTTATTTCATCGGTATAGGAGAGCTGGCTTATGGTGCCGGCGGACATTTTACGGCGCGCTGCAAAACGATCGATGAGGGCGAATTCAAAACCCAGGAAGAATATTTCGAAGCGGTTCAGCAACAGGAATTTACCAGAATTGGCTCCGAAAATCTGGACGTCCTCTTTCTGCGGAACGACCCCTCAGATGAAATAAACAAACGCGACTGGGCCCAAAACGCGGCATTTATTTTTGGAGGTATAGCGGTGGATGACAAAGTATTGGTGATTAACCATCCGAGCTCGTTGGCGAGCGCCGTCAACAAAATGTATTTTCAGCATTTCCCGGAGGTTTTGCGTCCTAAAACCATCATTTCCAGGGATAAAAAAGAGATACAGGATTTTTTCAAACAGCAGAAGCAACGGATGATTTTGAAGCCCTTGCAGGGTTCGGGAGGTCAAAATGTGTTTTTGATGGATAAGTCGAACGAGAAAAATCTTACTCAGACCATTGACGCTATCTGCAGGGATGGCTATGTAATAGCCCAGGAATATTTAAAGGAAGCAAAAGGAGGCGATACCCGTCTTTTCTTAATGAACGGTGAGCCGTTACAGGCCGATGGCAAGTACGCTATGATGAAAAGAGTCACTGCCAAAGGCGATATCAGGAGCAACATCAGTGCTGGAGGCAGCACACAGAAGGCTGAGATGACGGACCAAATTCGCGAATTGGCGGAGATTGTACGTCCAAAACTGGTGCAGGATGGCATGTTTCTGGTAGGAATCGATATTGTGGGCGATAAACTAATGGAAATCAACGTTTTTAGTCCTGGTGGGCTTAATGTGATGAGCCAAATGTATGGAGTCGATTTTTCGACGGAGGTCGTAAAATCGATAGAGAGAAAAGTACATTATCGGGATATATATTCTAAGAGTCTTTTCAATAGCCAATTAGCCACTTTATAAATCCCTTCGGGATCACTTTATATGACCACCAGCTCCAATCAGAAAACTATCATCGTTGCCGGAGCCACCGGAGATTTGGGAGGCCGCATCGCCCGGGCTTTGGTCAGGCGGGGAGCCAACGTGAAGGCAATAGTGCGGTACAGCAGCGATCTCGATGCGGTTGTGCATTTGAGAAATGCGGGGGTAGTTGTCGAAAAAGTGGATTTCGAAAATATCACTGAACTGATTTCGGCCCTGCGGGGAGCTTCCTGCCTGGTTTCGGCTTTATCGGGTCTTCAAAAAGTGATCGTCGACGTGCAGACTCTTTTGCTCACGGCGGCAGTCGCAGCGGATATTCCGCGATTTATTCCTTCCGATTTTTCCATTGATTTTACCAGGACCCCCGCAGGTACCAACCGCAACCTTGATCTGCGCCGGGAGTTTCGGGAGCGGCTCGATGCGGCCCCCATCGCCCCGACTTCCATTCTCAACGGCATGTTTGCTGATTTGTTGATCGGTGAGGCACCGCTCATACTTTTCCCGCTCAAACGCATTGTGTACTGGGGTGATGCCGACCAGCCGCTGGACTTCACGACCATCGCCGATACCGCCGAATTTACCGCGGCCGCAGCCCTCGACGACCACACGCCGCGCGACTTACGCATTGCCGGTGACACGCTTTCAGCCCGGGGATTGCGGGAAGCGGCCAGTCTGGCCACTGGAAAAGAATTCAAGTTGTTGCGCGTCGGCGGATTAGGTATGCTCGACTCCATGATCAAAGTCACGCGTACGCTCATGCCCGCCAAAAATGAAGTGTTTCCGCCCTGGCAGGGGATGCAATATTTGCGCAACATGCTCAGTGGCCGGGCCAAACTTGACCCACTCGATAACGATCGCTATCCCGAAATCCGGTTCACGACCGTGAGGGAGGTGATTGAAAAAAGAAAGAAATGAATGACCTGTTGCCTGGTCTGCTTTTTTAAGGAAAGAGACCTAATCAAGATTTACCAGTTTTTCTATGCGCTTTGTGAAAACCGTCTTTATTTTTCTATTCTCCTTCATTTTCGCTACCAGCGTCGTTCAGGCACAATTCTGGATGGATCTGGAATCGGGTCTCGTATTAGGGACACCGTACAATAAAATCAGCATCCCCAACGCGGGCGGCACGCAGTTTGACTTGGGTGGCAGTAACTTCAAAGTACAACCCCTCGCCTATAACCGGGTCAGGTTAGGCGTCACCTTCAATGATCGCCACACCATCACGGCGCTCTACGCCCCGCTGACTGCTACATATAAGGGACAGTTCGAGCAGGTAGTTAATTTCAACGGTCTGGCTTATGCGCCTAATGAAGATATTACCGCCAACTACCAATTTAACTCGTACCGACTAACGTACCGCTACGCCATCGTAAGGAGCGCGCGTTTTCGGTTGGGGATAGGATTTACGGCCAAAATCCGGGACGCTGACGTGCAGCTAATTTCTGATTCCCAGGATACTCATTTCAGTAATATTGGCTTTGTGCCGCTGCTCAATGTATTTTCTCTGTATCGTCTGAGCAATCGCTGGCGAGTAATGCTGGAAGCCGATGCGCTGGCTGGGGCCGGACCGGGTCGTGCCGAAGATGTCTTTCTGGGCTTGGGATACGATCTCGGGCCAAAGTTTGGCTTGCGCGCGGGCTACCGGGTAGTAGAAGGCGGTGCGGATGTGAGTTCTGTTTACAATTTTACCTGGATCAACTACGCAGCCCTTGGGGCGACTTACCGTTTTTAGATCCATTCTATAATATTTTACACTCCATTTTGTCTTTCTCCCGCAGAAGATACAGACAAATCGATCAGAAAATATCTGCCGATCATCATGCTTGTTTTGTTTATCCGGTGATCTCCCTCCGCTTAAAAGCCTGGCAAAATGACTCATACGCCGATTGTAGATGGACAGAATATCCACAATCTGTGGCCTGAGTGAAGTACTTGATAAAAAAGTACCTAAAAGAAACCGGAAAGGTTCAGCGATGATGCTATACCTGAAAGACGATGAATTTACAGGTGATTATTTTGTTTAGGATGTGGGTTTTATCACTAGTTCGAGAGGCGCACGGTGAGCGGCTACCGAAAAAGTAACCATTCTCCATTCCAGCGGACTTTCCTACGGTAACGACGACCGGTTTGCGTTCATTTAGCAAATAATGGCTACTTTTTATGCTAATAAGCTTTTCAAAAAAGCATCACCCAACTGATTTACTGTCAGATTATTGCCCAAAATTTTATTTTTTTTTGGCATAGCAATACCCTAGTTTTGACCGTTGTAAGTGCAATTCAACGAACTCCTAAAACTTTCTTTGTTGCTGATGACCAGACGACTGATTCTTTTCGCAGCCGTAGTTTCCCTCCTCCTTTTTGCCGCCGCCCAAGCTTTGCTTTTTGATTCTAGCGGCCTATTTATCACCCCAAAAACCGAAGTTTCCAAGACCGAGAAAGCTCCGCCAGCCCTGGTATTGTTTGGCATAGCCACCGATTCGCTGGAAATCAGAAAAGGCATAGTCGAGCCGGGCGAAACCATTTCAACTCTACTTGGCGATTATAACTTTGGCCTGACGCAAGTCCATGCGCTGTCCCAAAAAGCCCAGGCCGTGTACTCCCTCAGGAAGATGCGGGCCAAGCGCCCCTATACACTATTGTACAGTCGGGATACTTCCCGTACGGCGCAGTACTTTATCTATGAACCCAACGCGACGCAGTATGTCATTTACGATCTGCGGGATAGCCTGTGTGTGACCCTTTGCCAGCGAAAGGTAGATATCGTCGAACGCGAACTGGTCGGCGAAATCCGCGGCTCTCTTTATAAATCAATCCTGGACGCGGGTGGATCGGCCCGACTGGTAGACCAACTGGCCGATATCTACGCCTGGCGACTCAACCTGAATCACGTTCAGCCGGGAGATACCTTTAAACTCATTTTCGAGTCCAAACAAATCGATGGTAAAGTCATCGGCGATGGTGCGTTGAAAGGCGCTTACATCATGCATCAGGGCAAGCCACTCTACGCCATCGCGCTGGATCAGGGCAAAGGCGTCAGCTACTTTGATCAGGAAGGTAAGAGTTTCAAGAAGGCTTTTTTAAAAGAGCCAGTCGAGTTTAGCCGCATCAGTTCGCGCTACAATAAACGGCGTTTTCATCCCGTGCAGCGGCGGTACAAGCCGCATCTTGGCACCGACTTCGCCGCCCGGCGCGGCACGCCCATCCGTACCGTAGGCGATGGTGTGGTAGTAGAAGCAACCCGGACGCGGGGCAATGGCAACTACGTTAAAATTCGCCACGACAAGACTTACACTACGCAGTACCTGCACATGTCGAAATTTGCCAAAGGTATCAGACGTGGCGTTCGGGTCACGATGGGGCAAACCATTGGCTATGTGGGCAGTACGGGACTTTCCACCGGACCTCACCTTTGCTACCGCTTCTGGAAGAACGGCCGGCAGGTAGATGCCTTAAAAGTAAAACTACCCCTGGCCGAGCCCGTGCGGGAAGAATTCCAGGCTCTTTTTCTTGCTAGAAAAGACAGCATTATCGGTCGCATGGAAGCCATGGATGTTAATCAGGCAAAAGCCGAAATGCTGGCCGCTCAAAATGCCGAGCCGGGAAACTCAATTTAGAAGGCGAGCGGGCTAAGATGCTATTCGTCCTTTTTCTGACGGAAGGGGGCAAGTACCTCCTCAGGGAAAGGAAAGAGAATTGTCGAATTCTTTTCGGCAGCAATGTTGGCCAAAGTTTGATACAGCCTCAGCTTAATGGCCGAGGGTGACTGGTCGATAACTCGGCCCGCCTCCAGTAGTTTGTGGGCGGCTTGCTCCTCGGCCTGGGCCAGAATAACCTGCGCCCGCCGCGACCGTTCGGCCTCGGCCTGATTGGCCATCATGCGCCGCATATTTTCCGGCAACTGGATGTCTTTGATTTTGACGTCAATGACAATTATCCCCCACTGCACGGTTTCTTCGGCCACAGTAGCCTTGATGCTCTGGCCCATCTCCTCGCGCTTCGACAGAATAGTATCCAATTCCACTTTACCACAAACGTCGCGTAACGCTGCCTGGGCCAGTTGGCTGATGGCGAACTGGAATTGCTCCACTTCCAGCACTGCCTTCTCGGGATTTTCGACTTTGAAAAACACTACGCCGTCGATGCTGCAAGGTACATTGTCTTCGGTCATGACCTCTTGCGAGACGATATTGATGGTAATGACCCGAATATCAACAATCTGAATACTTTCCACGAAGGGAATTATCCACCGCAAGCCTGGTTGCAGGGTTTGGACGTAACTACCAAAGCGAAATTTCAGGGCTCGCTTGTACTCAAAAATAATGCGAATCCCTGAGAGCAGGAAAAGAAAAACTAAGACAATTAGAACGGTGACGACAAGATTCATGAGAGTTGGGTTTGTGTAGTTGATGAAGAATAGGTTAAGGTACGTAATCCGGGCGAGCGTACAAAATGGTACCGACTGCAAACTTCCATTGACAAATAACTTTAAAGCAGTGCGCCAGCAAAAGGTACGTTACATTTTACTCCCACAACGAACTCCAGCCGCCACCAAAGGAAGCCTTGCGCTCGCCCGCGACGAATGAAAACCCTATAACAAGTGCGCCAACTACCATATCGTTGACAATCATGTCCGTTTGTCCGTAATCAAGTACCCAGGGTGACACCAACAGCCAAACCCCACTCACGAGATTCACCAGACGCAGGGGCCGGGTCACTTCCCAGCAAGCAACGAATGAAAACATAATGATAATCGGCCCGACGATGTGGCCGTTATCAGTACCTGATTCTCCATAAGCGAGTAAATCCGGTGCTACCATAAGCCAGATTCCCAAAGCGGTATTGATCAGCTGTGCCCACATACTTTATTAGTTATTGGTAAAAAACTATTCAGAAACAGAAACTTATCTTATTTGTGTATAAATTTCCTGGCTTCCCCAAAAGGCTTTCCACCAGGATAAATCCGCTTGCTTCACCCGCTTCATGAATTGCAGCGAGGCCAACATTTCGTCCATTGCCGGACCAATCATCCAAAGTGAAATCACCGCCGACGACAGGCAAAGAGTACACCAGGCATCGAACAGTACAGGCTGTAAAATGACCAGCGTGATGCTCACCAGTCCCAAAGGTCCGACGAACAGCCCGAACACGATTACAATCCAAGGCATAGTACGCCAGCGTTCTGTGCCGCCGATGATGCCCGTTACTACATCGAGCAAATAGGAGATTGCCCCCAGGGCGGCGTCGGGAATAGGTAAAAGACGGGATACTGAAGAGTTGAGGATTTTTTCGCTGCCATTGCCAAAAAACGGCTCCCAGACCGTGCTGAAAACCCGCCACTGGTACAGAGCCAAATACGTGGCAATGGCTGTTCCTCCCAAGGCCAGGACGACGATGGGAATTCGTTCGGGCCAGGCGGAGGGGTTGTAACTCCACCCGGGCGGAGTTTCGGAGTCGGGTTGGGCCATGAATAGGTGTTTTTATTGAAGAGTAAAACTCCCTCCGCGCAAAAAAAGCGAGCCAACGAGGCCGGGGGATCAGACTATTTCCTTCCCGAATGGTGTGAAAGACAAATTCATTAACTTAAAATGCTGCCGGGCGAAGGGTAATCCAATGATTGTAATGGCCAATAATACGCCGAAAAGCAGGTGTGTCAAGGCTATCCAAATGCCGCCCACTACGATCCAGATGATATTGAATATCGTGGATAAACAACCCGAATCGCCGGGTACTTCCCGAACGTCCCTGCCAAAAGGCATTAAACTCAACAGGCCAATTTTAAAGCATTGAATGCCAAAGGGAATACCAATAATCGTGACGCAGAGAATAAAACCCGCCACCATGTATTCAATAAATACTACGAGTCCGCCAAAGATGAGCCAAATGATATTTCCTATTAAATTCATAAAATGTGAGTTGGAGTTTTAGATATAAAAACAGCCGCTCAGGTAGAAATGAGCGGCTGTGAAGATACTAAAGCGCTTTTGTTTAAAGCGCAGATACCGGCAAAAATTTGTCTTCTCTTGTTCAGCTGTACCTTATCTATTATTGATTTCGATTGGGCCGATTGGCCATGCCAGTATCATATTCCTCCTGACTCAGGCGACTATCGCCATCGGTATCCCAGGCATTGTACCAGCCCGCATTATTATAACCTGTTCGGTACTCGCCATCGTTCAGGAAGCCGTCCCGGTCAAGATCCCATTCGGCCCAGCTTTGCCCCGTGTAGCCGTTGTCGCTGGTCCCTGTGTTCCACTCAGTTTCGTCGAGTTTGTTATCGGCGTTGGTATCCCAAGACCGGAAATTCCCACCGGAGTACTCATCGGCATCGAGGTACCCATCGGAATTTGCGTCCCAATTGGTGAAGTAATTGTCGGTGGTACTCATGGTATTATCTTCCGCCATGTCGGTAGTTTCCATTTCATTATCAGCGGTATCGGAATCTTTATCGGCGCATGAACTCAGACCCAAAATCATAAAAAGACTCAGTCCGCTGGCCATCAGTGTCATCAGATTCTTGTTGTTCGTTTTCATAGTTAGTAATATTGGTTGTGGTTTGATAGTGTTAATGCTTATCCTACCATAAAAAACTATGCCGCGAACTGTTAGTACATCTGTTAAATTTGAAATGTAAATTAATGATTGTGAAATAATTGAATAAAAATATTCAGATACCTTCAAGGATTTCTCAGCCTTTCAGGAAGGTAAATATCTCCTGAACCGGCACTAAAAAGGCTAATGCCTGTGTTGGTAATTCAGGTACTTTAGCATCTCTTAATTCTCGCTCCGCCTGCCCGATTTGAGCGCCTGGCGGTACATCAAAACCCACCATGCAGGACATTGAACCCTTTTACAACTGGGAAAAATATTACGTAGCCAACCGCGATGAAAAATCGCCCTTTTACGGCCAAGAACCCAATCTTGAGTACTATGAACACGATATTTACGGGTTCTATATCCACCCCTTCTGGGACGAAATCGGTTCCGAAACGCTGTATGTGAAAGTACTATATGCCGACTACGACAAAGGCTTCGTGGTCATTGAATTGTTTGGCGAATGGAATGACGCCCTGCACAACGATATCATGTATTTCAAGCGTCGGGTCGTGGATGAGTTCGTAGCCGTCGGCATCAATCAGTTTATTCTGATCGGAGAGAACGTGATGGATTACCATGGCGCGCAGGACGATTATTACGCCGAGTGGTTTGAGGATATCGAAGATGGCTGGATTGCCGCTGTGAGTTTCCGGGAGCACGTAGAACGCGAATGGCAAAAATTCCGGCTGGATTATTACCTCAATTTTGGCGGCACCCTTCACCTTACCAACTGGCGAACCCTCACACCCCAGATATTCTATGAAATAGTGAAAGGATTAATGGTAAGGCGATTGACCTAAAAAAAGGCGAGCTATAATGGCTCGCCTTTTTCATATAAGATGCATTTACCTTCCTTTTAATTTTCAGCTAATGACTTATCGATTGAAGCCATCAATTCTTTAATTTCCTTTTCGGCAGTCACAAATCTGTCGTTGGTCATAGGCTTCTGAAGTTCGAGCAAATTGGCCTGTAAAATGTCGCGCTCCTGAACCAACTCTTTGCGTTTTTCAACCCACTTCTCACGGTTGGCCTGCTTAGGATCGGTTACTTTAGTACCTAGCTCATCAATTTTTTCATTGAGGCTTTTCTGTCTGTTTTGCAATTCAGTCATGTACTCTTTTTTTGCCGCTTCCAGTTCCTGAGCCGCATCTGACAATTCTTCCCGCACATCGGCCAGGTCGGAGGTGTCGTCGGCGCTTCGAATTTCGGCGCGGGCAGCGTCGGCTTCATCAATGGCATCAGCCTGTTCTTCGGCATATTCTTCTTTGCCATCTTTAGTATTGTCACAGCTTGTCAATAACCAGCCGGTGGTGATGCAAGCGTATAATGCAGTAGCAATTACGACCTTTTTCATATAGTTGGGTTAGTTTTAAGGGGCAGTACTTGATTTTTTTTACAAATCTGGTAAAAAGTGATGCCACACTAGGTTTGCTATGCGTTCAACAGCAACCGTGTAATTGTTTCCTCAAAACGACGTGCGCCCACAACGCTCTGATTTGCAACCTATGCCGCTTGTTTGTACATTTCGCTTTCATCAACTAAACAATTACGATCATGGCAGACTACCCGAACCCCTCCGCTGAAGAAGCGGCCAAATCATTGGAAAAGAAAGAAGTTGCCGCCGAACAATTGGCCGCCGAAGGAAAAACCCTGGCCACCGATGAAGTGACCAAGGCAGAGGCAAAAGCCGCTGAGGTAACCAAGGACGTGCAAAACGAAATCACGCAAGAAACAAAACAGGCCGAAGCCAAAGCCCTCGAATTGAAAGCAGAGGCGGCCTTGAAGGCAACCGAAGTCAAGGAAGAAGCGATCGAAAAGACCGCCCAGGCGAAGGCCGAAGCCGCAAACCTGAAAGATGAAGTACTTTCGGAGGTAAATGACTTGGAAGAGACTGCTGCCGACCGAATCACTGAGGCCAAAGCCAAGGCAGAATCGCTCTCGGACGAAGCGGCCAGTAAGCTGGACGAGACGAAAGCAGGTGGCTCGGAAAAAGTCGCCGAAGCGAGAGGGAAAATTGAATCATTGGCCGATCGTGCCGCCGAAGAGATGGGTGAACTACGCCAACAGGCCGAGAAAAAGGCAGGCGAAGCCAAAGCAAAAATAGAATCACTGGCAGACCGGGCCTCCGAAGAAATAGATGATTTCCGGGAAGACGCCGCGGAGAAAATGGCCGATGTGAAGAAAAAAGCGGCGGAAATTCGTGCCGAAGCCGCCGAAGAGCTGGACGAACTGAGAGAAGAAGCAGAAGAAAAGCTGGCCGAAGCCAAAGAGAAAGCTGCTAAAATTGCGGCCAAGGCTACCGAAGAGTTCAATGAAATAAAAGAGGACGCTACCGAAGCGATGGAAGCTACCAAAACAAAAGCCAAAGGTTTTTGGGCCAGATTGTTCGGAAAGTAACTGCGTTCAGCCGTAAATAAATTTAGTAGATAACTCTTACCGGTGCACTGCCTCCATCGGGGCAGTGTACTGTTCGTAAAAATTAAGATTATAGACTCTTACGTTAAAATCAATACCGAAAACCGCATTTCGAACGTCGAGTTTTTTCATCCGGCGGGAAATGCACTTCCTTCTGATATGCTCGACCAGTTGGCACGGGCAATTCGGCAGGCGGGCGAAGCGCGGGACTCTTCCGTGGTTGTATTGCGCTCGGGCGGAAACCGTGCCTTCTGCGCCGGTGCATCGCTGACCGAACTGGCCGCTATAAGGAATGAGCAACAGGGCAAAGCTTTTTTTCTCGGCTTTGCCCAGGTTATCAATACCATGCGGCTCTGTCCCAAATTTATTATTGCGCGGGCCCAGGGCAAAGCGGTAGGCGGCGGCGTGGGACTACTGGCGGCGGCAGATTATTGTCTGGCCACGCATCACGCTGCTATCAAGCTGAGCGAACTGACCGTGGGCATTGGCCCGTTTGTGATCGAACCGGCAGTAAAGCGTAAGATTGGCCTGGCTGCCACCAGCCAGCTAACCATAAACGCCACCGAGTTCAAAGCCGCAATCTGGGCCTGGCAAAAAGGGCTTTTCGATGATGTACTGGAGACAACGGAAGAGCTCGACGAGCACATTATCGCTATGGCCCATCGCCTTGCTACCTATGAGCCTGAATCCATGCGACGCATGAAGCAGGTTTTCTGGGAAGGTACCCATCACTGGGACGAACTACTCCAACAGCGTGCGGCGGTCAGCGGGACACTCGTTTTAACTGATTTTGCTCAAAAAGCGATAGCGAACATTCTGGCTGATCTGAAATCCAAATAATTGATGTGTAATCTCTTTGAAAACCCGTGGGCGGATTAAGTATAATCCGTCTGCGGGTTTCTTTGTTTGAAGTATCCAAATTATTATGATCAACGATGAGAAAAATCAGCCTGCTCTTGACGTTTTGCCTGCTGACAGGTACAGTCTGGGCGCAAAAACCGGGCAAGTGGCAAAGCCTGTTCGACGGAAAAAGTACCAAAGGCTGGCACGCCTACCGCTCTGACAATGCCAAAAAATGGATGGTAATGGGCGGCGCCCTGATGTCGCACGGCGGCAGCGGCGATTTGGTGTCCGATCAGGAATACGGTGATTTTGAAATGGAATTCGATTTCAAGATTCCCCCGAAAGCTAATAGCGGCGTGATTTACAAGGTAGTTGAAGACCCCAAGAATGCTACGTACTATTCCGGCCCAGAGTACCAGATCATTGATGATGAAAACTACCCACCTTTCAACGATGGTGGTAAAATGGTAAAGATCAACGATCGCCAAAAAACGGGAGCTAATTATGACATGCAGGCTCCCAGCAACTTAAAAGCCGTAAAACCCGCCGGCCAGTGGAATAAGGGGCGCATCAAGATTAAAGATAACCACGTTGAGCATTGGCTGAACGGCCAAAAGGTAGTGGACTACGTGTACGGCTCCGACGAATGGAAAGCACAACTGGCCAAGAGCAAATTCAGCAAATGGCCTTACGCCACGCCCCACGCAAGGGGAAAAATCGCCCTGCAAGACCATGGCGACGAAATTTGGTTCAATAACATTCGTATCAGGGAACTTTGAATCGGTTGAAATCATACGAGTGCACTATTACTGCCGTCTAGCGGATAAGTTTTAACTATATATTATTGATAATCAGACTTATAAATATAAAAACATTATGAGAGTGTATTTCCTGTTGATATTCCTGTGGACCAGTGCTTGTGGGGCTGATCGACCCATGACTGGTCAAACGGCAAAGGATGACCTGAACCCGAAAATGACGAAAGCGGTCAACGCCTTTTTGAAAACCCTGAACGCTACCGAAAAGGCCGAAGTAATGCACCCACTGGCCGATACCATTCGCTTCGACTGGCACTTTATTCCCCGTGAGCGCCTGGGTTTCAACCTGAAACGCATGAGCGAATCACAACGCAAAGCAGCTATGAACATGGTGGAAGTGGTACTTAGCGACAAAGGATATCAGAAAATCAAAGACATCATAGACCTGGAAAACGTCCTGCGTGTTTTGGAAAGTCGCCCGCCAAACGACACCCGCCGCGATCCCGAAAACTACGCCTTTCTGGTGTTTGGCGATCCTGCGGCCAACGATCCGTGGGGATGGCGCATGGAAGGTCACCATATATCGATCCACTACACTTCGGTGAATAGCCATATTTCCTTCACGCCCAGCTTCCTGGGCAGTAATCCCGGCCACGTTCTCATTGACGTGCCACAGAAGGGCAAGCGAGTACTTGGCGAAGAGGAAGACATGGGTTATGAATTACTCAACTCACTGAACGCCGACCAGAAAAAGCAGGTAGTGCTGGCGGCAAAATCACCCTACGAAATCTTCTCTGTCAATCAGCGCCAGGTCACAGGTATTGACAAGGGAAAGTTTGAAGGCATTGCCATGAAAGACATGACTGCGGCCCAAAAAGCCATTTTCAAAAACCTCATTGCTGTTTACCTCGACCGCTACCATGTGACGCTTAAAAATCAGCAGATGAATCAGTTGGAGAAAGCAGGCATGGATAATCTATACTTTGCCTGGATGGGTGATACTCAGCTGGAAATGGGCAAGGATAAGGGACATTACTACCGTATTCACGGGCCGACGATTCTGATTGAGTTTGACAATACCCAGAACGACGCGAATCACATCCATACCGTAGTGCGGGATCTGACAGACGATTTTTCCGAAGATTTGCTCAAAGAGCACTACGCCAAATCACATTCGGGCGGGAAGTAATTCTCAAAATAACGTACTTTACCTACCAAGAGCCTTTTCCGATAGCAGGAAAAGGCTCTTTCATTATCAGTTTCAACAAAAACCAAAACTACCCGCTACCCCGTCCATCGAATAAGCGGCACGAATTTTTATCCGTTCGCAACTTAACCTAACCAATTGTATTTTATGAAACCAAGAAGTTCGTTCACCATACCTTTTCAACACCCTCTCAAACCCGACAAAAAATTTAAGAAGTCGGTTGTGTATTTTTCCATGGAATTTGCTGTGGATCAGGCGTTAAAAATTTATTCCGGCGGTCTGGGCTTTCTGGCCGGATCGCATATGAAGAGTGCTTATGCCCTAAATCAGAATTTGATCGGCATCGGGATGCTCTGGAAACATGGCTACTACGACCAGGAACGAAACCAGGACAACAGCATGAAGCCCGAATTCCGGGAAAAGATTTATCACTACCTCATCGACACAGAAACCAAGGTTAGCATTGAGATATCAGGCAAAACCGTGTGGGTGCACGCCTACTACCTCCCGCCCGATGTGTTTAACACCGCGCCCATGTTTCTGCTTACAACGGACACGGACGGAAATGACCATTATGCCCGTTCTATTTCCTATAATCTTTACTCCGCAGACCCAGCTACCAAGGTCGCGCAGTGCATGGTGCTGGGTATCGGCGGCACCAAGATGCTCGACGCCCTGGACTACGAGCCGGAAGTGTACCACTTCAACGAAGCCCACGCGCTTTCGGGAGCTTTCTACCTGTACCAAAAATTCAAAACCGCGCCGCAGTTGAAGAAACGTTTCGTGTTCACCACCCACACGCCCGAAGAGGCAGGAAATGAGAAGCACGATATTAATTTCCTGAAAAATCTAGGATTCTTCGCAGGGTTGCCACTCGCCACAGTGCGGAAGATTACGGGACAGAAAGATAGCGTGTTCAATCACTCACTGGCCGCACTACGCTTAGCCCGTAAGGCCAATGGCGTGTCCAAATTACACGGGGAGGTGTCGCGACAAATGTGGGGCGGTTACGACAAAATTTGCGAAATTGACCACATTACCAACGCTCAGAACCAGGCCTACTGGACTGATAAGACATTGGAAGCCGCTCGTCTGGCCAAAGACACCAAGGCCATTATGGCCCGCAAAGAGGAACTCAAAAAGGAGTTATTCAAGACCGTGGCCAATCAATGCGGAAAGCTGTTTGATCCCAAAGTACTTACCATTGTGTGGGCCAGGCGTTTTGCGGGCTACAAGCGGGCCGATATGCTGACCTGGGATCGCGAACGCTTCCACAGGTTGATGACTAACGATAAATATCCGGTTCAGGTAATCTGGGCCGGGAAACCGTATCCCAAAGATATGGGAGCCATCGCGACCTTTAACGACCTGGTTTATCTCAGCAATCTGTACGACAATATGGCTGTGCTGACCGGCTATGAACTGGCCCTCTCCAAGCTGATGAAAGACGGTTCCGATGCCTGGCTAAACAATCCTGTGGTAACTCGTGAGGCCTCAGGCACCAGCGGCATGACTGCCGCCATGAACGCTTCGCTCAACCTATCTACCTACGACGGCTGGATTTGCGAGTTTGCCCGCGACGGCGAAAATGCTTTTATCGTTCCCGTAGCTGCTGGGGATGATATCAATAAACAGGATATGGAACACCTGTATGACCTGATTGAAACGAAGGTACTTCCCACCTACTACGACCAACCCGAAAAATGGCAGGAAATGGTACTGACCAGCATGAATGATGTCAACGCCTTCTTCGGCTCTGACCGCATGGCGACGGAGTACTACGAGAAGTTATATTGATTTTATTGGTAGTAATTAATAGTAACGCCGGAGTTTTTAAATTCCGGCGTTTTTTTTTGATTTACGGGAATGGCATTCGATCCAGAAAAGCATCATCGCCGTTCCATTCGGCTGAAAGATTACGATTATTCCCAGGCGGGCCTCTACTTCATTACGATTTGCGTGACGGACATGGAATGTTTTTTCGGGGTAGTCGTAGATGGCAAAATGGTTTTGAATGCTGCGGGGAAAATGATCGAGAAATGGTATCGAGAGCTGGCCCATAAATTCCCTGACATTGAGCCAAGCGATTTCGTAGTGATGCCAAACCATTTCCACGCAATCATTATCAACAAAGGAAACGCTGCCGCCGTAGGGGCGGACCTACGTGTCCGCCCAACCGATGCAAAAACCGAACACCTTATCCCGAATGGTGGCGTTCTGGGCGAACACATAGGTTCGCCCCTACATAGGGTGGTGCAATGGTTCAAAACGATGTCAACGAATGAATATATTCGCGGGGTCAAGGATCATGGGTGGCCGCGATTTCTGGGTAAATTGTGGCAGCGGAATTACTACGAACATATCATCCGCTCGCAACGCTCCTTTCAAAACATTTCCGGTTATATCGAAAATAATCCCGAAAAATGGGAGGACGATAGGTTTTACAGAAATCAATAACCTATTTCTCCGCAAATACCGCTTCGTAATGTGCCGATGGCATTAATATGCCGCCGCTTTTTTCGTAAAAGGATTTGTCGGTAACGTACACTCCATCTACCGTTTCGGTCCAGTTGGCTCCGTGCATCGGATGGTACGTTTCCAATCGCTCCCAGTTTTTGAAGTACTGGTGGCCATTGGTTTCCTGCAAGCCAATGCTCATACCTGGGAAAGGCGGCAGCCGGGCAGCCACAGCTTTGTTCCAATCTACCAGAATGGGGTTGACGGTGAGGTCAGCGCAGAAACAGGGGATTTTTTTCTCATAGGCCAATTGCGTGATTTTCATCGTCATGCTCATGGTTTTGGCGATGGCCTTCACAGCGATGGCTCCGTAGCCCTGCTCAATGCGAGTGGCGGCATCCTCCACGGTATGGGCACTTTCGTCAGCGGCTACGCGCACGCCCAAATCCCCCACATAGGTTTCATTTTCTTCCCCAAATGGCTCCTCGATCACCGCAATCTGGTCGAAGGCCCCGATCTTTTTGGCGTGATCCAGGAAGCGCATCAGTGTTTCCTTTTTTTCGTAACGGCCGTTGGCGTCGAAGTAGTATGGGATTTTCCCGCTGGCCGTGTAGGGCGTTTCGTAGTGCCCAATGGCTTTATGCACGGCAGTCAGGAAGGCGATGTCCTTTTCGATCATTTCGGATTGCGTCCCCGCCGCCCCGGTTTTTAGTTTCAGGATAAAGTACCCCTCGTCGGCGGCTTGCTTGATCCGCTCGGCGGTAGTTCCTACACTGAACGACGGGATACTAGCCACCTTTTCATGATGGTACGACAGGCCGGGGCGGTAAGCCGCCGGAATCATATCATCGAATTTGGTGAGACCATTTTCTTGCGCGTAAAGCAACCAGGCGGCATTATCCACCGCCACCAGGGCGTTGAGAGCGAAGGTAGTTCTGAGGTCGGGATTCCCCGTAATTTTCTTGCCATACGCCAGTACTTCGGGTAGCAAATCATCCACCAGAGCTACCGGATTTTGGAAAGAAGTACCCTTCATCATTTGCAAGGCCCGCTCGGTCATGGCGTACATCAACGCATTGCCCGCCGTTTCCGAATGGTTGGCGAATACCTTGGAATCCGACCAGAGAACGCCCTGCGTGCATTGCCCGATTTTGTGAACTTCAGCATCCGTTTTCAGATAGGCCAAAGTCTGCCAGCTCTCGGTGATGGCGCTGCCCTTGAAACGGTACGGATTCAGCGGCTCACGCTCAAAGTTGGAACTGACATCCTTGATGCGGATGGTTTTTTCTTTCGGCATGGCGTGTAGTTTGTCTGTCGTCAGGCCAAGAGCCACGGCGGCGCTGCTGCATTGGATAAATTCTCTTCGGTTGATTTTCATAAAGTCAGGTGCTTCGCTTCGCGCCGTTGCAGGACATTACTGGGGTATTTCATTCAAAGTGTACCAGGCCTCCGAAGTCCACAGAGGGTGCCCGGAAGCTGATTTCAAGTCGATCGGTAGGCGGAAATAAATGACATTTTCCTTCCGTAAGCCGGGAATTTCCACGTACAGCCGCCTGCCATCCTGAGAAAGTGACATTCGACTGGCTTTCAAATCGGTCAAGTCCATTTTCGGGCCACCGTAGCTGGGCGTGGGCTTGTACCACCATTGCTGGATAAACAGGTTCTTGAAGTCTGCCTGCACATTTTTGGATAGAGGCTCGGTAAACTCAATTTCAAAGCCCTTCGGCTTAGCCCGCACGGCCAGCATCTCGAAGGGTACTTTGCCCGTATAGGTCAATTTTTGCAAGCCCGAAGTTTGATCTTTCCAGCTCCATCCGCCGGGCGCCATCCCCACTTCGCCCACGTATAGCGCGCCATCAGGTCCCCAGCGCATGCGGTTGATACCCGCCGCGAAGCCTTGCGAAAAGCGGAAGGCTGCGCCCTGGTACTTTCCATTTACTTTTTCCAGGAAATCGCGGACAATTCCACCATGCGTTACTTCGCCGTGCAACATCTGCCCTTTGTAGATTCCTTCTTGGATCAAAACGGGTTCAGAAGGCGAGTTGCCAATTTCATCCTCGGGAAGCCAGATCGCGGGTGGTACCATGCGGGGCATGGGTGCCGATTCATCGAGCCAGCCCCAGCCCATGCCGTTAAAGTCGCCCTCGCGGACATGAATGAGTTTGTTTCCCGGCAGCCACTGACCCTGGTTGTCCAGCACAAAAAGCTCATCATCCACGCCGACCCCGATGCCGTTAGGCGTCCGTAGCCCGAAATTCACCGACTCGAACCTACCGTCTTTGCTGATTCGAATCGTACGCCCCCGGTCGGGCAGTTGCTTTTCCTCGGGGGTAAGGCGCATGGCCATCGATAGAGTGGCGTAGAAGTACCCATCCCGGTAAACCAATCCAAATGAAAATTCATGAAAATCGGCGGTGGCTCCCCAACTGTTACAAATCGTGCGGTACTCGTCAATGACCTCGTCGCCATCGTGATCGATGAGTTTTGTGAGTTCCTGTTTTTGCAGGACGTAAATCTCGCCATCCACAACCGCCATGCCCAAAGGCTCGGCCAGACCGGAGGCGATGCGCTTCACCTTAACCTCCGTAGGATTTTTGCCCGTCACACCATCCAGCACGTACAGCCCACCGACGGCATCCCAGGTCGTAACCAGCAGACGCCCGTCGGGCAGGAAGGCCATGGCACCTACCTTAGGTTTGAAGCCAGAAGTGTGCAGGTCGGTCAGCTCATAAGCGGGATGAACGCCTGCCAGCGATGCGCCGAAGCCGGGTTTGGTCGGCAATGAAGCAGCAGAATTCACTACGCCTTCTTCGGTACTTTTCCGGGGCTTGGCATCCTTGGGTTTCAGGGTAAAAACGTAGTCGAGAATGCTGCTTATTTCATCGGCAGACAAAGCCGGGTGTGCGTTCATTACGCCACTGCCCCAGGCTCCCGTGCCGCCATTTTTGATTTTGTTGCCCAGTTGCGCCACGGTTTTTACGTCTTTGGGATACCGCATGGCCACCTGCTGGAACGAAGGGCCGACATTGGCCTCATACAATTCGTGACAGGTCAGACAGTCGCTTTTTTCAATGATTTCCTGGCCTTTGTGAGCGTATTCTTTCTGGACAACAGGGAGCGACTGGGCGGGAAGGGGATCAAAATAATCGACGTGGCGCGATCTACCGTTAGGGACCAATTCTAAATTACCCAACGTCGATTTCAACGTAACCGAAACGTTAGCAGGGACATTACTCGTGACGAAAACTCGTTCCAGTCCCGGTTTTCCGGCATTATTCCGCACAAACTCGGGCCGTTCCTCAATCCGAATGGTATCTATACCAAGCAGGAGATCGTGTTGCAGATAAATTTGATTTTTTCTGAAAAAGTACCCTTTGCTCTGCATCCGAATCGGCAGCTCTTTCCCTTCCAGTTTTGCCGTCCATTTGAAGTTTTGGCTACTGTCAGTAAGGTAGTTTACTCCCCAGGATGTCGGCTGAATTTCCTTTTTGCCTGTGTAGGCCGTGCCGTCCATCGAAATGCCACCCTTCCACACTTTATAGATCTTGCAGCGGGCCATGTCGTAGGCCACGTACATGTCTTTGTCCAGCGCCACGGTCAGCATCCTCGGCTTTTTGTCCAGCACCGAGCGAATGGCCCAAACATCAAGCGGCCGCTGCACCTCGTCCTCTTTTACCGAACGACTTCCGGTCAAAGTGAAGATCAGGGACGTAAGTATGAGTACTTTTGAAAAATTCTTCATGCGGTGATTGGTCTGCGAGACCGAAGAACAAGCTAAACTACTGTAATAAGACCCCTAAGAACGTACTTTACCCTGATAACGAATTACAAACCTTCTCATGGCCTCACTTTCCGAAAAATCTCCTTTAAGTCAATTGATGCAAAACTTTGCCCAACCGGGTACGGTGGAGTGGCTGGGCATCCGGCCCGTCAAACGACAGCCAATGCAGGAAGTCAAAGAAGTTTATGCCCGCCCCGGTACCGGACTCGATGGCGACCACTACGCGGGCAAGCCCGGCAGTAAGCGTCAGGTCACACTGATTCAGGCGGAGCACCTCCCGGCAGTAGCTTCTTATTTGGGCCAGGAAACGGTCGATCCGCTGCTCTTGCGCCGGAATATCTTAGTACGGGGCCTCAACCTGTTGGCTTTGAAAGACAAACGCTTCACTATTGGCGAAGCGGAGTTCGAGTACAGCGGTGAATGTCATCCGTGCAGCCGCATGGAGCAGAACCTCGGTCCTGGTGGCTACAACGCGATGCGCCAGCACGGGGGCATTTTGGCGCGAGTCGTGCGAGAAGGGGCTATTCGGGTGGGAGATCGGGTGGAGGTGGTGGCGGAAAAAGCTATTTGAGATTTTGAAATGTGGTAGGGTTGAGTATGGCGTTATGGTGCCGTGCTAATCTACTGTTAACGTTTCTTGATTGGTAGTTAGTCGGGCCGCTGGGGGGGGCGTCGGTTTATAGTACCTGGTTATCCATAAACATTTGCCCCTGCCTGGGTCATCGTTTGCGGACGGCTAAAAATTTACGATCTTATTCACTCATCAATAGCCTTTATACTTTCAAAAAGGTAAATCTTCATTGTTGTCAAAAAACGAATGCAATTTTCTTAATTCATAATTTTCCATAAAAGATTTTAATTTTCTGTAAGATTCTAGAAATCCTACTCTATTTGCCCAATTATTACCTTCATCTTCTACGCTTGGGTTTAAAAAATCTCCGTTTGGTGAAATAAAATGCCTCAACCACTCTCCGTCCAAACACGACTTTGTATGTTCCCAATCCAACTCAAAAACTACTTCTGTTCCATCTACAAAGTTTGCAACCAATTTTTCAAAAAGTTCAATATTATATTTCAGTTTAGATGTAGTTTTATTAGAATCACTTGTCCGTTTTGCTGTCAACCTTGAGATTGCAAGAATTTCTTCAAGAAGTTCTCTGTCGTTGCGAACGGAAGTATTACTAACATTATTCGTCTCCAAAATTTTCTTAACCTTGCTTTCAAGTTTAGGCCACCACATTTAAAAGACTTCATCTAAAACTTTTTCGTCTAGTTTTTGATCAGAAAGGCTATTATTGATAGAATAAACTAGTCTTTTAAGGTCAGTTTTTTGAAATTGTGAAGTCTGAAACTGCGTAAGTGGTCCTTTGAAATCGGAATTGTCTAAGCCAAACAGAATAGGACATACTTTAGAACTGTCTAATGTTTTACTAATCGCCCCTGCTTCGAATAGCATCCATTGACTTTCAAGGTTGTCTTTTGTATAAATAAATATTCCTAATTTACTTTGACCAAGCTCTTTTGAAATGTCTGCATTCCAACGGGAACCCTTTTCTATGTCGTTGGGTGTAAAGTACGGTTTGACGTTTTGCAAAACTGCTGGCAACCACTCTTTTATTGCCTCACCTATCTGTCTGCTTATTTCACCAGACCAACTGATAAAAACTTTCATATTTGCTATTTGAGTGTTTTTTATTTTAGCGCACCATTAAATCTTAAATAAACGCAAGATTTCCAGCACTTTTTGAATACCTGCTGCACGTTTCTCCTTTTTAGGGTACTATACTCTGGATACGGACGCTGTGTGGTTATAATTATTCGTAGAGCTACGTTTCAAACAAAATACTAGCAGCAAAAGTATTTTCTTGTGGATTGCGTCGCACGGCGCTTTTCATTCATCCTGTCTATCCTATCCCTTTCAAATAAACTACATAACCACGTTCTAGGTCCCTTTTTACGATTAAAGCGAGCTTTTGAGTTTTACTTTCTGATTTAATAACCGTTCCACAGCGCGGCTGGCTATAAAGACAGGTAGGCTCCGCGAACGGAGCCTACCTGTCTTTATAGCTAGGTACTTACAACTTCTACTTGGCCGTTTTCGCCACGTCTTCCTTCACCACCTTCATCACGCCGTTCATCAGCCGCCAGTGGCCGGGGAAAGTACAGACGTAAGGATAATCGCCCAGCGTGGCGGGAGCAGTGAATTTCAGCCGGTAGGTTTGGTCGGGATTCACGAGTGGTGTGGAAGCGATGACCTGCGGGATGTCGGGCACGTAGTTTTTCTCTGCGCCGTCCTTCGCCGTGATCAACTTATCAGCGGCCGCTCCAATGATTTCCATCGTCTTGGGCTTACCGATCACTACATTGTGCTGCATGGCGTCGGGATTTTCGAAGACGATAATCACGGGCTTACCGGCGGTAACAGTGAACTCCGTTTTGTCATACTTCAAAGCTTCGCGGATGGCTTTGATGGTAATTACCTGAACATTCGGGTCGTTAGCATCGGCATCCTTCATGCCGAAGGACTCCATAAAGGCTGACATCCGGTTGGTCAAATCCGACGGAATATTCTGATTCAGGCTGGCTAAGAATTTCTGAGAAGCCGGTGAGGCCGTTTCCTTCCTTCTAACGTTCCAGCCGTTCAGAATTCCCTTCGTAATGGCAAATTTGCCGTCCGCATCCAGGTTTTGTGCACTTTGCAGCATTGCGATTACCGAGTCAGCAGCTGCGTAGGAAGCGTAGCTACGGGCGGCACGTTCGAGGGCAAAGTCGGACAATTTCTGGGGACGGCGCACTTCAAAGGATTTGCTGAACACATTGTTGCGCTCGTCGGCTTCGTCCACGGCATTGTCCTGGTCAATGGTCGCCGTCACGGTAACTTTCCCGGCTTGTTCGGATGTAAAACCAAAGCCAGCGTTCCAGGGGCCATTGTTTCCCTCCGATAGTTCAACCTTTTCACCGGGAGCCAATCCCTTGTCCAGTTTGCGGCTGACATAATTCAGTTCCAGGCCGCCACCACGAATCGCCACCGTTACCACGGGAATCTGCTCTTTGGGGATCGCCACCTTACTTTGGTTCATGATTTGTAGCGTGATGCGACCGTATTCACGAACGAATGGGCTGGACGGATTTAGCTTGATGTCGGTAATGGTCAAGTCGGGTTTTCCTTCGGCCATTTTCGGCTCGGTCATCGAATGCTGGCTGTGATCCATTCCCTCGTGGTTCATCGGGGCAGCACTGGCGGTTAAGCTGGCTGAGGCGGAAGTTTTGGACTTGCCAGCCAGTCTTTTGTTAAGGTACTTTTGGCGCAATGCGCCATTGTGTGAGTTCATCACTACGGCAAAAGCATCGGGCAACCAGCGGTCCTCCGCTTCTTTGTACTCGTCCACCCGTGCCAGCACGGCATTTTCTACGGCGGGCGTCAGGGGCGTTTCAGTGAAGGCAAGCAGCGTGTTCAGTACTACGAGGGGTTCTTTATCGTGCAGCGCATCCGTTTTAAGCAGAGCCTGGGCGGTAGCAGCATTTTTCGGAAGTACCTGAATAGCGTTTTTACGCACCGCCGCACTTGGGTGATTCAGCGCAGCCGTAGCAGCGGCCAGCACAGTAGGATCATTCATTGCATTCAAGCCATGCAGGGTCCATAAGGCGTGGATTGCGGCGGGGTTCAGACCAATTTCGTCCACTGAATTATCTTTCAACAAAGCCACCAACTGCGGCACTACATCTTTATTACCCCGCTCCACCAGCAGCCGCTGCGCGTGCATCCGCCAGAGCATGTTGGTGTTTTTCAGCGTAGCGACCAGCTGGGCCGGATTATTTTTGTCGAGAGTTATCGGCGTATAGGCGGGAGCGTCCTTCCAGCCTATGCGGTAGAGCCGACCGTGCGTATAATCACGGAGATCAGTGTCGTAGGCATTACCACCCCCGTTTTCGAAACCTCGGGGCGTTGGGTTATGCTGGATGATGAAGCTGTACCAGTCGGCTACCCACACGGCCCCGTCGGGGCCGACCTCAGCGAAAACGGGGGATACCCATTCATCGGCTCCGGCCAACAGGTTGAAGTCGGCGGCATCGGCGTAGTCGGTACCTTTTTTTACCATATTGTTCTGGTGCAACACGTGACCCGTCGGCTCGGAGACGAAGGCCACCTTATTCCAGTATTCTTTCGGGAAAGCGCGGGCGGTGTAGAAATTCTGGCCGGATGCCGCCGTGAAGCCACCGAATACATCCACCTGCCGCACTTTGGGCGTGATGGGTTTCATGTCTTTATGCGTGTCAGTACTGCGGCCGCCATTGTCTACGCGACTCTTCCCAAAATAACGGTTCGGAATCGCCATGTACCAGCCGTGAGCATTGTTGGCCGTGGAGCCGAAAAGGTCACCCGCTTCGTTGAAGCCCAATCCCCAGGTATTATTGGAGGTATTGGTCATTATTTCCATATCCGAGCCGTCGGGCCGGAAGCGGTAAAGCGCCTGCCCGAAGTTAAGGCTATCCTTATCGCCGAATTTTCCTTTGAAGCCCGAATAACCGACCGCGCCATACACCCAGTTGTCGAAACCATAGTGCAGGTTGGAGGGTCCGGCGTGGGTGTCGAAAGTACCGAAGCCCGTGAAAAGTACCTTCTTAACGTCAGCCTTGTCGTCACCATCGGTATCCTGCAAAAACAGCATGTGCGGGGCCTGCGACACGATGAGACCACCATTGGCGAAGACAAGGCCCGTGGGGATGCTCAGCCCGTCGGCGAAGCGGGTGAATTTGTCGGCCTTGCCATCTTTATTCGTGTCTTCACATATCAAAATGTAGTCGCTGCCGCCGCTGGCTTTGCGCTCGTTGGGGTAGTCTTTGGTAATCAGCACGAACAATCTGCCTTTCTCATCCCAGGTCATGGCGATGGGGTGCATCACATCCGGCTCATGGGCGAATACGTCCAGCGTAAAGTCCACCGGAATCTGGATATGCTTCACTGACTCTTCGGGCGAGAGGGGTAGTTGCTGAAGCTGCGGGCCGGGCCGCTGCTCGTAGTTAGGTAGTTTTGCCTCGCGGTATTCGAGCTTTTTGGGATTCAATGCAGCGAGGGAAGCCCGGGCTTCATCGCTCACGGCCCAGCGGATACCGTTTTCAAGTAGTTTTTGGAAATCAGGATTTTCCCAGGTACGCTCATCGTGACCGTAAGCGGTGTAGAACACGCGGCCTTTGCCGTGCGTTCGTACCCAGGTGTAGGGTTCTTTGGACACGCCGGGCTTGTCTTTGGCCTGATCGGGCTGGATGATTCGCTCGGTCAGAACGATGTTGTCGGGTTGCAATTTTTCGTGCAGGTAGGTTTCATCCCAGGTTTTGAAAGGCTTCAGACCCGCCAACACCGGATGGTCAGGCTTGGCCCAGACGGGCTGAATAGTATCCATCGTATGCCGCCAGAACTGTCCGCCAATGAGCTTAACTACCTCGGCATTGTTTCTGAAACAATAGGATGCGCAGTGAATAGGCAGAAATCCCTTACCGCTCGCCACAAAATCCAGCAGGGCGTTGGCCTGGGCTGGCGCGATGCTGTCCCAGTTGGCAAAAAGCATCAGGGCGTCGTACTTGCCCAGTGTCTTTGGGTTAAGGTCGGTTATCTTGTCTGTATACGTAAAATTAATTCCTTTGCTACCCATCGATTCCATAAGTACCGGAACAAAATCAATAGGTCGGTGGTGGCCGTTGTCACCCAGGAAAAGTACTTCCAGGCGGCGGGCTTTCGCAGCGGAGTTGATCGTTTGGGCTGAACTTAAACAGGAAGTGAATAGAATCAGGGCCGTTGCCAGACAGATGCCGAAATGTTTCATTATAGGTAGTTGATTGGAAAAACTGTATCTCATAGATTTTAAAAGTAAATTTAAGTTAAAATATACCTTAGGCAAAGTACCGGATCAGCATTTTATATCAACTATTCTCCGATAACTCTACCAAACGGAGAAGCTTTCCCCGAACTACACCTTATCACGCTCGACGGCAGTTATTGCTTCGCAAGCTACGACTGTATGGGTTGAAATTTTGCATCGGCAGTTTTTAATCGAGGCAAAGAATTGGCTTTTAACGAGTAGTCTGGTCTATAACCCATTTTTTTTCGACCGTTCAGCCTTTTCATCCGATGAATTCCGCATTTTGCTCCATAAGTACCTTAAACCCGGTTTATCTGGTTTCCAGAGCATTTGGTCGAGTTGTTTATTAAATGCGTCTATTTCCTGAAATAGTCTCGTTTATTCGATCTTCATTTGTGCCGTAATCACGAATAATACATACGCATTCACCTCTATAATATGCAAACCAAGAAAAATCTACTATCCCTCCTTATCATCCTGGCTTTGGGTACTTCTGCAGCCCAGGCACAGTTTGGCCCTCCCGGCGGCGGTCGTCCGCAGGGCGATGGCAACGGCCGCCCGCGCACCGAAACTGCACCCGGCTTCGAAATGCCCACCGCCAAAGGCAATTCCAAAATCAGCGGCTATGTTGTGGACTCGGCCATGACTCAGGCCGTAGAATATGCCACGGTCGCCCTTCTCGACAAGGCCACGCAAAAGCCCGTAGATGGTACCATTGCCGATGACAAAGGCAAGTTCTCGCTCACCAAAGTAGCTGAGGGCGAATACACTTTGGTATTCCGTTTTATTGGCTACTCGCCCAAAACGATTGACGGGATCAAGATAGAAAAAGGCAAGGACATCGACCTGGGCGTAATAAAAATGTCCATCAACACCGTCATGCTGGACGCTGTAACGGTAACGGGCGAGAAATCGCTGATTGAAGAAAAAGTGGACCGCCTGGTTTATAACGCCGAAAAAGACCTGACTTCGAAGGGCGGCGATGCGGCCGATGTGCTGCGGAAAGTACCCATGCTGTCGGTAGATTTTGATGGCAACGTTCAGCTTCGTGGCACGTCCAATATTCGGGTTTTGATTAATAACAAACCATCTACCATCATCGCCAGCAGCATTGCCGATGCGTTGAAAATGATTCCGGCCGACCTCATCCAATCCGTGGAGGTAATCACTTCGCCCTCGGCCAAGTACGACGCGGAAGGTACGGGCGGTATCATCAACATTATCACCAAAAAATCAACCATTAAAGGGCTGACCCTCAGTCTGGACACGGGAGTTGGTTTGCGTGGCTCTAATTTAGGTCTGAACGGCAGTCTACGTACCGGCAAACTGGGCGTCACGCTGGGTGGCCACGGTCGGGCCTTTTACAACAAAGCCTTGGTGACCCTGGATCAGAACACCGTTCAGAACGGCGATAAAATCCTGACCAAACAAAGTGCCGACGCTTTTGATAACGGCTTGTTCGGACGGTATAATATTGGTTTTGATTATGATCTGGGCCAAAAACAGTACCTGGCGGCGGGCGTCAACTTCGGTACCCGCAATTTCGCCCGTGATCAGGATTATACCACTAATATTTTTACCAATGGCGCGCTTACTTCTACCAAATATCGTAACGTCGATAGCCGGGATTTTTCCAACTCAGTGGACATGAACCTCGACTACGTTCGCATCTTTAAGCCCGGCCAGGAGTGGTCGGTTTCGACGCTATACAGTGTGAGCAACCTGACCAATAACTTCAACGCTGACCTCCTTAGCTCGTCGCAGGAACTCACCGGACGGCAAAAAAACCTGAATGGCAATGTCAATAAGGAGATTACGCTCCAGACAGACTACATGCAACCCATCGGTAAAACGCAGCAGATTGAATTCGGCGTAAAGGGAATTTTTCGGGAAGTAAACAGCGACTTCGAATACCAGCTCGCCGGGCCGACGGGCGTATTTTCCACCGATGCCCGCAACCCTGCCGGATTGCTGAACTACAACCAAAACATCGGGGCGGGTTACCTTTCCTACACTTTCGCCACGGCCAATAAGTACACATTCAAGCTGGGCTCGCGCTTTGAACACACGATGATTGATGCTAACGACCAGAATAGTGAAATCAAGATTCCGGCCTACTCCAACCTGGTGCCGAGCGTCAATATTTCCAAAGCCATAGGTAAGGCTTCTACGCTAAAACTGGCCTACAACAAGCGCATTCAGCGTCCCGGCCTGCAGCAATTGAACCCTAACTTCAACCTTGCCAACCTGCAGAATATCAATATCGGTAACCCCAGCCTAAGACCCGAGCTGACCGATAATGTGGAATTGAGCCTGAGTACTTCGATCAAGAAAACGTATTTGAACATGTCGCTTTTCAGCCGCTCAACCAGTAACGCCATCACCCGCATTACTACCCCTTCGGATTCGCTGATCGGCGCAGTAGTGACAACCTACCAAAATATTGGCCGGGAACAGACGGTGGGAGCCAACGTGTTCGGCAACTTCTACATTACCTCCAAATGGACACTCAATGGCGGCGTGGACTTTTACTACAACTATCTCGAAGGCATGCAGGTCGGTCTGACGGGCGTATCGGAAACGGTGAGTAATTCGGGCTTCGTGATCGGTGGCCGGATGCAGTCGCAGCTACAACTGCCGAACGGCTGGGGCATTCAGGCTTTCGGCGGCTTCCGGGGCAACCGGGTGCAGTTGCAGGGTTCGCAACGCGGCATGGGGATGTACTCGCTGGGCGTTCGCAAGGATTTTCCCAACAAGAAAGGCAGCATCGGCCTGGCCGCCGACAATTTCTTCGGCGGCATGAGAATGGTAAGTACTTTAAATTCTCCTCTCTTCAACCAGGTAAGTATCAATAACATCTACAACCAGAATGTAAAAGTGACCTTCAGCTATAAGATTGGTAAAATGGCTCTGGTAGAGAAAAAACGGACACGCGGCGTGAAGAACGACGATGTGCTGGGTGGCGGAGAGAACAACTAAACACGAGGTACTTTCCAAAAGCCCCACCACGACGGTAGCCGTCTTGGTGGGGCTTTTGTTTTATAAAGTGATTCCGGCTACCACTTGAAGGGTTTTGTTTTTCAAGTCAACAAGTGAAAAACTGTTATCTGGTTGGGTCTCTCCTTGCAAGCTGTATTTGCTCAGCCCCCGGCTCATACGAATACTTAGGGGAATCCTGACGACTCCCCAATGAAATTCCGCCCCGATGCCTGCCAACAAGCTAATATTATTTTTTTGATTCTTAATTTCAATATCGCCTTCGTAGAATGATTCATTACAACCAGCAATTCCACAACGCACTATCCTAGATTCGCTATAACTTTTTATCCTAGAACCATGATTGCCTCCAATTTCCACAAAAGGACTAACCCACTTTCCAGCGGGCACCGCAAATTGAATCAGAATAGGGAGATTCAGTGAGTTAAGAGTGATTTGATAACTTACTTCACCAAAACCGATGGGTTCACTTGGAGTCAGATACCGAAAGCTCTCGAAATTAGGCTGCAGGCGAACCGTAAAGTTTGGGTTTTCCTTGGCGAAAGCATAGCTAATATCTGCTCCCACGAACCCTCCGCCTACTCCTTCCCACGGAGCATCCCTCTGGTAGGAACCAATGATAGTCTTTCCGCCGATTAGCCCCACTTGGAAACGCTTCTCCGGGTGGAGGGTCTGGGCCCAAGTCGCTTTACAGGGAAAAGCGACCAATAATAAGAGTAAGAAGATTTGGCGCATAGGGGTAGATTGTTTTGGGGCTGAAAATAAGTTATTTGACAAGCCAGACCCCGTTTGTTGCCGAAAGGTTGTAGAACGTTCTACAAATGTCTGAAAAAGAATATCTTTCCCGGATTGGTTTACAAGAATTGCATCTGAAAATCATTTCAGCTTCACCGCCAGCTTAATCATGTCGGCATCATTCGCCCGATGGCTTTATGTTGCGTATATTTGTCTTTGATCATCTTCAAAAAATGCCATGACTGTTCACATAGAACTTAGCAGCCGCCAGAAAATGCCTTACCTGCTGGAAATCCTGAAATCACTCGATTTCGTGGAGGCGGTCCGCGTGGATGACGAACCCCAACCCGCCGACGCCACGCCGCCCGCCGCCAAACGGTCACCTTTCGTCACCAAACACAATGGCGCAATACCGCACCTGGATGTTGAGGCCTTCGAAACACACATCGCCCAAACCCGAAACGAGTGGACATCCGAGGATACTTACTAGACAGCAATGTACTGATCTACTTAGAGAAAGGTATATCAAACCCCGCTGTGCTCGACTTCCTCTCAGAGGCGACCGCCGAAAACACGTTAATTTCCGTCGTTACCGAAATTGAAGTACTAGGATTTGGCTTTTCTTCTTCAGACGACCAACTAAGGATGGAAGAACTGGTGGCTGATACAAATGTACTGCCATTAGACAGCGCCATTGCCCAGAAGGCCATCATTGTTCGTCGTCAGCGCAAGATCAAACTGGGTAATGCCATCATCGCTGCCACCGCCCTTGTCCATAGCCTTACGCTCGTCACAAATAATACCCAAGATTTTATTGGTATCGACGGGTTAGTCATTGTTAACCCGTTTGATGCTTCGTGATCGGCGACATTAGAAATTGACCGTTCCACGAGAACACTCTTCATTTCAGCTTCATGGCCAGTGTTACCATATTGGCATTCATGCCCGTACCCGCAGTGCGGTAGTAGTGGCCGTAGCGAAGTTCCAGCGAGGCGAAGTGACGAATACCCATAATCCCGCCCGGCGGAGCTAACCGTATACCCAGACCGCCGAAGTGGCTCCGAAACGATGAAAGATCATAATCGCTGGTATAAAATTCGGCACCGGGCGCGTGCTGCGCGTAGGGGGCAAAGTACCGGACCGCCGTTTGGCTATTGAACCGGTAGAACGGGCTTATCGAAACGAAGGGGGTGATTTTATAGGGTACTTCCAGCGAAAAGGTATGCGCATTCATGCCCCAGTCGTCGGCGTAGAAACGGTAGAATGCCCGGATCACCGTCCGGTCGCCCGCAAAGTAGCTGCCCCGAAGCCCGACGGGGATCTTCAAACGACTTCCCGGTAGTTTCTCCACCCTTTCTGAGCCGTCGGTAAAGTAATCGCGGTGAAAAGGGGTACTTAGCAAACCTTCCTGATAAGTTGGCTCGACGATGAATAGCAGTTGTAGTTGCTTGTTGACGATCTGCGACACGGAGAGCGATCCGTTGTACGTATTTCTGGGTTTATGGTACAGATTTGACTGGTCTCCCTCCGCCCCTGAACTATACCCGTTCGGTCGTAACTCCGAAGGCAGAATGGCCAGGTAGGTATCCAGAAAAACCCCGGCTTTCAAAGTCAGTTCACGGTTATTGTCTTTGGATAACTTAGCAAAACTGAGGTTCAAACCGTACGACGTATAGTCATATTCGGTAGAGTAGGATGCACTCACGCCCCGGCTCGTGCGGCTGCGGTCATCTTTGATATTCCAGGAAAGGGCCGGATAAACGTGCGTGTCGGAACGCGAAGGGCCGGAAATGGTCAGCGGGTCAATGTTGTCCTGCGAAGCCGACGAATAGTAGTCGATATTGAACTCACCGGAAATAGTATGGACGCGCTGCCGGCGGTCGGTTTTCGTCAATTTTAATTCAAAAGAATTCGCAACATCCCAAAGCTTTTCGGTGCCGATACCACCCGTGATGGCCGAATTGTTGCCATCCTGATTATAATAGCTCGACACCAGATTAATCTCCGATATTTTCAACTTACGCGCCTCAAAATCGGCTGCCGTACTATCGCGGACTTGCGCGGAAGCCGTGCTCAATTGAAACAGTAAAGCGGCGACGCTAAGAATTATTTTCTTCATAAGTTTTTGTCGAAGACAATAGTGGATTGAATTGACATTATCCGCCGTTGAACTTATCTATTTATCCAGCGGCTAACGTCCCTTTCTAGTTGCAGCCGCAGCCTCCGCCACTTTTGCCGCCGTTGGCTCCGGAGGCGCCTTCCCGATAGAGGTAAAAACCTTGTTCGAATTTCTCCGACTTGCGGGCCGCCAGATCCATTTCCGAGTCGTTGATCTTGTTTTTTTGGTACTCTTTCACCGTGACGCAAGAGGAAACTCCCGCCAGCACGGAAACGAGTAAAAGTACCTTCGTCAATCGCTTTGCATTCATGAATTATAATGTTTCAAAAGGTGCGTTCTTATCATTGGTAAAGCATATTACCCTACACGAATATTCCTGGAACAAAAAACCTGGTTTTGCTCGTCGATAATGACGCAGGCCACGCCTTTTATCTGATCGATCAAATTCAGCCCTACCCGTGGTCCCATCACATACACGGGCGTAGCAAGAGCATCGGAGAGTTCGGCGTTGGGCGAGATGATCGTCACGCTACGCAAGCCCGTCACGGGTAGCCCGGTTTTGGGATTTATAGTATGCGAATACCTCCGGCCGTCAATCATAACGAATTTCTCGTAGTCGCCCGAGGTGGCCACGGCCATGTCGATGATGGTTAGGTACGAAAACGGCTGATCTTTCGCATCGGGATCGGCCAGGCCGATCGTCCAGTCGCTGCCATCGGGGCGGCGCCCCCAGGTGGTGAGGTCGCCCGAAGCATTCACCACGCCGCTCGCCACGCCATTTTGCCGCATAATTCGCTTGGCCATTTCGGCCCCGTAACCCTTGCCGATTCCCCCAAAACCGATCCGCATCCCTTTTTCAGCCAGAAAAACAGTCAGCTTTTTTTCATCCAAAATGATATTCCGGTAGTTAATCAGCCGCACCATTTTTTTCGCCACCTCCGGTGAAGGCAGGGCGGTCATATTTTGGTCAAAATTCCAGAGCGACTTGTCGATGGAGCCGTAAGAAAGATCGAATGCCCCCTGCGTGAGTTCCGAAAGGCGCTGGGCGCGGGCGATGAGTGCAAACACTTCCCGATCCACGGCCACGGGCCGGATGCCCGCATAATAATTGATTTGCTGCGTCTGACTGTCATTCCTAAACGTCGTCAGCAGCCGCTCGATCCGCCGGATTTCGGCAACACCTTCATCGATACGAGCGTTGGCCCACGCTTCATCGTCCGCAACTACCCCCAGTTCAAAGCGATTGCCCATGAGGCGCTCCACGCGCTTGTAAATCTGAGCTTTGTTTTTATTGGTTACCACTTGCTTTCGCAATTTCGGCAATAAAGGCCGACACCGATGGCTGGAAGCCTTCCCATTCCCGCATGACTTTACCGTTTTCATCCAGCAAAACCGTGAGCGGAAATGCGCCTTTCTGGTTGTAGCGCTCAGCCAGAGCCTCATTCAAAGCCACCTGTTCCTTGGGTAGTTGATTCTTCTTTTGCCGGGGAAAGTCGGCCCGCAGCAACACTAGGTTTTGGGCAGCGTACGTCTCGAATTCCGAAGATTCAAATACCTCCTTTTTTAGCTTAATGCAAGGCCCGCACCAGTCGGAGCCCGAAAAATTGAGCAAAATCATTTTGTGTTTCGCAACTGCTTCGGCCTTAGCGGCGGCAAAGTCGAGTTTCCATTCGGCCGTTGGTGCAGCCAGCAAAAGGAATAGGGAAGCGATGATGGCTTTCATTTTTAGCTGTTAGATTTGAGACGAAATAAATAAAGGTCGATTGAAAAACCTGTTAGTACTTTCAATAAACTACCACCGTGTTCCCGTCCGTAGCCACTTGATAGACCGTCAGATTGGTGCGGCCCAGGGTGTTTAGCCGGCTCCCCGTCGTGCTGTAACGCGCGCCATGGGCAGTGCAGTAAAACTCGGTTTTATTGAAAATGACCTGATTCTTTGGTTCGTGGGTGCAGGTTTGGGTGGCGGCCACCAGTGTGCCGGTGGAAGTCTGCGCCACCACGATACCGCTCTGCCGCAGGTAGCCACCCGCTTTCAGCAGAGCGGCATTGGCCGATTGCGTCAGATCGATTTTCAGTTTGGGATTCTTGATGGCGTTCAGCTCTGCGGTACTGATGGCAGAGGCGATATTCAGTTTTACATTCCCCGTCGTCGCAGTCAAACCGGATGTGTCATTCCCGGGGGTAGGCGTAACGACAGCCGTTTCGGTTTCATTTTGCAGGCTCAGGGCTTCGATCACGGTATCTTCCTGACTCACGCAGGAAGTTAGCAGCGCCATCAGGGCGGGTCCTCGGAAACCCACAGTTTTCAAAAATTCCAGTCGGTTCATTTTCCAATAAAAAAGGTGGATTGCTGCCCTAAAGTACGAAGCAAAGACAGCGGATGTTGCAGCCCTTATCGTAATAAATTTATGATAAGCATCATGTTTTTCATTCACCGATAAAATTGATCTATTGATCGATATTAGGGATTTACATTATAATTGGAAAGGGCTGGTCTACGGAGTTCAAAGTACTCTGCGGTGTTCTGCAATAAACCAGCCCGGAAATCGATCATAAGTGCCAACGGGCCAGATAATAAACCTGGCGCGAAGTACTTCATAACTAAGTGCCGTAGAATTTGGCTATTATTGCATACACTATTCAAACCTTTTCATCCGAGAATCATGAACAGCATCAGAAAAGAAGATATCAAGCAGGAAGTATTCGACCTCTACGACGACTACGCCCACGACCGCCTCGACCGGCGGGAATTTGCCCAAAAACTGTCGGCCTACGCCGTAGGCGGCATCACGGTAGCTTCGCTCATGAGTTTTCTCATGCCTGACTACCAGAACAACATTCAGGTAAAACCGGATGATGCCCGCCTGGAATCAGAATACATCACCTATCCATCACCCAAAGGTGGCGGCAAGATAAAGGCTTTGTTGTCGAAGCCCGCGGGAATGACTAAACCCGTCGGCGGGGTGGTGGTAGTTCACGAAAACCGGGGGCTGAACCCCTACATCGAGGACGTGGGCCGGCGGGTGGCGCTGGCCGGATTTATTTCCATTGCGCCCGATGCCCTCACTCCGCTCGGTGGTTATCCCGGCAACGACGACGAGGGTCGCACGATGCAGAGCAAACGCAACCGCGACGAAATGCTGGAAGATTTCATTGCCGCTTACGACTACCTGAAAAACAGCAAAGACTGCAACGGCAAAGTCGGCGTGGTGGGATTCTGCTTTGGAGGCGGCATCGCTAACCTCATGGCCGTACGCCTGCCGGATTTGGCGGCCTCGGTACCTTTCTACGGTGGGCAACCGCCGCTGGAAGATGTGCCCAAAATTCAGGCACCCCTCATGCTGCAATACGCCGAACTTGACACGCGGGTGAACGAAGGCTGGCCCGCCTACGAGGAAGCATTGAAGAAAAATAATAAGGAATACACCGCCTACATGTACGCCGGGGCCAACCACGGTTTCCACAACGACACCACGCCCCGCTATGACAAAGCCGCCGCCGAGCTGGCCTGGAAGCGTACCATCGATTTTTTTAAAGAAGAGTTGTCCTGAGCCACAGGTTCCTTCATTTAAAATTTTAACACTCCTTTTTTCTGAGATAAACATGCCTTTCGTAAGTACTTACCTCGCTGGATACGCCCTCGTCACGGGGCTATCCGCTCTCGCCCCGGCGGGCGGGGTCATCGGCCACGCTGATCATATTTTGAGTACTGGAGTACCAACTTGTTGTTGCTATTACTCAAAAAACGCCAAGTCAACGATTTAATCCGATTGGGTACTGGACTGCTTTTGAGCATATTGGTGTACGTAGCACTTGTAGCGTAGGTTGCAGATAGTACATTTTTCGTCCTTTCTATTGTAGTTCTTTCACCCAAAAAGAAATAATTCTCCATTCCGATGAAACACTTATCTCTCTCGTTCAAGTCGTGCTTTTCTCTGTTGGGAGGGCTATTTTTTGTATCGGTTTCCCTGGCTCAAAATACGACGCAACCTACGTTGGGCAATCGCTCCGTCAAGCCGTTGATGGTGGGCAGACTCACCTTTAAGGACCTGAACAAAAACGGCAAACTCGATCCTTACGAAGACTGGCGTTTGCCCGTGGAATCGCGGGTGCGGGATCTGGTAGGTCAGATGACGCTGGAAGAGAAAGTGGGATTCATGCTCATCAGCACGACGCGGATGGCCGGGGACAATGGTTTTCAGCCCAATGCGCCCAAGACCGAGATTACAAGCGGTTTTAATGAGGAAGATCAGGTTCTGCCCATCAATATATTCACCCGCAAGCCCTTGCCCATTCCGATGATGTCGTCCGTTGGTACCACCAAAGGAGTGATGGACTATCAGTTGCGCCATTTTATCCTGAGAGCCAATCCGTCCGCCCGCCTCATTGCCGAGTGGGCCAATAACCTGCAGGCCCTTTGCGAAACGTCGCGGTTGGGCATTCCTGCTGTAGTCGCCTCAAACCCACGGAATCACATTACCATCGACGCGGCCATCGGACTGAGCATGGGCACCACTACCTTCTCCAAATGGCCCGGTGAACTGGGGCTGGCCGCGATGAACGACTTGCAGCTGACCCGCGATTTTGCCAACATCGCCCGGCAGGAATGGACGGCAGTCGGGCTGCGCAAAGGCTACATGTACATGGCTGATTTGGCCACTGAGCCGCGCTGGCAGCGCGTCGAAGGTACTTTTGGCGATGACGCCGATCTGGCCGCTAACATGATCCGGGAAATTGTTCTCGGTTTTCAGGGAAATCAGCTGAACTCCACGTCGGTAGCCATGACAACCAAACATTTTCCCGGCGGTGGCCCCCAGTTGAATGGACTGGACTCGCACTTTGACTGGGGGAAATTTGCGCACTACCCAGGTGGCATGTTCGAGTACCATCTCAAACCTTTCAAAGCGGCTATCGAGGCGGGTACTTCGGCCATCATGCCCTACTACTCGGCCCCCAAAGGCGACGAATTCGAGGCGGTTGGTTTCTCCTACAACAAAGCCATCATTCAGGATCTGTTACGAAAAAAACTAGGTTTCAAGGGTATCGTCAACTCCGATACCGGCCCCATCGAAATGATGCCGTGGGGTGTCGAAAACCTGACGCTGCAACAGCGGTACCAGAAAGCCCTGGAAGCGGGGGTGGATATTTTTTCCGGAACGGCCGACCCGGTGATATTACTGGAAACGGTCAAGAAAGGACTGGTATCCGAAGCGCGTATAAACGAGTCCGTCAGCCGCTTGCTGACCGAGAAGTTTGAACTAGGTCTGTTTGAAAATCCCTACGTGGATGCCGATAAGGCGGATCAGATCGTCGGCAATGCGCAGTTTCAGCAGAAAGCCGACCTGGCCCACCGGAAGTCGATCGTCCTGCTGCGCAACGATGACAAGCGCCTGCCGCTGGCTGCCAAAACGAAAGTTTATTTTGAGACCTACTACGACAATGGCCGGGGCGGCAATCCCGTATCAGTCTATTCCCAGGCCTCGCCCAACAGTGCTATCGAGCTGGTTTCCACCCGCGAAGCTGCGGATGTGGTACTACTTTGGCTCATTCCGAATGCGGGCGGGCTGTTCAATTCCGCGGAAAAACCCATTGCGCTTCAGCTCTCGAAAAATCGCATCGACATGGCCCATATCAACCAGAGCATGCAGGGAAAGCCGACAATCGTGGCCATCAATTTTTCCAGCCCCTGGGTACTCGACGAAATTGAAGGCAACGCCAAAACCATCATGGCCACCTTCGGGACGACGGCGGAGGCTTTGCTGGACATGGTCAGCGGTGCCTACAACCCAACGGGCCGACTGCCGTTTGCCATTCCATCCTCCGAGCAGGTCGTGGCCGATAACAAGTCCGATGTACCGGGTAATCAGGAGCCAGATGGGTATGCCCTATTTAAGTTTGGAGCTGGGTTGGGATACTGATCGGCTTGGAATTTAGGGTACTTGATATTGAGATACTAATAGTGGCATTCGGTAAGGCGTGAGAAGACGCAAGCTTTGGTAGTACTGGCTACTGATTTGCATTAAACTACCTTAGAGAGACAATACTGTAACGAAAAAATCAGAACGTAAAACTACCACATCCAAAATAATGAAACACACCTTATATATTCTCCTGGCCCTTACTTTCACAGCCGTATGGGCGCAACCTGCCCAAGAAACAGTGGCCAACAAACCGTTAAAAATTGAAAAAGGGAAAGACGTCTGGATGATGACGTACTTCCGTCAGCGGTACCCGACCCGGATCGAGATCGACGCCAATGGCAATACCGTGGAAGTACCGCTACCCGACCCGATGCAGGAAGAAAAACTCCACATCGCCTTATCGACCGACGGCCGCCACTGGACTCCGCTCAACGACAATAAACCCCTGTGGGAACAGCAGATGCGTGATCCGTACGTGCGGCGCGGTCCGGGTGGACTGTGGCATTTACTGGCTACCGGTGGTGGCCGACGTAGCGACCGCGAACAGGTAGGGCCGAGTTGTCTCTATGCTACCTCCAAAGACCTGATCCATTGGCAGGTGGAAGGTACTTTACCCTTGATGAAAGACGCCCGAAACGAATCCGGCGCTCTGGCTCGGAATATCTGGGCACCCGAATGGTTTTATGAGGGTAAAACCGGCGAGTATACCCTCGTGTGGTCTTCTTCATACAAAGACGCGGGCTGGAAGGAAAGCCGGCTATGGTACTGTAAAACCCGCGATTGGAAGACTTTCACTCCGGCCAAAGTACTCTTTGCTCCCCCCTACTCCGTAATCGACGGTACTTTGCTGGAACGCGACGGTACTTACTACCTTTATCATAAGGAAGAAGAATTCGGCGCCAAAACCGGAGAACGCAGGGCTATCCGGGTAGCTACCTCCAAAAATCTCGAAGGACCGTACAGCATTATAGAGGGCCCCATGAACACCGGGCAGATCGTTCCCGTAATTACCGAAGGTCCCACCGTCATGACTGATCCCCTCAAACCGGGTTGGCTATTGCTCTATGACTATTGCATGACCAACCGCTTCGGAGCCTCCTACTCCCCGGACCTCATTCACTGGACGGTAGTTGAGGACGTCGATTTCCCTTCGGAAGCGCGGCACGGGACGGTATCAAAGATAACGGCCAAAGAGGCGCAGGCGTTGATTAAAGCCTACCCTGTTAAAGGAGCCAGGAAGTGAGGATTTAAGCCAGGCAAGCACCCTACTTAATTCATTCCCAATATTTGACATAACCCGCAGTTAGTGATATATTGGGAATGGACAAATGCAACGGTCTTCGTTTATTCTATTCAGAGAGCACGAGCCGTTGCAGACAAGTAAATCTTCCTGAAACCTCATGACCAAGCCACAAACCAAACGGGTTGTTCAAATTTCGTTGGCCTTGGGAACCCTGATTTCCCTATTCTTCGTACCATGGATTGTACTAAAAGCCTGGATAACGCCACTCCCTGATTCGGTTCAGGAACAGGTGAATGAGGCCGTTGACCTTGGCTTAGATGGAGTGATTGTTTATGTGGACCAGGCAGGTCATGAACCCGCTTTGTACGCGGGTGGCTGGAAAAACAGGGAGAATAAAGTACCGGCCGACCCTCATTCATTATTCAAGATTGCCAGTATCAGCAAGTTGTATGTAGCTGTTGCGGTCGCCAAGCTGGTGAATGACCAACAATTGTCGTTGGATAAAACCCTCGCTGAGTACCTTCCGGAACTGGCAGGACGAATTGAAAATGCCGATAAAATTACCCTGAAAATGCTGGTGCAGCACAGAAGCGGCATCCCCAATTATACCGATACTCCACACTACTGGGAAGCTCCCCCAAAAGGCAATAGAGAAAATCTTGCATTGGTGCTGGATAAACCCGCTGACTTTGAGCCCGATAAAAAATACAGTTATTCCAATACGAATTATCTGTTGATCGGTGAAATCCTGGATAAGACCTTGGGATATAGCCATCACCAATATATCAGGAAGGAAATTTTGATGCCGCTAGGGCTAGACGATACGTACAGTTTGCTGAGTGAAGTGGATACAGCCGATGTCATGAGCGGGTACGACGTAGGGTACCATGCCGACCTAAAGCAAAATGATTTTATAAGTCCTGCCGGCTCCATGGTAGCGACAGCGAAGGATGTGGGGATATTCTTACGGGCATTGAACGATGGCTCTTTGCTGAATGATAACGAACAAGCTATCTATTCATCTATCTACGTATATGAACATACGGGATTATTGCCCGGCTACTCCAGTATTGCCCGGTATCACAAAGACATGGATGCAGTCGTTGTACTGTTTGCCAGTACCAGTGGCGGGTACACCTGGAATTTGACGGAAATCGTATACAACCGGATCGTGAAAATATTGCGAAATAAAAATGCTCACGACAGTACATAAAATGCCCTAAGCGAACTATTTATATAATAAGGAGTATTCATCTTCTTTGATAGCCTGGCCCAAGGTACTTTCCTACAACTCCGGCTCCGGCCCCCGAAATGCATCCTTTTTCTCAATAATGGGCAGAGGAACAGGCCGACGTTCCCGTGCGGACTGATAGATTGCTTCCATGATCCGCTGATCCTGCAACCCTTCTTCGCCACCGGAGTAAGGTACTTTGTCTTCGAGAATGCAAGCTGAGAACACATCCATTTCCGTGGCGAACTGATTTTTGGGCGTAATATTCACCTGCTCCTGCCGGACTATCGCTCCGTCAGCCTGCGAGGTGGTGAGTTTTTGTCCCGAATACGCGTAGGCCTGGGCCAGTTCATATCCGCCGCGCTCGGTCATGACGCGGTATTGCCGCGCTTCGTGCACATTGTAGTGGGTAGCGCACTGGGCCATGACGCCGCTGGGGAATTTCATTTGCCATGTACATACCTCCTCCACTTCACGGAACAGCGGATTGTCAGGATCGCTGTGCACGTAGGCCGATACCTCGACCGGTTCTTCACCCAGAATAAAACGGGTGGTATTGAGGCAGTAAAGGCCGATATCAGGCAGCGCACCGCCGCCTGCCAGTGCCTTGATATGCCGCCAATGCCGGGGGTTGGCCGACGATTGACAGTTGTAAGCGTCCACAAACTTGGGCTTGCCAAATTCCTGCTTCTGCACCTGCTCGCGCACGTAGCGGTTGTAGGGCTCGTACTGAATCCGGTAGGCGATCATGAGTTTGCGGTTGGCTTGCTGGCAGGCATCGATCATGGCCTGGCACTCGGCCACGGAATTGGCCATGGGTTTTTCGCACAAGATATGCTTCCCGGCCCTGGCCCCGCGAATCGTGAATTCGGCGTGCATGGAGTTGGGCAGCACGATGTAGATAACCTGTACCTCCGCGTTGTCTTTCAGTTGGTCGTAGGTTTCGTAGCTGTAGCAGTTTTCGGATTTGATGCCGTACTGCCGGGCTACCTTTTGTAGTTTGCTCGGATTGCCACTCACCAGCGCCACGGGTTTTGACTTTCGGCAGGTACTCAGGGCGGGCAGAATTTCCTCCAGCGTGAGGTGCCCCAGCCCCACCAGCGCGTAACCCACCCGCTCATCCGCGGGCAGCGGCGTAGGTACCCCGGCTGATTTCCGGTCGGCATCCGACTTCCAGGTTTCCAGTTCGATGGGCTTATCAGTAGCCGCAGGTACCTCAGCCGGAGGCGAATAGGGCGGCGAAGTGGGTACCTTAGGTCCGTCAGGTACCTGGTAGGTACTGTAGGTTGGTACGGGATACGATGGTACCGGATCGGTTGACTTGGGCTCGTTCATAGGGAAAGGTGGTATGGTGAAAAACGTAATAATCACCCGTCCAAAATAATTCTGCCTGAGGCTACTTCCCCGAGAGAAATTCAGCAGATTGAACTCAATACTTTTGTCACCGAATCAGTGTCACCACACCGCGCTGCTGAAAAACGGTTCCGGTTCGGAAGGCCACCGTAATCCGGTAGGGATACAGACCGGGTTCCGCCTTCGCGCCGCGGTACATGCCATCCCAGCCGTAGTCGGGTTCGGAAGGCTGGAAATTTTCGCGGCGGCAGATGACCTCACCCCAGCGATCGTAGATGATCATTTCGTCGATGCGCTCCACGCAGGTCGAGCCTTCCAGAAAGAAAACATCATTGTAGCCGTCGCCATTGGGCGAAAAGGCGCTGGGTGCAAATATGGTACACAATCCTACCGACAACAGCACCGAGGCCGTAGCCGTGCAATTGTATTCCTGGTCGGTCACCGTGACGTTATAGCGCGTTGTTTCCGGGGGCTTGGCCCAGGTCGCCGCGCAATTAGCGCAGGCGAGGCCAGCCGGACTCTGCCAGTCGTAGCGGTAGTTACCGCCGGGCAGGGCTTCTACACTGAGTCGGGTGCTATCCTGCGGACGGAGATAGGTATCAGGCGTGACGGCGAGGGCGAGTTGGCGTACTTCCAGCCGGGTAGTTACGATGCTGTCGCAGAGGGGTAGTTTTCGGGCAATACGGGTTTCGTAAGTACCCGTGGCGGTCAGCACTTCGGAGCCCACCATGAGTTTTTCTCCCTCGCAAATCACTTTATTTTGCACAGTACGGGCCAGTGGCGTTACGCTTAATGTGGTCACCACTACACTATCACAAACATCGGGGCCGCGTCGGATGCGGGTGAGATAAGTACCTGCACGACGGTAGGTCGAGTCGCCAATCGTATAGCCGTCGCCCTCGCAAATGTTCTTGGTCTCCCGGGTCGGCTGGCCGGGTAAAGCAAAGTCCACAGTATGATCGAACTGAAACTCACAATCGTCGGCTAAACTGGAAAAGGGCTTGACTTTTACCTAATATTTTTCGCCTTGTTTCGGGGCCACGGCCACATTCGGGCTGGTGGCTCCGTTGCTCCAGCGGTAAGCCGCGAAGCCTTCGGGAGCTTTCAGCGTGATCGTCGGGTCGTAGGCAGGGCAGTAGGGTGCCTGAGCGATTTCGGCCTTCACGCACTGAGCGTCGAAGTAGGCATAGCCGAAATGCCGCCGCTCGGTGCAGCCGTTGACGGTCACCTCGATATTGATTTTCTGCCCGATATAATTCCGCAAGTCGATGGCTCCGGTAGTCCAGTTGCGGTAGCGGATGTCGCCCTGTACCTGAAAGCCGTCGATGCTGGCCGCTGCGGTCACTTCGTAGAAATTACAGGCCAGCGTGGTGTTGTCCTGGTTGGTGACGCGAATGCTGAAGCCAGGTTGCTGCCACGGCTGGTGGTTGGGAAATTGCAGGATTACGGCAAACTTGTATTGCAACAACACATTGTCGGGTGTCACCACGAAAGAGGTTTTGATGCGGTCGAAGCGGCTGCCGCGCGTCACATTACCGATGCGGATGGAGTAGTTGCTGCCCGGCGCCACCATAGGGATGGCCGGAATTCGGGGATCGTTGCCATCAGCCAGCCGGGTGAGCAGATGACCATTCTCGAAAGTACCGGGTGTTTCGTCTTGGAAGACAGTCTGCTGGCTGATGTCGGTTACCGAGCCATTGGTAAGCGTCCAGCCACGAAGATCACCATTCTCGAAGCCGATGTTCTCGCAGGTAGCTTGTCCGTACCCGGACTGAAAGAGGCCAAAAATTAATAGGAGAACGAGGAAAAGTCGCTGCATACCGTAAATGATCAGAGGTAAGAATAGTCATTACTGATTCAGGGTACGCGCAGCGTAATCCGCACGTTGCTAGGAGTGTTTCATTTATCGGCAAAATAATTAAATGTGTCGGCAAATACAGTTTAGAGGCCCGTCATTTTTTCAAGGTGTTCGGGATAGCGGGGACTTTCGATTTTGATACTTTCGATCTGGCGTAGTTCCTCGGGCGAAAGCGTAATATTTGTTGCACCGATATTCTCTTCCAGGCGGTGCAGTTTGGTAGTACCCGGAATCGGCACGATCCAGGGCTTTTGGGCCAGGAGCCAAGCCAGCGCGAGTTGCGCCGGGGTGGCTTGCTTCTTTTTGGCCATCCGGTCCAGCAGTTCCACCAAACTCTGATTGGCCTTGCGGGCTTCCGGCGTAAAGCGGGGTAGATTATTTCGAAAGTCAGTGGTGTCGAACTCGGTATTAGCGTTCATCTTGCCCGTCAGGAATCCTCGTCCCAGCGGGCTGTACGGAACGAACCCGATGCCCAGTTCTTCCAGCGTTGGAAATACTTCTTCTTCGGGATTTCGCCACCAGAGGGAATATTCACTTTGCAAGGCAGTAACGGGCTGCACCGCGTGGGCGCGGCGGATGGTGTCAGCCCTGGCTTCCGACAGGCCAAAGTACCTTACCTTGCCTTCCTGAATCAAATCCTTCACCGTTCCGGCTACGTCTTCGATGGGAACGTCAGGATCGACGCGGTGCTGATAAAACAAGTCGATGACCTCTACGCGGAGTCGCTTGAGCGATGCTTCCGCTACTTGCCTGATGTGTTCCGGGCGGCTGTTGACCCCACCCATCGTACTATTTTCGACCTTGAACCCGAATTTAGTGGCGATTTTTACTTGATTACGAAATGGAGCAAGGGCCTCACCCACCAATTCTTCATTCGTGAACGGTCCGTACACCTCCGCCGTATCGAAAAAAGTAATGCCCCTTTCCACGGCGGCGTGGAGCAGCGAAATCATCTCCTTCTTATCGGGCAATGGCTTGTAGCCGTGGCTCATGCCCATGCAGCCGAGACCAAGGGCGGACACTTCCAGATTGCTGTTTCCGAGTTTTCTTTTTTGCATTGTTTGTGTAGTCAGTGGATTCGGACAAGTACCTGGTTTTCGAATGCTAGCCGCACTTATATTTGCTTCTCAATATCGGGCTGAAAAGGCTGTTGGTAGTGTCGCTTCCCGGTAGTTTTGTAAAGCGCGTTGGCCACTGCGCCAAATACCGGCGGGAAGGGCGGCTCGCCCAGGCCGGTAGGATCCACCTCGCTTTTCACAAAATGCACCTCAATGCTTTTGGGGGCTTCGTTGTTGCGGATGAGGCGGTATTTGTCGAAGTTGGTTTGCTGGGGAACACCGTCTTTCTGTACTAACCCCCCGTAAAAGGCATTGCCGATGCCGTCCACCACGGCTCCCTGCACCATGTTGGTGGCCGCGTCGGGGTTTACGACCACGCCACAATCCACGGCACTGAACACGCGCTCGGCGTAGGGTACTCCTTCACGCATCACCATGTCTACCACGTGAGCCGCGTAGGAATTGTGGCAGAAGTACGCCGCCACGCCGCGGTTGTAATTGCCATCCTTGCCGCCTTTCCAGCCCGACTTGTCGCGCACCAGTTTCAGTACTTCGGCGTAGCGGGCCGCGTCGTAATCATTATTTTTGCCCACGGGGGTTTTTCTGGCTTTATCCAGCAAGTCAAGGCGCATCTGAATGGGGTCTTTGCCCATGGCTTCGGCTACTTCATCCAGAAACGACTGCTCAGCGGCGGCATTGAAGTTGGATCGTGGCGCCCGGAACGCCCCGATGGTAATGTTGGACGGAATCTCCCAAGCCTCAGCCAAGTAGTTATCCACGGCTCCCGCCGGGAAGCGATTGGCGTGCACCGGGTGCTCGGGGATACCACCGCCCTTTACATAAAACGCAATCAGGTTTTTGTCCTTATCCAACGCCGCGCGGTAGGTAGCCGTATACATAGGACGGTAGATGCCGTAGGTCATGTCGTCCTCGCGGGTATAGATCAGTTTGACGGGCGCGTTGAGCTTCTTGGAAATCAGGGCAGCCTCGTACGCATATTGCCCGTATGCCCTCCGGCCAAATCCACCACCCATGCGCGTCATCTGGATTTCGATCTTGTCAGCAGGTAGGTTCAGGAGCTTGGTGAGGGTGGGCTCAATCCAGCCCGGTGCTTGAACGGGTCCGGCCACTACGGCTTTCTCAGGCGTCACGTGGGCGAAGAAGTTCATCGGCTCCATGCAGTTGTGGGCCAGGAAGGGCGCGGTGTAGGTACGCTCGATCACTACGGCGGCATTCTTGAAGGCCATTTCGGGATCGCCGTCCTTCCGCAGCTGATTGGCGGGCTTTTGCGCCATTTCCTCCATTTGGCGGTAGTGTTCGGAGGTACTTTCCAGTTCGCCCGGCACCACCACCTCTCTGCTTCCGCTACGGCCCGCCATGGTCTGTTTGGTATCGCCGGCGGGCTCCCATTGCACTTTCAGCTTTTTGCGGGCGTTCATCACCTCCCAGGTACTGTTGCCTACCACCACCAGCAGGTCGTTGAAGGTACTGGTATCGAAACCGCCTTGTTCAAAACCTTCTTCATACAGTTTCGTTCTGAAAACATCCTTGATCCCCGGCATTTTGAGCGCCTGAGCGGCATCGAACGATTTAAGCTTCATACCAAAAGCGGGCGGGTGCTGCACCATGGCGATGAGCATACCCTCCACCCGATAATCCAGTCCGAAAAGGGGCTTGCCAGTCACGACCTTCATACCCTCCACATTCTTTTTGGGATGGCTCACAATGCCAAAATTCGCGACCTCTTTCAACTTCAAGGTTTTGGGATCGGGCACGGGTAGCAACGCCGCTTTTTCGGCAAACTCGCCTAATTTGGCCGTCTTCATCGTATCGGGATGAACGATCAGCCCGTCCTTGATACTCACTTCTTCCACGGGTACCTTCCAGGCTTGGGCGGCCGCCTGGCACAGCATGGAGCGGGCCGCGGCACCGGCCTCGCGCAGGGGCTTCCAGTACATCCGTACCGAATTGCTCCCGCCCGTAAACTGAGGACCCAACTTCACGTTGTCGTGCGGCCCCATTTCCACCACCACGTCTTTCCAGTCTGCGTCCAGTTCCTCCGCGATAATCATCGGCAGCGACGTCATCACGTTTTGTCCAAATTCGGGATTGGGACAGAGGATCGTAATGACGCTATCCGGGGTGATTTTAATGTAGCCCGTCAGTTCTGACCACTGCTCGGGCAGGTTTAGAGCCTCCATTTTGTCGGCCGCTTTCGTACTTGCAAACCAGCTCGCCGTAAGCATCAGCCCGCCACCCGCCAGGGCCGAAGATTTCAGAAAGGAGCGCCGGTTATATTTCGTTTTTATGTTTTCCATATTCAGTGATTCGTTAAAGGGTTGAGGCTCCGATTACATCTTGGACGCGGTTTTGACAGCCTCGCGGATGCGCAGGTAAGTACCGCAACGGCAGATATTCCCGCTCATGCCCGCCGCAATATCTTCGTCGCTGGGATTAGGATTATTTTTCAACAGGGCCGCCGCGGTCATGATCTGTCCCGTCTGGCAGTACCCGCACTGGGCCACATCGTGTTGAATCCAGGCCTGCTGCACGGGATGGTCGCCGTCTTCGGATAGTCCTTCAATGGTCGTTATTTCCTGGGTACCCACGGCCGAAACCGGTAGTTGGCACGAGCGCAATGCCGTACCGTTGAGATGAACGGTGCAGGCTCCGCACTGAGCGATGCCGCAGCCGTATTTGGTGCCGGGCAGGTCGAGGTGGTCGCGCAAAACCCACAGCATGGGGGTCGTGGGGTCCACGTCTACCACGCGGGTCTTTCCATTTATTTTTAGATTGTATTGAGCCATATTCGTGTTTTTTTAATGATGTAAAATACGAAAAAAATTGTGCAGGGTAGTTAATGACTATCAAACCAAAACTTACGAATACTCACACAATTGACCTACTTCGGCAAGTACTTGACCGAATGGGATGGATCAATTATCGTGAAATTCCGCAGCGGCGGCCTGCCTATATTCGTTGGGCGATTGTCCGGCTCTTTCCTTAAAAAAGCGGCTGAAATGCTGGGGGTACTTGAAGCCCAGTTCAAAGGCTATTTCATTAATGGTTTTGCTGCGGTCGAAGATTCTTTCCTTGGCTACCTCCATCAGTCGGGATTGGATGTATTCCTGGGCTGAACGGCCCGTTTCTTTTTTTACCAAATCGCCAAAGTAGTTGGCCGACAGGTTCAGCTGCTCGGCGCACCAGGCTACTGACGGCAAACCAATGGTTTGTGGTTTATCGGTTTGGAAATACTCGTTCAACAAATTTTCAAAGCTTTCCAAAGTACCCTGATGGACAGTATCGCGGGTAATGAACTGGCGGTCGTAAAAACGACCGCAGTAGTTCAGAAACAACTCGATGTTGGATACGATCAGTCTTTTGCTGTGCTTGTCGACACCCTGATCCAATTCGTATTCGATTTTCGAAAAGCACTCCAATACCAACCGCTTTTCCCGCTCCGATAAGTGCAGGGCCTCATTGGTTTGATATCCGAAAAAGGAATAGTCCTGCATGTTCCGCCCGAGGGTAGTCCCGTGCAGCAGGTCGGGATGAAAAACCAGCGCGAAGCCTTTGGGTTGGTACGTCTCACCTTTGCTGTCAACGCTAACTACCTGCCCCGGTCCAATGAACACCAGAGTACCCTCCTGATAGTCATAGGTATGTCGTCCGTACCGCAGATCCCCGCATTTTATTTCTTTCAAAAATACAGTATAAAAACCAAAGTACATCCTGGAAGCTTGCCGGGGGCTGGCCTTCGACAAATCCACTATGCCCACCAGCGGATGCAGCGTTTCGTTTTTGTTAAACGCGTTGTAATCATTGATTGTCTCGAACCGATGTATGTTATCCATAGGATATTTGAATTAACTAATTCAAAGTTAATGCTTTATTCATTATCTAATGGATGAATTACCCCTAATCAGTAATCTTGGTAGAACAATCCGTAATCTGTATAACGTAGAGGCGGACAATAGGGAGGACCTTTGCAATGAAGTCTTCGGTGTACGAAGACAGGAATACCCTTTAACAATTCATTAGAACACATAATTATGCAAAAGCGCACATGAGGTACTAGCGGCCTGGAAGTATCAGCGCTGGGTTTGGGTTGTATGGGGCTGAGCTTCGGCTATGGCCCTGCCACTGAAAAGGAAGAGGCGATCAAGCTCATTCGGGCCGCCTTTGAACGGGGCGTGACTTTTTTTGATACCGCCGAAGTCTACTTCTACCAGCACCGGGTAGATCTCAATGATCAACCGGCAGATAGGCGGTACTCTGGAAGCCATTGAACTGGAAAGTCCGTACCCGGAAAATTATCAGGCCACCGTGGACCAGGTAGCCCGCGAGAATGAAACAGAGGTGAGGAAGTGGCTGCAGAAAATTTGAATGCTTTAGGTAAAAACCATCCAGCGATGAATTGGAACCAGCGTATGAGGGTATTTGATAAAACCAAGGTAGTATTGGTACTGATAGCAATCAGCATGAGCAGGCTTACAATCGCGCAACAAACTGATAATTAATCTCTAAAATCCCAAAAATTGACTATCACCCCATAGGCACGCATACGGCAGTAGGTGATTTGTCAAAGCTGGAAAAAGCCCTGCACGAAGACCACGGAAGGATATCACAAGTAGCAGATTCTGACCACTAAAAGAAGTAAAGCATCTAAGGCACATCCGCCGCAATGGGCTCTACCCGGAACCAGTCGTAATCCGCGTAGCCCGAATCGTTGGTTTGGGTGGTGCGGGTACAAAAAATTCCCATCTTGGCCCCAATCCAACGCCCTACCTCGGCCTGAAAAGGTACCCCAACCTGGGTGTACTCTTGCCCATCAAGACTGTAACTGAACTGACATTGAGCACCTTCCGATACCACCACCCGCATATAGACGGGGGCAGCAGTCCCGACAGAAGTAATGATTTTCTCTTCCTCCGGTTGGCCCTCGTAGGCTTTTTTACAAACTACCTGCACCAGCTTGATCCCATCCTTGCTACTCCGCAACACCAGCGCGGCGTAGCTTTGTCCCATGACGATCAGGCCCGTCCGCTCGTTTTCTAGCTTGGGATTGGGATGAAAAGTCAGTTTGGTGGTAGCCATGAAGGTTTCGGCCGGAAATTTTTGGAGCAGCAGATTGGGGACAAACCAATTATTAACGGCACCATCGGGGGCTTTGTACGAATAAAGCCGCAGGTACCCCAGGTTGCTGGTAGTGTGCCAGGTACCTTTTGGATTGGCCTGCCATTGCCACTGCAAACCCAAAGTAGTGGTTTCAAACTCGTCCGATTCGGGTGGCGTAGCGCGGGAAGGTACTTTTCCTGAGAAAGGTACCTTTGGTTTTTTGTGGGTAAGGACGGGTTCGCCTTTGCCGTCGCCGTCATTGTCCTTTCCAATCACGGGCCAGTCGTTTACCCATTTGATGGGTTGAAGATGAACTACCCTCCCGTAGGCTTCCTTGTCCTGAAAGTGCAAAAACCAGTCTTCGCCCGGCTTGCCATTTACGGATTTTGCATCCACCCAGGCCCCTTGATGCGGTCCATTGATGAGGGTACTTCCCTGATCCATCACCACCTTCCGCTCGTAGGGACCGTAAATATTCTTTGCTCGTAGTACCAGCTGCCAGCCGGTGGATACCCCGCCCGCCGGAGCAAACAGGTAGTAAAAGCCCTTGCGTTTGTAAATCTTGGGCCCTTCGATGGTAGGGTCGGTTTCGTGGCCGTCGTAGACGATGACACCTTCGTCCAACACCCGGGTACCTTCGGCGTTCAATTTCTTAATGGTAAGAATACTCTTGATTCCCGCCCGGCTTCCGGCAAAAGCGTGGACCAGGTACAGCTGCCCGTCGTCGTCCCAGAGCGGGCAGGGGTCGATCAGGCCTTTGCCTCCCTCTACCAGTATTGGCTCGGACCAGGGACCCGCCGGATTGGAAGCTTTAGTCAGATAAATGCCAAAATCGGGGTCGGGGTAGTAGATGTAAAATTCCTTGTTGTGGTACCGGATCGCAGGCGCCCACACGCCATTACCGTGCTGGGTTTTCTCAAAATGTTCAATCGGCGGCTGGTGTTTCAGCGCGTGGCCGATCAGTGTCCAGTTGACCAGATCTTTCGAATGCAGGATGGGTAGCCCCGGCACGGCGTCGAAACTCGAAGCCGTCATGTAGTAATCGTCGCCCACGCGACAGGCATCCGGGTCGGAGTAGTCGGCGTGCAAAACCGGATTTTTATAGGTACTATCTCCCTGATCGGCAACCCATACTTTTGAAATATTTGCGGGTACCGACTGGGCCTGAGCCGAAGAAAAGAGCATCCACCCCAGGCAAATCAGCCAAAATTGTCTCATGCTATTTCTTCGGTTCGGACGAAGCTATATCTGGTTTGAACCAGTTTTCTTCGTGGGTTGCGACGGTCAAATCCATCGAAAGAATTTTCTCCGGCGTAAGAGCTTTGACCTCTTTATCCGAAAGTTGTCTGCTCCAAGGTACCCTTTGGGCAGGAGCGGCACCCGGTCCGGTGCTTTGGTATTCGGCATAAAAGGCCGTTTTTTCGTTGTCAGGATTCCCCCAGTTGTCCCAACCCGCCGGACGAATGTGGTCGCCCAACCGGCAACGGATGAATACGGTATGAGAATTGGGCCGCCACGGACGCCCCAGGTACACTTTGGTGGCTTCGGGAGCGGCAATCAGGTTGCAGTCAAAAAAGACAAATCCGTGGGTTTGATAGGCAGGGGTAGCCGCCGCTGTGATATAGGAGTCCGACAGACTTTTGATCGTGCAGGACTGAAAAACCGAGATGGACTTCCCAAAAATAAAGTCGGTCGTACCTTCAATGTAGCAATTGTCGTAGTACTGCCGGGTACCCTCGGCAGCCGCGTACAAAGTATCCTGATTGCCTAGTAAAGCACAATTTCGGCACACAAACCGATCCGCCTGCACATTGAGTGCCACGGCCTGCCCCACGCGCCCGGCGGAGTTGCGGATGGTCAGGTTTTCCAGAATGACATCGGGTGCTTCCACCAGAACCGTGTAAGAAGTATAAGTGCTGTGTACAGTTTTGCCAAACCGATCCACTACGCCCATCGGATAAGCTTTACCCGAATAGTCGTCCCAGGTAATAATGACGCCGTCCCGACTTTCGCCGATGATATGAATATTGGGTTTATAGGCCGGAATCACCAGTTTTTCGGTATAGGTACCGTTCTTGACGTATAATTTCACCCGCTCCTGCGAATGATCCCGAAAACTATTGACGGCTTCCTGTATGGTTTTGAAATCGCCGCTGCCATCCTGCGCTACGGTGAAGGAGGACGGGTACTTATGGTTGGGTATGGTTTGGGCACGGAGTAGTTGGATGCTAGCCAGCAGAAGGCTTAATAGAAATATTTTTTTCATAGAGAGTCAGGTTGATTGGCCGATTCGAAAGTCAAAGCATCTTATTTCGCCAGACGGGCGGGCCGCCCGTACCACAGTTATAGCTTCAAGTCTTTTGCGCCCTGACCATATGTCGCCTTTACTTTTGCCTTTTTCGTATCGGTGTTTACTACCTCGATCGCCTGGCTGCGGGTACCATTGATTTCGAACAATAAATCGGTGCTCGCATTGTACTGAAGCTGATCGAAGCGCAGCTGATTGCTGTTGTCCACCAGCACGACGGGCCGGGTTTCTTTGGTTTTCAGATCGACATTGGTGATCGTGATATCGCTGGCATCAATGAGTTCGATGCCTTTCTCCGCCTGAAGCACCATATTTTCCATGGTAATATTTGAAACCGGCATTTCGGGTAGTCCACGAATAAAAATGCCCTTTTGAGCTCCGTTACAGATTATGTTCTCAAATTTCATATTGCGGAATACGGGCGTTCCCTCGTTTACGACCGGACTCATGTCCCGTTCCCCGTCGGTGGCAAATTTCACGAAATAGTATAGGTCGAAAAATATAGCTTCCTGCACGATGTCTTTCATGTATAAGTTGCGGGCGTAAATGTGTTCCACCACGCCACCGCGCCCCCGCACCGACTTAAACCGCAGGCCTTTGTCGGTACCCATGAACGTGCAGTTCTCGACAAAGATGTTACGCGCGCCGCCGCTCATTTCGCTCCCTACCACTACCCCACCGTGGCCCTTATAGATGGTGTTATTGCGGATGATACCGTTTTCGGTGGGCATCCCCCGCTTACGGCCTTCCTCGTCCTTACCCGATTTTATGCAGATGGCGTCGTCGCCCACGTCGAGGGTGCAGTCTTCAATCAGGAAGTTTTTGCAGGATTCGATATCCATCCCGTCGCCGTTGTGGGCGTAATCGGGATTTTTGGTAGTGACTTTACGGATCGTCAGGTCCTGGCACATCAATGGATGCAGACACCAGGCCGGAGAATTCTGGAAAATGATGCCTTCCAGCAGTATCTTTTTACAGTTGTTCAGAACTACCAGATTAGGACGCAGAAAATCTTTCATATTGGCAAAGTCCAGCAGCTTTTTATCATCGCCCAGCAGCATACTTTTGCCTTCCACACTCGCCGACTTAAATTGTCCGCTCGGGTACCAGGTTTTGCCATCATCTTTCAGTACACCGCCCGAAGCTACCTTCTCCTTCCACTCGCTTTCGGTGAGCTGACTTTTGTGCACGGCTCGCCACACATCACCATTGCCATCCACGATTCCCTGGCCCGTGATCGCGATGTTTTCCAGGTTGGTACCCGAAATCGGAGACTGGTTGCGGGCGGCGCGTTTGCCCTCATAAATGCCTTCCACCAGGGCATACTGACTCTTATCGGGCGTGAATTGGAGAATGGCTCCTCGTTGAAGATGGAGGTTGACATTGCTTTGCAGCAACAGGGGCCCATCCACAAACCGGCGGGCACAAGTACTACCCCTCCTCCTTTTTTGCTGGCAGTCAGCAGGGCGGTGTTGATGGCCTGGGTATTGAGGGTAGTTCCGTCGCCTTTAGCGCCAAACTGGGTAATGTAGAGTGTGTCTTTACGAAAGGTAGGCTCAGCCACTCGGGGTAGATTGGCCCAACTATACGAAGACGTAGTCTGAGCTTTCGCGCAGGTTACCGTGAAAATTGCGAGCGAAAGGCTTAAAGTAAGAAAGCGATTTTGCATAAAAAATATAAAGTAAGCCAACCACTCTCGGTAAGTGCCGGAAATGGTTGGCTTTGAAAGTGATTTTTATTTACTGTACCCGCCAGCGTGGATCACCCGCTGCCCGACGGCCGGGAAACGCGGCATCCTTAAAGCCGAAGTTGAGACCCGTATAGGGGCTTATCCAGAGTTCCTCTGCCTTCTTATTATAGGTAGTTGAAGGGAACCCGGCGATTTCTGAACCTGCTACAAAAGCAAAGTCGGAGGTGGCGTAGGTATTGATGATCGAGAAATTAGTCGCTTCCAGACCGCCCGCGATGCCTCTGACGGTAAAATTCTTGGAGTTGGCTTCATCCCAGGCATGGCCCCAAACGGTGTTCGTGAAGCTGATGCCGCCCGTTACGTTACTGCGCACCCCAGCGGTTCCGCGCCAGTTGAAAAGTATCCCACCGCTGGTGCCGACCTCGCTCATGGTACAGTTGTTGATCTTGATCGTTTTGGTATTCTGCCGGGACGTCATGAACATATTGATCTTGCTGAAAGTACTGTTTTCCAACAGAATGTTGTCTACCGCCGCCATACCGTCACCATCCGTATCGGTGGTCAGGATACCGTAGCCGCCGATGCGGTGGATGATGGAATTCTGAATGGTGTAGTTGGTGACGAACATTTTGCTCCTTATCCGCAGCACGCCGCGCAGTTCGCTCACGATGCAATCTTCGATGATTAAATTTTGCAGAGAAGTAAGTATCGATGGGTTGGGGTTAAAGATATAGCTGCTGCCGATTCCGCCCCCGATGATTTCGATGCCCGAGAATTTAACTGTACTGAGGCTCGCTCCGTCCGCTATATTCCAGTTGCAGTTGACCATCATGGCCAGTTTTTCGCCAAAACCATAGGCTGACGTGATCGTGATCGACTTGTTCAGGGGTGCCGTAGGCGTAAGGTACCGTACTCCTTTTTTCAGGACGATGATCGCACCTTCGGCAGCTGTGGAAACGGCAGTTGCCAAGGCAGTGGAATCGTTGGATTTTGACAGATCGACCACATTCGGTCCGGTCAGATCCACGGCGGGTTTCATGGTTTTATACACTTCCCAGCCGCGTAGCTCGGTACCACTGTAAATGGCCAGCTGGTAGGACGACAAAGGGTCCAGACCTTCAATGATGATTTCGCCGGTTTTCTGATTGCTCTCCGGCACAGGTACGGTTCGCAAGGGCTTGGTAAGTTTCAGGTCGGTTCCGGCAAATACCTTGATGGCGGTGACCGGCAAACCGGCCACCTGCCACCGTACTTTGGCGGCATTGTCGATCACATCGTATTTGGCCGGAGCCAGCAGTACGCTGGGAAACTTTTGGGTCCGTACATTCCCCAAGTCCGACACCTTGCTGTCGTATTGAGGATCTGAGGCGTGGGCCTTGGCCCGTAGTTGGTATAAGGTATTCCAGAACAGCGGATCGCCGTTCAGTGTGGCCTCGTCAAGTACCACATAATTGGTATCAACTGTGATTGTGTAATCTACCGTCCGGAAGGTGTCGCGGCTTACCTCAATCGTGTAGGAGTCTACCTGCTTGATTTTCCCCATGTTGACGATGATGGTATTCAGTTCAGAGCTGAGTTCCTTGTTCAGAACCGGGCTGAACAGCCGTGTCTGCTTGAATACCTCGTCTTCTTTACAACCTACCAAGAGGCAGCATCCAATCAGGATTATGAAAAAACTGTTTACAAAATTTTTATTCTTCATTTTCATATACATTTAAAAATGCCGTCTTACTGAAATCTGTATCCGCTGTTGTCCAGTTTGCCCTGGCTGTTGGTGATGGCTTCCGCCGGAATGGGGAAAACGTACCGGGCCACACCCGGTTGGGGGCCGTTGTAGTGGTTGTCCCAGTCTTTCAGAATCCACTCGGCATAGGTAGTTACGCTGTTGGACAAACCAGCCAGGAAGGGTACCCGGTTCCAGCTTTCATCGGGCGCACCGATGTACTTCCGGTTAGGATTCAGCACGACGAAATCACCGCTTGAATTGCGCTTCCAGTACATGTAGTCCGGCAGATTGGAGTACTCACCCGTTCCGGTGAAGGCAGCATCGGCCATTTTCTTCAGTTCGGTCACGGTCTCCTTCACTTTATCCGAGTACAGGTTCCAGCGGATCAGCTCGTACTTGCGGATCATTTCCCCGCCAAATTCCCAGGCCCGTTCGTCAACCAGGGCGTTGAAGAAATCTTGCTTACTGCCCGAAACACCCTGCACGTACTGATCGACTTTAGTACTCCATCTGCTTGGATCGAACGCACGCTGACGGACTCTTTTCAAAGCGTCCTGCGCTTTCGCCGTAGGTCCGTTGAGTTCATTTTCGGCTTCGGCGTACATGAGCAGGATGTCGGGATAGCGCATCATGGGCCAGTTGATACCCGTTCCTTTGGCGGTGGATGGACCGGGAGGCGTATCAAGGAAATGGCGGCTCCATTTTCCCTGGGCAATGTTATTTACGTTAGAAATAAATTCCTTTTGAAAGCTGGTGTTAATTTTATAGAGCGCGCACGTTACGTCACGGCGTACGTCCGTCGTATCGAAGGAGAAGTAATACGTGACCGGAATCCCCATATAGTTATTACCAGAACCGTAGCTGTGGGCCGCCGTGGTGCCGCCGTCCACCGTGATGCCGATGTTCCAGGCCACGTCACCGTTCCCGAGCGCAAAAGGAATTTCGAAAAGTACGTCACTGTTGACAGGTGTGATAAACTTTGCCTCATTGAGGAAAACCTGGCGGAAGTCGCGGGGCAGTTCCCGGTCTTTGAGCGTAATCAGCTTTTCGGTGTATTTCCGGGCTATTTCGTAGTACTCCAGATAGTCCGCTTTCCGTTCCATTTTCAGGTCCGGAGTGAGAAAGTACCCCCCGCGCTGCAGGGCGAGCCGGGCGATCATGCCCAGCGTAAACTCGCGATTCACCTGCTCGATGCCGTAGGTAGCCTGATCGGCCCACAGCATTTTTTCTTCTACGTTGATCAAGTCGTCAATGACCTGAGTAAGAATCAGATTCCGGTCTTCCCGGGTCAGGTAAAAATCCTGGCCCGCCTTCGGCGCTTCCCGCACGTTAGGAACATCGCCGAAGTAATAGATTAGCATGCTGTACCAATAGGCCCGAAGCGTGTACACCTCGCCGAGCATGTGGTTCATCTGATTGATGGAAGCCACGTCGGACGACTGCAATACACTGCTTGCTTCTATACCTTCGATGGCAATGTTGCAATCGCGAATGGACGTATAGGCCGCATTCCAAAACTGACGCAAATCGCCATTACCCGGTACTGCATTCAGGTTCCAGATCTGATGGCGGTCGCCCGTGGACCCCCAGCCGCTCTGGCGCTCGATGTCGGTGTTGCCGGTCATATTGTTGGAAAGCCTGGAACGGAAACCATCGGTCCCGAAAGATACATAGGCCGCATTCACTCCTTTCCGGGCATCATCGATGTTGGAATAGATGTAGGCCGTGTTAAAAGTCGAAAGCGAAACCGGGTCAAGGAAGTCTTTGCAGGAGGACAAAGTCCAGATAATCGCCAGGGAAAGTATTATATTTCTTTTTTTCATTTTTTTGAGAATTAAAAAGTAATGTTCACACCGAAGGTATAGGAGCGGCTCCGTGGAAAAGACGAGTAGTCAACGCCCGGCGTGAGCCCCTGGTAACCCGTATTTCTTGAGGTACTTACCTCCGGATCGAAGCCTGAGTACTTGGTCCACAGATGCAGGTTGTTACCCGTCGCATATATCCGTACCTGCGACATTTTCAGTTTGGAAATCCACTCCTTGGGAAAAGAGTAGCCAATGTTGAGGTTGTTCAAACGAATGAATGAGCCATTTTCCACTGCCCAGGAATGTATAACGGTCTGGGCATCGCCGAGCCCGTGGGGCGACCAGATATTCTTGTCGGCGTTCAGCTCCGCCAGTTGGCCCAGGTCGGTAACAATGCCTCCGGGAGTACCCGTGTACGAACCGTCCACATCGAGGTACGAGAAGCGGTTCTCCATGGACATGGTAGTAAGCAGGTTGCCGTAGGTGACGCGCCGGAACTGATTATACTGCAGCTTACCCGTATTGTAAACGTCGTTGCCATACGACCAGTTAAAGAACAGCGAAAAGTCGAAGCCCTTGTAGCGGGAGTTGGGCCCGAAACCTCCCTGCGCCTGCGGCAGGGTGTTGCCAATTACCTGGCGGTCGTTGCTGTTAATGACGCCGTCGCCATCCAGATCTTTCAGTTTCAGGAAGCCCGGGCGCAGATTGGTGTTACCTACCACGCCACCGGCGTTAGGAACACCTTCTTTCAAGATGTACTTCTTGGAAACCTCATCGTACGACGAGAAATCATCGACACTGTAATAGCCGTCCGTGACATAGCCGTAAATATCACCCAGGGTACCCCCGACTTTTACGTAAAAGTCGTCCTGGTCCCGTAAATCGGTGCTGGCCCAGTTGGACTGGAAAAACCGGGATTCGGTACCGTCAAGTTTTTCCACTTTGGCTTTGTTACGGCCGACGTTAAAATTGGCGGACAGCATGAAATCGGGACGGTCGATCAGGTAGGCCGTCAGGCCCAGCTCGATACCGCGGTTCGACGTAACACCCACGTTGTTCCACTGGGTGGTAAAGCCGGTGCTGGATGGAATGACGGAGCGCAGTAGCAGATCCCGTGTGGTATTATGGTACACGTCCATGCTACCTTCCAGCTTGTGTTCGAAAAAGGAGAAGTCGACGCCGGCGTTGCGGTTGATGGTAGTCTCCCACACCAGATTAGGATTGTACAGGGTCGAGCCCGAGGGGGTATAGTAGGTATTGTCGAAGTTGCCAAATCCCGGTCCCCGCAGCGTCGACCCCTGAAACAGAAACTGGGTGGCGGTGGCGTCGATCCGGTCATTTCCGGTGGCCCCGTAGCTGACGCGCAGTTTCAGTTCGTCGATGGAGTTGAACTGTTTCAGGAAAGGTTCTTCCGAAATTTTCCAGCCGAGCGCGGCGGCCGGGAAAAATCCGAGCCGATTCTCTTTGGCAAACTTGCTGGAAGCATCGGCCCGGAACGTTACCGTAGCCAGGTACTTGTCTTTCAATTGGTAATTCACCCGGCCAAAGCCCGACATACGGTTGGAGTTGGTAAGTTCGCGGGTTTCATGACGGTCGGTACGGCCAAACGTCATATTCGCAAACAGTTCCTGCGGCGTGATCGATTCGCGGAAGTCCTCCGACCGGACAAAACTATAGTCTCCGCCAGAAGCATAAAGCTCCTGCCCAAACAGGAAGTCGAGTCGGTGACTTCCCATGTCCGGCATTTTGTAATTCAGCGTATTCAGCCAGCGGTAGGAGAACGATTCATTTTCCGTTTTCTCCCCAAGCGGCAGGCTACTTCCGTTATTGAAAGACTCGCCGGTGAGCGGGCCATAATAACGAAGGTTCTTGTCAAAAGACTGGGAAGACGTGAAGGTAGTTTTGAAGTCCAGATTCGTAAGGATATTCCAGTTCATGGCGCCACTCAAAATATAATCATTAGTCGTGCGCTTGCGCCAGTCCTGCTTGGCCAGGTCCACCGGACTTACCAGGCTGAGCAGGAAAGACTGGTAGTCGTCGTCGCTGTTTATGTTGGTCAGGTCGATCTCCAGTTCGTCGGCTACGCCGTTGACCGGCCGGGTCTGCACCGCATCCTTGATGTTGATCTGGGCATTGCCGGAGGTACCCGCCCCATCGACCACCGTATTGGTAATCCGGGTAAAAGCTTCAAAGGTCAGTTTTTTGGAAATATTCTGATTCAGCTTGAAGTTGAGTACATTTCTCGTGAATCCGGAGCCGATCAACAGCCCCTGATCGGTGTTGTTGGTGAGGCTCAGGCTTAGCTTGGTTTTTTCGGTACCGCCGCTCAGGCTCAGGTTGTGGTACTGCGAAGTCCGCGGGCTACCGAATAATTCTTCCTGCCAGTCGGTACCTTTCTTTTCCTGATACAGATCGTAATCCTGGTACTTGCCGAAAAACTTTTCAAAAGAGTTCACGTCGGACTGCGAACGCAGTTTGGCCCTTTCGTAGTTGACCAGTACGTACTCATATGGCGAGAGTACCTTGTAGCTGCGATTTTTCGGTAATTGTTTGAACTGCATGAAGCCATTGTACGACACCGAAACTTTGCCGGCGGTCGGATTTTTGGTGGTAATAACGATTACGCCATTAGAGGCTTGTGCCCCATAAATGGCAGTGGCCGACGCATCCTTAAGAACGTTGATACTCTGAATATCCGTAGGAGGAATGTCGCGAATGCTACTGACGATAAATCCGTCTACTACGTACAAAGGTGAATTGTCCTGCGTGATGGAGCCTCCGCCCCGGACGCGGATCACGACTTCGGCATCGGGCGATCCGTCGGAAGTAAGTACACTTACCCCTGGCATGCGGCCGGTCATGGCCTGGGCGGCGTTGGCTACGGGGATATTTTTGAGTTCGCGGGCTCCCATGGTAGCTACCGAACCGGTCATGTCCGTTTTTTTGACGGTACCATACCCGAAGTCGACCACCACCACTTCTTCCAGGTTGTTCACATCAGCCTCAAGTACCACATCGACGACCGATTTGCCTTCGACGGGTACCTCTTTTGAAACCATGCCAATGAAAGAGAAAACGAGGACTGCGTTGCCGGAGGCCGTAATCTGGTACTTTCCGTTTACATCGGTAATAATGCCCACGTTAGTATCTTTCACCCGGACCGAAACACCGGGAAGGCCCTCGCGCTGTGAGTCAGTCACCAGACCATTTACCTTGATCTGCCCAAATGCCAGATTGGGAAGGTAAAGAACTAAAAAGAAAAAAATCGCCTTGACAGCAATTTTATCCAAGAAAAGAAAAGGTTTATTCTTGATCAGTGAATTAATCTATAAAGAAAGCTACCTCCCTTTTATGGAAAAAAGAA
>CAZCOG010000031.1:0-76981 GCA_964500445.1 uncultured Persicitalea sp. | reverse complement strand
GATGATATATTATTAATATATAAAGACTGTACACCAAATAATATTTGGACAAAATATGTTTTCAATTACGTATAAGAATTGCCTCCGTGCTGTACTCTTCTCATAAAAAGTGAAAATTCTGATATTTTCGGTATTCATTTTGGCGCTTTCAGGTGCATCTCTGGTTCAGACACCCGCCTCGCAACCCGAATGGGGCTTTTGGGCGCACAAGCGGATCAACCGCCTGGCGGTCTACCGACTGCCGCCGGAAATGCTGTTTTTCTACAAAAAAAACATCGACTTCATCTCCGAAAATGCGGTCAATCCCGACCGCCGCCGCTACGCGGTGGTGGGCGAGGCCGAGCGGCACTTCATCGACCTTGATGTGTATGGTGATAGTGCGCTAACTTCCCTCCCACTCTACTGGAACCAGGCGAAGGAAAAAATCGGCGAGGATAGTTTGCGTAAACACGGTATTGTGCCCTGGTATGTGCAGACTGCGGTTTTCCAGCTCACCGAAGCACTGCGGGAAAAGAATCCGGCCAAAATTCTGCGCATCTCGGCGGATTTAGGACACTATGTTGCCGACGCGAACGTGCCCCTGCATACTACCCGCAACTACAATGGGCAGTTGACCGGACAGGAAGGCATCCATGCCTTCTGGGAATCGAGAATTCCCGAAAAATACGCCGACGATTATGAACTTTGGTTGGGCGCCGCCAACTACATCGACCGCCCCGCGCATGCGATTTGGGACGCGGTAGCCCAAGCCCACGCGGCCTGTGATTCAGTGCTTTTGATAGAGAAAGTACTCAGCGAAGATTTTGAGGCCGACCGGAAGTTCACCTATGTGGAAAGAAACAAAGTGCTGGTCCGCACGTACTCCGACGAATTCACCGCCAAGTACAACCAGGCCCTTGATGGGCAGGTCGAGCGGCAAATGAAGGCCTCCATTCAATTGGTGAGCGATATGTGGTACACCTGCTGGGTCAATGCCGGACAACCGGACCTGCGGCCGCTGGCCAATTTCAAATTCAGCGAAGCCGAAAAAACGAAAGAAGCCACCGACCAACAGACGTGGTTACAGCGGCTTCTTCGCATTCGCCCGGAAGCAGATGACGGGAATTAATTGTGATTTAGTGAATGTGGGAATGTCGGACTTAAAATATTCACTAATTCCGACATTCCCACATTTCATCATTAAATAATCAACGTTTTCATATAATCCGCATCATACGCCAGGCTCGCCATGACAGATTCGGGGTACTCTTCCTGCTCCACGATATAGTGTTTCATGCCGGATTCCCGGGCTACCTTCAGTACTTCAGTATAGTCGATATCGCCCTTACCGAGGTCGGTCTGGTGCGGCTCAGGCTCGCGGGCATAATCCTTAACGTGGCAGAGGTCGTAGCGTCCGGCGTACTTCTGGAGGTGGGAGGCGATATCCTTATTGGCGGCAAAAATCCAGCACATATCGAGTTCGTACACTACTTTGGCAGGGTCGGTATTATCGAGCAGAATCTCCTGGGGAATCTGTCCATCCAGCTCTTTGAAGGAATAATCGTGGTTATGGTAGCCGAACTTAATGCCTGCTTTGTTGCATATTTCGCCGCGCTGATTGAATTCCTCGGCGCGTTTTTTCCATTCGTCAATGGATTTCTGAGGGCCGATGTAGGGCTGGAGCAGGTAAGTGAGCCCGGCTTCGGCGCATTCATTAGCTAGTTTTTCGAGGTCTTTGGTAGTATCGGCATGGGTACTGACGAATTTCATGCCTAGGCTGTCCACGTAGTCTTTAAATTCTTTTGGCGACATCCCCCAGAAAACTCCCTGATCGCCCTGATAGCCTTCAATTTCCTTATAGCCCAAGTCGGCGATTTGCTTTAAAACACCCTTGGGGTCCTTCCCAATGATATCCCGGGCGCTGTAAAGCTGAATGCCAAAATTGTCGATTTTGGTACCCGAAGCAGTACTCGCCAGGGCCGTGCTGTCGCTGTCGGAGGCATTGTCTCCGCCACTGTTGCAGGATACTAGAGGGTAGGCCACAGCCCCCAGCGAGGCAAATCCGGCAGCTTTCAGGAATAAACGACGGTTGTAATCCATGTTTAATGTTATTAGGGTTAAAAATTGCGTAAAATTGTGGCAATGATACAAAATTGAAACCCGATTAATGCCATTTTATCAAAAAAACGTACTGCATTTTGTCTACTCTAGCAAATAAAATTTCTGCCAATCTGTACCTGCAGAAAGGTCGCGAACAAGCCGTGGAACGGCGCCATCCGTGGGTTTTCTCAGGGGCCATTTCTCGTCAGGACGGCGACCCGCAGGATGGCGATCTTGTGGATGTCCTTAGCCGCGACATGAAATTTCTGGCGCGGGGCCACTACCACGACGGCAGCATTATGGTCAGGATTTTAACCTACGAGCAGGAGGAGATCGATGTAGCATTCTGGGTCAGTCGCCTGGGCAATGCTTACGCAACGCGGAAAGCACTATTCCTGGGCGATACCGATAGCTATCGCCTGGTACATGGCGAGGGCGACGGGCTTCCCGGCCTGATCGTGGATGTATACAATGGCGTGGCGGTAGTGCAGGCGCATACGATCGGGATGCACCGCTGCCTGGACGATATTGCTCAAGCGCTGCAAAAAGTGATGGGCGATGAATTGAAGGCTGTCTATAACAAAAGCCGCCAAACCCTGCCGGGTAAGTATGCTTCCGACTTTTCTGATGGCTACCTGTTCGGGGAGAGCGAAACACCTCACCGCATCACGGAAAACGGCAACGCTTTTCTGGTGGATTGGATCAAGGGCCAAAAAACAGGTTTTTTTCTCGACCAGCGCGAAAATCGGCAGCTGCTGGCGCGATATGCTCCCGGAAAATCGGTACTTAACACCTTCAGCTATTCCGGCGGCTTTTCGGTGTACGCGCTGGACGCGGGAGCTGCATCGGTCGTGTCGCTCGATGCTTCGGGTCGGGCCATCGCTCTGGCCGACGAAAACGTGGCGCTCAATGAGCACTCGGAGCGCCATCACTCCGTGGCTGAGGATACTATGGCTTATTTCAAAATGCAGGACACGAGCTACGACATCGTAGTACTTGATCCTCCCGCTTTTGCCAAGAGTATGTCGGCGCGCCACCGGGCCGTGCAGGGCTACAAAAGGCTCAATATCGAGGGAATCAAAAAAGTAAAGCCCGGCGGCCTGCTCTTTACCTTTTCCTGTTCGCAGGTAGTTGACCGGGATTTGTTTTACAATACCGTGGTGGCCGCCTGCATGGAAGTGGGCCGTAAGGCGCGCGTCCTGCACCAGTTATCACAAGGCCCCGACCATCCGGTGAATGCCTTTCATCCTGAGGGTAGTTATTTGAAGGGGCTGGTTTTGCGGATTGATGATTAGTTTAGAAATTACCTAGACCTAATTTAACAAATTAGGATAGTATAAAGCTGTCTTATGATTTGAGTATCATAAAGTATGGATTTTAACCCTTTGCTCATGACGAGGTTATGGTGACACAGCCCATGGATTAAAAATACTATTAAATGAGAAGGTGGACACACACTGCTCGGATTAGGAATCCACTCAGATATCGACCTATATACTAGGTCTGCAACACCGCACTTAAAAATGAAGTCTGTGTTAACTTAATTACTCGAATTGATATTTTGCTATGATTTACAAGACATTACTTCGAATCACCCTCTATATTGTCTTTGTTTTGTCCTCTGCCCTGTGGGCAATATTTTTCATACAACATTGGCAAAGGAGTGTCTATATGCTGGTTGTTCCATCAATATCTTTATTGCTCATCATCATTGATGTGTTTGTATTAAGAAAAAGACAAAAAGTCGAAAATAACTAGAGACATTTAACCGTCGACCTCATCTTGATCTGTGTCTCCACATTCCGAATTGTTTCCCCGCTAATACCGACCTGAATAGGCACTCTCCTCCGCGCGACAGTCGCCCGTTGCTGTTTCATCCCTTCACGTTCTTAACGCCAGCGGCCGACCTTGCGATCCGATTAACCGAAGTCACTCACAAAACCTCCAAAGTACCATTCTTAAAAGAGGAAAGCATGGGTGAGTCGGCAGGAAGCTCCGTGATGAGATAATCGATTTCCCGCAAATCGGCCACTTTCATTTTCATGACCGAATTCAGTTTTTCCGAAATGGAGAGGACCGCCACCTTTTCGGACGCCTTTATCATCGATTTTTTTACCTGAACGGTCTCCCAGTCCGAATCGGTTAGGCCCCCCTGCGTATCAAGCGCGTTGGTACCTATGATGCACAGGTCTGCCTTTATTTCCGATAATCGTTGATGTACCTCCCCCCCTACCATCATTTGGCTGTAGCGGGAAACCTGTCCGCCAATCAACAAAATCTCAATGTTAGGCTTGTCCAGTAATTCCACGGCGGTGAGTGGGTTTACAGTCATGAAGGTAGCGGAGAAATCATACGGAATGAGTTTGACCAGTTCGCGAATCGTGGTACCTCCGCCGATCAGCACCAACATGCCCTCCTTTAACAACCCTAAGGCCTTGCGGCCAATAATCTCCTTTTGAGAATGCGCATACGTCTCTTTGAGACTGGAGCTGTGGTGGTACGCTTTGGACATCGCGCCGCCCCGAATCTTTATAATCTCCCCCACTTCTGCCAGTTCATTCAGGTCACGCCGTACTGTATCCTCGGAAACGTTCAGTTTTTCAGCCAGTTCGGTTAGGGCTATACGAGTGTGGATATTGATTTCTTTCAGGATCAGGTCTTTCCTTTCTTTTTTTAAGAGGCTGATAGACATTGGATTTTATGAGTCAGAGGAGTGATGACAGGCAGCAAAGGTATCAAAAAGGCAGATTTTAACTCATATAATCCATATAGTTGCAAATTTTGCGGCTTTCTATATACTATCCAATCAAACCACAGGTATATTTATCATTAAAAATGCAAATAATGTGCAATAAATGAAATTTTATTCTATGTTTGTCGCGTAATCATGAGATTATATTTGCATTTTTTGCAAGTTGTCTAGATTTTTAAACACTTGATATCTATGAAAAAAAATCGACAATCAGAAGACACCAAAAGCTTTTTGCGCCTTTCTCTCGCGGGATTTATGGCTTTTAGCGCCTTGGGAGGTACTTTGGCGAATGGAAAAGCAATGGACGCAGTGAAAGTTTCCAGGCGTGTTCAGGCAGCAAGAGAAATTTCTGGCAAGGTAGTTTCTGCAAAAGATGCAACGCCGATCATTGGGGCTACCGTGCTTGTGAAGGATAACAACACCACGGGCGTCATTACCGATGTGGATGGTACTTTCAAACTTATTTTGCCGGATAGTTATGTCGGGAAGAAGGTAGTTCTGGTAATAAGCAGCATTGGCTATGAAACCATGGAAATGGAAGTGGCGGCAGGCCAAAGTTCACTTTCCATCCAGCTGAATGAAAGCGCTGAACAACTGGGCGAAGTAGTGGTCACGGCCCTGGGTATGAAAAAGGACAAGAGAGCGCTGGGCTACGCCGTAACCGAAGTAAGCGGATCGCAATTTACGCAGGCACGGGAAAACAATGTGGCGAATGCCCTAACCGGAAAAATTGCCGGGGTCAATGCGACGGGACTGTCTACCGGACCCGGTGGTTCCAGCCGGGTCGTAATTCGGGGTAATGGATCGCTCACCGGCAATAGCCAACCCTTGTACGTAATTAATGGGATGCCGATTGACAACAGTGTTCCGGGTGGGAGCTCGGCGGTGAACGGCCTTGGAACAAGAGCGGGCGTCGACCGTGGCGACGGGATTGCGGCCATCAATCCCGATGATATCGAGTCGATGACAGTACTTAAAGGCGGCGCGGCAGCAGCTTTGTACGGCTCGCGCGGTGCGAATGGCGTTATCCTGATTACGACTAAAAAAGGTGCCGCCCAAAAAGGAATCGGAGTGGAGTACAATGGTACTTACACCATGGAGAATGTTTCGGTATTTCCGGACTTTCAGTACGAGTATGGCCAGGGTGATGGGGGTGTGATGCCAACTACCCTCGCTGCGGCTCAGGCTACCGGCCGCCGTTCGTTTGGCGCTAAAATAGATGGTTCACCAAACTACATGGCGGCAGATGGCAAAAACCATCCGTATGTTGCGCAGAAAAATAACCTCAAAAACTTCTACCAAACGGGTACTACGGCCACCAACTCTTTGGCTTTTTCGGGAGGAAACGAATCCGTGGTGTACCGACTATCGCTGGCTGATTTGAATGCGAAGAGTGTCTTGCCTTCCAATACCTACAACCGGAAAACGGCGAGCCTGAATATTTCAGCCAAACTCAGCGATCGTCTGCACGCCGATGCGGTAGTTCAGTACAATCGTGAAACGGGAAATAACCGGCCCGTGGGAGGAGATGCCCTGGGTAACCCAAACTGGATGGCTTACGAAGTGGCCAATACGGTGGACGTTCGGTGGCTAGAGCCAGGACACGATGCCAATGGAAACGAGATATTCTGGAATGATGCCGGTATCGTAACCAACGGCTATTTCTTCATCAACAAATTCAAAGAGCGCGATACAAAAGATCGGTTTATTGGGCAGGCATCGGTTTCGTACGATATCTTGAAAAACCTGACCGTAAAAGCAATCACTACCCGTGACTTTTACAACTACAATTTCACGAGTATCATGCCCACGGGAGGACAGTACATTCCTCAGGGACAATATGATGGAATTAAGTCGGACGTGTCGGAAACCAACAATATGGTGACGGCCTCCTATAACACCAAATTTGGTGATAATATAGGCTTTTCGGCATTGGCCGGCGCGAACGGACGTCAATTCAAAAACAACCAGTTTGATTTCTCGGGTCAGGGTTTTACGATCCCCTACTTTTATAGCTACTCCAACCTGGCAACCTCATCGGCAGTCCCTACTGAAACCAACATTAAAACCAACTCCATATTTGGTTCTGTTGACTTCGATTACAAGAACATCTGGTTTATATCTGCAACAGGTCGCCAGGACTGGTTTTCCACGCTGAGTCCCAAGGCAAACAGTATTTTCTACCCAAGTTTTGCGAGTAGTTTGATGCTTTCTGATGTATTCCAAATGCCCAAAGCCATCGATATTTTGAAAGTACGCGCTTCGTGGGCGCAGGTAGGTGGCGGTGGCCCCGACCCTTACGCGATCAATCTCGCTTACAGTAGCGTGCCCAGCGCAAGTTCTGTTCCGTTGCAAAACGTAAGCTCTACCTCGATCACCAATGCCCAACTCAAGCCATTTACTTCAACTACCATTGAATTTGGTGTGAATGCCCGGTTGTTCCGTGGCCTGGTGAACGTGGATGTAGCGGTGTATGACAAAAAATCAACCAATGATATTGTCAGCGTGCCCATCTCAGTTGGTTCAGGCTATACCAATGCCATCCTGAACTCGGGAGAGTTGAGTAATAAAGGGATAGAACTATTATTGGAGGTAACGCCAATTAAGAATGAGAGTTTCTCCTGGGATGCCAGCTTCAATTTTGCCTACAACAAAAGTGAAGTACTGAAATTAGCCGACGGCATTTCAACATTCTCTATTGGCAACTCGGCGAATGGGAATGCCTTTATTAACAACCAGGTAGGAAAACCGTTCGGAGGTATCTACGGCTACCGAATGAAGCGGAATGAGCAGGGAACGATCATTTATGACACCAACTCCAACCTACCCGTCCAAACCGACAACAACCAGTACCTGGGTAATGGAGTACCGCCCTACACGATGGGGTTGACCAACACATTCCGGTACAAGAATTTCTCTTTGGACGTGCTGGTGGACGGCAAGTTTGGGGGAGACGTCTTCTCGGTAATGGAAGTATACGCGACCCGTCTGGGACTAATGAAATCAACACTACCCGGCCGCGAAAATGGTTTGCTACTAGAAGGTGTGACGGCCAACGGAGACAGTTATTCTCATACGGTGCCTGTTGCCAACCTGCGTAGTGCTTACTACAACAGCCTCAACCGGTACACGGAGCTATTCGTCCATGATGCGAGCTTTGTGAAGTTGCGTCAGGCTATTCTTTCGTATCGCCTGCCCGCTGGTTTCCTGAAAGGAATCGGGGTACAATCGGCCAATGTATCCCTGGTTGGACGTAACCTACTGATTCTCTACCGGAAAACAGACAACTTCGATCCGGAGCAAGGACTGACCAGCGGTGCCGCCCAAGGCATTGAATCCATTGGCTTGCCCCGTACCCGTTCGTTTGGTTTGAATCTGAATTTGAAATTTTAATCCCAGAGAAAGCAATGAAAAAGTCATTTCTTACCTATACATTACTCGCGGCTTGCGGCACATTCATGCTAAGCTCCTGCGATAAAGATTTTGTTGAAGTCAACACCAACCCGAATGCCGTTACTGTTCCAAACGCGCTGTACATTTTTACCAAGGCGGTGTATGATGGTGCGGCCAACAGCGGAAATAAAGGGGCGTTGCTGTTTGGACTAATGCAGTACACCACCAGCTACAACGATGTAGAAGGGTTTGGTTCCAAGTACGTTGCATCTCAGGTGAATGCCACCGGTGGTGTTTTTGCCAACTCGTATCCGAATCAGATCAACGAAATTGGCGAGGTAATAAAAGCAGTGAAAGACGATCCGGCCAAGGTCAACCTGTATGCGGTAGCCCGAATCTGGCGAGTGTACTGCTTCAGCCGTCTGACCGATCTGTACGGGGACATTCCGTATTTCGAGGCTGGACAAGGGTACAACCAATCTATTTTTCAACCAAAGTACGATGCGCAGAGTGTCATCTATGCCGACATGTTGAAAGAGCTGGAAGCCTCGGCCACCAGTCTGGACCCGGCCAATGCGACTACCTTTGGTAACGCAGATGTGATTTACCAGGGCGATGCGGTTAAATGGAAAAAACTTGCCTACTCGCTCATGCTGCGATTGGGAATGCGCTTAACGAAGGTAGATCCTACTACCGCTCAGAGCTGGGTGACGAAGGCCATAGCAGGTGGTGTCATCCGCGACTATGCTGACATTGCCAAAGTAAGCTACCTGGCGGGCGGTCAGAATATCAACAAAAACCCAATTGCCTGGCAACTACTGAATGACAACTACCTACGGGCGGATGGTGTCAACAATACAGAAGGCGGGAAGTACCAGCACGTATTCATCAATGCTTTAAAGGCGAACAATGATCCACGCCTGAGTGTGATTTCCGTAGTCTATGTCAATGGCGTCGCCAGTTCGGATGAATCCATTCAGAAAGGAATGCCTGCCAATATCAACGGCACCAAACCCGCTGATTTCGCCACGTATTCCGAGCCTAAACAAAGTACGGTACTTAGAGTGGACGCTCCGTTGCTTTTGTTCACCACCGCTGAAGCAAACTTTCTGTTGGCCGAAGCGGCTTTGCGAGGATGGTATACTACCGAAACGGCGGCTAGCCTTTACGAGAAAGGGATACGGGCAGCGATGAAGCAATGGGATCTGATCAGCGGTACTACGAACACCATCAGTCAGGCTCGCATCGATAGCTATGTGGCAGCGCACGCTTTCAAAACGGGAGAAACCATGGCAGAACAGATGCAGCAGATTTACAACGAATTCTGGGTGGGTATTTTTCCGGATGCTCAGGAAGTATACAATAACTACCGTCGTACCGGGTACCCTGCGCTAGTACCTAATGTGTACCCGGGTAATGCTACCGGTGGTAAAATTTTCCGGAGGTTCCTGTACCCCGTATCGGAGCAAACGCTCAACCGTGCTGCTTACAACGCGGCTGTGCAACAACAGGGCGCCGACGATTTGTTGACCCGTGTCTGGTGGGATAAGCAATAATAAAAACGAGTATCAATTTGACTCGGAAGTGTAACGGAGTCGCCCAGAAGAGTAGCGGGAGTTTGGTACATTTTTTCGGGGCATCCCGCTTATTTTTATGATGGCTAGCCGTACTTTTCCCTGATTTACATTGGAATCCCCATGCTCTCTGCTTTGTCCGTAGCGCATGGGGATTTTTCCCTAGGTCCATCATCTCCCGGAGCTATTGCGAGCCAATTGAATACAGATTTGGGTAGAAATAAATATGACTATACTTGATTTGGGTACAAGAGCGAGCTCGTCGAATACCGCGAAGGAGTCGATGCAGGAATCTATTTACAAGAAATAACAACGAAAAACCAGAATTTCCATGAAGACTGAAGAAACCATCATGAGCCCGGAGGAGGCTTTTGAATCACTGAATTTAACACTTCCCCCAGCCCCAGCGCCATTAGGCGTATATAAGCCCAGCTTGATCGATGGAAAATATTTATACTTATCAGGACACGGGCCGGTGAGAGACGATAAGAGCCTGATTATTGGTCGGGTCGGGAGTGAGCTGGATATTGAAGAAGGAAAGCAGGCGGCCCGTCAGGTGGGGTTAACAATGCTCTCCACGATCAAAGACAGCGTGGGTAGTTTAAACAGGATCAAACGGGTAGTGAAAGTACTGGGGATGGTGAACTGTACCTCCGATTTTGAGCGCCATCCCTATGTTATCAATGGATGCAGCGAGCTTTTTGCCCAGGTTTGGGGTAGTGAAAACGGCATTGGCGTAAGAAGTGCAGTAGGTATGGGGTCGTTGCCCGACAATATTCCGGTAGAGGTAGAGGCCCTGTTTGAATTAAATGATTGATTTGAAAACGTATGTTCATAGTTGATGCCCATCTTGACCTAAGCATGAATGCCGTGGAATGGAACCGAGATTTGCGGTTGCCCGTATCGGACGTGCGGGCTCGGGAAGAAGGAATGACCGACAAGCCCGACCGGGCCAAAGGTACCGTCACTTTTCCCGCCTTACGAAAGGGAAATATAGGATTGGTCGTCGCGACGCAAATTGCCCGTTTTGTAAAACCGGGAAGTACCCTTCCGGGTTGGCATTCACCCGAACAGGCCTGGGCGATGACCCAAGCCCAGCTGGCGTGGTACAGAAGCATGGAGGAGTGCGGGGAAATGGTCCAAATCCATAATCTGGAAACACTGGAAAAACATCTCGTACTTTGGAACGACGGTACACCAAATGACAACAAACCGATTGGCTATATTCTGAGTCTGGAAGGAGCCGATTCGCTGGTTACCTTAGGCCATGTGGAACGAGCGTACAACTACGGCCTACGGGCCATTGGTCCGGCGCATTATGGATCGGGGCGTTATGCCCAGGGCACTGATGCTACCGGTTTTATGGGCAAGCCCGGTCAGGATTTGCTCAAAGAAATGGAACGTCTGAATATCATCCTGGATGCGACCCACCTTTGCGACGATAGTTTCTGGGAAGCCATGGATCATTTCCACGGGCCTGTTTGGGCAAGCCATAACCTATGCAGAAGTCTGGTCAATCATAACCGCCAGTTTACGGACGAGCAGTTCAGAGAACTCATTGGCCGCGGTGCCGTAATCGGCGGCGCTCTGGATGCCTGGATGATGGTACCCAACTGGGTTCGCGGACAGTCAACGCCCGAAGGGATGCAGTGCGATCTGGCCGTGATGGTGGATCATCTGGATCATATTTGTCAGCTTGCCGGCGATTCCCTCCACGTTGGTATCGGTTCCGATCTGGATGGTGCTTTCGGATTGGAACAGAGCCCTTATGATTTGGATACCATCGCTGATTTGCAAAAAATCGCGACTATTCTGAAACGAAGAGGGTATTCTCCGGCCGATGTAGAAAACATCATGCACGGAAACTGGCTGCGTTTTCTAAGAAAGAACTGGAAGTAAACTAGCGTAATGTCTGCGCTAACCCCCGTACTCTCTCTCACGAGGGCTGGCGTATATGCACTCCATCAGCAAAAGAAACGGGTGTGGGGATTCAACGCGCGACTGGCGGCATTGGCCAATGAATTAGGCATAAAGTACCTTTACGTCAACTGGCAAGGTACTTCTGAAACTGGAAGGAACATCAGATGAATTGCTATTTTCAGAAGGCCTGGCCCCGCAACCGGGGCCAGGCCTTCTGAATAAACCAACTACCAGCAGGTAGTTTTTTGGAAGTGGTTAGAGGAATATTCTGTCGAAATAGTTACTTTTAGTTCAACCGCATCCACATCTCCTCACCTCAATATTTCCTCGCCCTCTCCCACATTTTCTCCAAAAAAAAACACGGCATACTAATGGCAAAATATTCATTTTATATCCTACTTATTTTCGGACTCTGCAGCCAAACTGCCTGTTTACAAAACTCTGGCAAACCCGAGCTTTGTTATTCCGATAAAATTCCCGATCAGGAAGAAGTGACTCTAAAAATGGATAGTAAGCCTCATTTCCAGGGCGGCAATGATTCCCTGGTTAGTTTTTTAACCCACCATCTTAATTTCAATCATATAATAAGCGATCTCACTGAACATGAGAAACCTTACAGTGATAAGGCAAGAATAAAATTTATTATCAACAAACACGGGGGAATCAGCGAACTCTCAGTAAGTATGTCCAAAGACAAACAGTTCGCTGATGAAGTAACAAGAGTCATTAAAGAATCTTCTTGCAATTGGGTAGCGGGCAGGACTGATCAACCCGTTACTGGCTGGCACCAGTTTGATATGCATTATTCAATTGAAAAACCTTCTGAGAGCGAATTAAAAACAGTAATGATACTCAATGAACTGTAGTAGCTTATTCGACTTCCGTAGGAAGGTATGATATAAAGCCAAAGGAGCTAGATTATTCTCCCTCTTTCACTTCATACTTGTGGTAGGCTTGCTTTTTTACGTACAACTCATTCGTAAAAGTCATAATCACCAGTATGACCGGGGTGGCCAGCAAAACTCCCCAGAAGCCCCCAGGGTACCCATAGTTATCTGTCCGATAATAATAAGAGCAGGCGGCACATCCACCATTCTTTTTGTAATCAAGGGTCTGAAAAGAAGCGTCTGCAAAACTTGGATACCTGTATAAATAATGGCTATGTACAGCGCAGTATTGGTCCCCTGAGTTAGACCTAGCAGCACCGCCGGCACCAGCGCAATGAAGGGTCCAAAATTGGGAATAAAGTTCATAAGACCGGCAATTAGGGCGAGGCTAAATACCAAAGGAATACCAAGTATCAATAAGCCTACGGCAGAAAGTACACCAATGAATACGACACCTACGATTTGTCCTTTTAACCACGCTTTTAGCTCCCTGCCCAGCTTCCTCATCAAGGCATCACCCTTATCTTTTGCTTTGGCAGGTAGCAGGTGTATTATCCCGCGATGATAGGTAGAAGCCCCAAACGTAAAAAACAAGCCCATGAGCAGTATGATGTAAACGTCGCTGAAAATACCAAAAGTGGACGTAAATAGCTGCTTTACAAAAGTCCTCGTTTGCTGCGAGTTGCCCGACGATTCCAGGTAGTTTAACATTTTACTACCGATCGGGCTTTGGTCAAGCATTTGTTTCAGTTGTTGTGTACTTCGGGGAATCCGTTCTGACATTTGGGCGACTTGCTGCGATAACCTGTCGCCCGCAAACCAGAAGAAACCTACCAGCAAAAGAAAAGTGAACAGGACAGAAACAATAACGCTGGCGGTGGAGGGCAGTCGTAGGTACCGCTTCAACAAACCGGCGAAACCGTGAAAGTAGATGGCTAAAAGTATACCAACGAAAATCAGCAGTATCGAGTTGAACAATGTTTTGAACAACAGTAATATAACAACAACTAACGCTGTTACCCCCACGGTTACCCAGACCTTCTTTGGAAAATTCATAGCATAGCCAGCACCATTTTCGGTAGATTGAGACATTGGATGTACCTTTTTAGTAAAAGCCGTTTGAAAGAGATACCAGAGGAAAAGAGGGATCAGAAACGGCTGAGTGCATTGATACTGAAAGGTCACAAAAGTTGTGCCCGCCGTATTTATCCCTACTTCCAGACCAAGTGCGTAATATTGCAGCAGCATGTATATTTCCAACTATATACAACTACCTGAAGTACAGCACTCACAAAATATTCCAACCCTTTAATTTATTAACTTCATGGGTAAATTCAGTATCTCCCTTCAAACCGCGCATAAGGAATTCATCGAAGACCAGCATATGTTTTTTGTGGCCACGGCTCCCCTCAGCGGGGACGGCCGAGTCAATCTATCGCCCAAAGGCTTAGACAGTTTTCGGGTATTGGATGATAACAGGGTGGCTTACATGGATTTGATCAGCAGTGGCAACGAAACCTCCGCGCACACGCTCGAAAATGGGCGGATCACGTTCATGTTTTGTTCTTTTACCGCTAAGCCGAATATTCTGCGATTGTACGGCAAAGGATTCACCGTCCTGCCTGACTCCGATGATTGGGACCAATATGCCAAGTACTTCACTATTTATCAAAGTACTCGGCAGATTATCGTGGCGGAGATCGACCTCGTTCAAACTTCCTGCGGCTTTGGCGTTCCGATGTTTGATTATGTCGGAGAACGCGACATTCATTTTGAATGGGCAGAGAAAAAGGGAGCCAAAGGATTGATCGAATACATGAAGGAAAAGAATCTGAAAAGCCTCGATGCCTTGCCTACCAATCTGGGGTTGCAGTTTTCGTAATGTACCTTCACAACTCCTTTGTTAGTATCTCAACCAATCGCTTCTAGGTAATGCTACTCAATACTACTATATTTAGAATCTCAAATCAAAAAATTCAAACTACGGATACATGAATAAAAGGGATTTCCTGAAAAATGCGGCCGCGATATCTTCGCTTGCTCTGTTGCCAATCGAATCATGGGCTTTTTCCGCCGATAAACGTTTGAGAACCGCTCATATTGGTTTGGGTGGCATGGGCAAAGCAGACCTGGCGTCTATTTCATCACACGCCAATGTGGATGTTGTAGCCCTATGTGATGTCGACTCCAACGTGTTGGCGGAAGTAAAATCAAAGTACCCAAACGCAAAAACGTATAAGGATTATCGGGTGATGCTCAAAGAACTGAGCAATGAAATCGATGCCGTAATCGTGTCGACGCCGGATCATACTCATGCTCCGGCCTCCATGATGGCCATGGAAATGAATAAACCCGTTTATTGTCAAAAGCCGCTCACCCATTATGTGGAAGAAGCGAGGGCAATGGATAAAATGGCCAAGGACAAAAAGCTGGTCACCCAAATGGGCATTCAGGTGCATTCTTTTTATGATTACAAACTGGCTACTTTGTTAATCCAGGACGGGATCATTGGCAAAGTACATACCGTACGAGCGTGGTCGCCCAAAAACTGGGGGTACAATGGCCCAATTCCAACGAGCGGCGATCCGGTACCCGGTACTTTAGACTGGAATTTGTGGTTGGGTACTTCTGCCGAACGTCCTTATAAAGAAGGTTTATACCATCCCGGTAACTGGCGCAAGCTGGTCGATTATGGGTGCGCTACCCTGGGCGATATGGGCGTGCATATTTTCGATACGCCGTACAACGCATTGCAACTGGATGTACCCCGGACCATTACCACGAACTGTAGAAAACCGGATGGATTCGGGTATCCGGAAAAGAACATGGTTACCTATGAATTTCCCGGCACAAAGTACACCGCCGATACGCTGAAATGGGTATGGTACGATGGAGAAGGAGCCGATAAACAACGTGACGATTTGATGTTGCCGGACGGAGCGGACCTCCATTCCCAGGGAGCCATGTTCATCGGCGAAAAAGGACGACTGTACTTGCCCCATTATAAGATAATGCCTAAATTAATTGTCGATGGAAGCTACCAAGACATTGACATTTCTCGATATAAAATGAGCCCGCCAGCCCCAGGTGATAACTCAGAAAATCACAAACATTACCATGAGTTTGTAGATGCCTGTTTGGGAACGGGCAAAACCAGTGCCCCATTTTCCTACGCTTCCCGCCTGACTGAAACCATTTTGCTGGGTGTCATCGCAGGACGCTTTCCCAACAAAACCTTGCATTGGGATGCAAAAAAAGCCCAGTTCAAAGAAGAAGAAGCCAACCAGTACCTGAGTGGCGTGTACCGGAAATTCTAATGTAACAGTACGCCGTTACTTTGTCAAGATCAAGATGGGAAAAGCTATATTTATTCTTATTGTTCTCTTAGCTTTTAATCCTATCTACGGGCAGAATGAACCTAGGACGCTCCTGTGGAAAGTAACAAAAAAAGGACAAAATACTGAATCCTATCTTTTTGGGACCTTCCATGAGGTAAGTCCTACCTTTTTTGATTCACTTTCCAATGTTGTAAACAAATTGCATGAATCAGACATATTATTTGTTGAGGAAGCTGCTCTGCCAGAAAATCAGTTGAGGATGCAAGAAGCATCCGCATGGAATTTTAAATCTTGGAAAGCTATACTTACCGACGAACAAGAAATTATTTTTCGGGATTTTGTAGAAAAAATTGCGGACTCAACATGTTATACTCAAAGCCCGCTTCAACTGTCGTTTAGTATCACAAGTTTCAATTTGATGAATTGCGAATCAATTTTAGGTTTTACAGAACTAATGGATCATCATATTGAAGACCTTGCCTTAAAAGAAGCTAAGCAAGTCCTTTCCTTAGACATCAATCATAATATAATTTTTGATAGAGCGGGTGAAAGTTTAAGCAAGCAACAGGATTCACTTTATGCTGCTTATTGTGTTCTAGGAATGAAAAGCATACTCGATAGCAATGTATTTGATTGTGAATTTATAGTCGCTTACCGGAACCTCGACATTAACTATGAACTAGATATCGATTTAGAGCAAAATTATTTCAATAAATCTTTTTTAATCGACAGAAACAATAATTGGACAGCAATTCTCGATAAAGCTTTTACATCGGGCAATTGTTTTGTAGCCGTTGGATATAAACACCTATGTTATAAGCAAGGATTGATTCAGCAGTTGCGGAAAATCGGGTATGAAGTCACACCAGTTCCTGTAAGATTATAATGACACATAATATAGATTTTTTGTTTTAAGATGACATTAGTAAAACCGTGATTTCCTTCCAAGAGTACCTCGCCACGAAGAATATAGATGAACAGAAGTTTCGCACCGGAGAGCCGGAGCTTTATCAGGAATGGGAGCTTCTATTCTCTCAACTTCATCCTGATAGCTTCACGGTTCAGAAGAAATTCTTAATTAATGATATTCGGCGGAGATTTATTTTAACGAGCCCGCATAATACCAAGCCCTAAGACCAATCCAATGGCTTTTACTCTTTACTCAGATATTTTTTGAGGGCTAAAATAACCAAGTACAAAGTGTAAAGCCCCATTGCGGCGAATGCAATGACAATAAGCACATTGAATATTGCCCAAAACCAAGTGAACATTATATAAATAAGGATTAGGTAAAAAATTAAAATGTCAAGATCGCATTAGCTTCAGCGGGCACAAATCCCCTTAAAATCACAATATTCGCAAACTTTCACGTCGCTGGTTTGCACGAAAGACGATTCTGGATTCAGCAATTCCGTGATAATTTCCCGCAGCAGGGCTTCGGACTCAGCGATGAATGTTTGCGGATCGTCGGTTTCGGTGATTTCCAGCTGGTTTTCAAAAATCTTCGTCGGCTCCCGGAAGGAATAAAACCCGGACTGAACCCGGCTATCAGCAGCACGGTAGTTTTGTCCACCCAAGGTTAGGCCTTCTGGATTCGCCAAATTTTTATAAACCAAGTACTTGTAAAACCAAAGCTGCCGCGCGTAGCCCGCTTTCAGGTCGGCCGAAGAGCGCAGCTTTTCCTTGCGTTGCGGAATGGTACTTCGGCTCTCGGCGTTCATTTCCACGCTGCCCGTTTTATAATCCATCACGAACAGCTTGTTCTCCTCATCCCGCTCCACGCGGTCGATTTTGCCGCCTAGCTGCACCTTCACGGGTTGGCCGTGAATTTCTAACATCAGTTCGGTAGTTAGTTTCTGCTCAGCGGCGACGATACTCCGGCGATTCTCACTTTGCATCTGATGCGCCAGAAAGGCCAGTATCTGCTGCTCCCCGACCTGGTAATAAATCCGGTTGAGCCCCATATCGGTAATGAAGCCCTGGAACAGTTCCCGGAATTTGTCCGAAAGCACCTGCTTGATTTCGTCTTCGGACGGGTCTTTTCCTTTAAGAAAAAATTGCTGATCCAGTTCTTCGAGCGAAGCGTGCAGCCAGGTACCAATTTTGTCCATCCCCAGTTCTTCCTCAATTTCCTCCTTATCCTGTACGCCCACGATCCGGCTGAGGTAAAATCGCATCGAACAACGAATCAGGTCGTTGACGTGCGTAGGATAAAGTCCTTTATCGCTCAGATAAGTACGGATGCTCATCAGCATGGCCTCATCTTTAGGTACTTCCTGCGTCAGCGTTCTGGACGGAATTTCTTCAAATTCCACCATCTTGTTTTCCAACCTTATGCGTGGATTGTACTCCGTCAGTTCATATTCGATCTGTTGGATAAAGCGGCTTTTCTCTCCACCACCGAGCGCGTCGTTGGTACTTACATACAGCAGATGGACTTCTTTGGCACGCTGCAGCAAGCGGTAGAAATGGTAGGACATCACGGCTTCCTGGTGCAGATGCGTGGGCAGCCCCACCTCGCGGGCGATGTCGAACGGAATGAGCGAATTCTGTCGCTTGGCCTGGGGCAAAGTACCTTCATTCAAAGACAAAATAATGATCCGCTCGAAGTCCAGCGCTCTGGTTTCCAGCATCCCCAGAATCTGCAAATCGCTCACCGGTTCACCGCTGAACGGAATCCGGGTATTGCGGATCAAGTCGTACAGAAACGAACGCAATGTGTACAAACCCAGCGGTTCGGGGCGGTCGGCGATAGTCTGCTCGAATTGTTTGAGCAGGGTATAGAACAGATACAGGTACTCCGTTTCGAGCGCGTTTTTGTAGTCTTTATATACCTCCCGCAGCAGGTCGATCAGATCATAAAACGACTGGATGATTTGGGTCGAATCGTCTTTTTTCCAATGCGTGAAAAGTGTTTTGAACAGAGCATGGCCGTCGCTGATTTCCAGTAATTCCGCGGTACTCAGGAAGACGCGGTTATTGAAGTTAATTTCCCGCAGCGTTTTCTGAATAATGGTCAGTTCTTCCGTCTCGGCATGCCGCAACACGATTTGCTCGTAATGCCGGATAAAGGGATGGTTCAGTACTTTACTGATCGACTTGTGGTTGAATTTGGGCGTTTTGGCCGATTTCCCATCTTTGGTCTTGAACTCCGCCACGTTCATCTGCAACTCAAAGATGCTGTCGATCAACGTATAAAGCATTGATCCCCGGAGTGAAAGCCCCATCGTAATGTTAAAATCCTTCACGCCCTCGTCCAGCGAGTAGAGCATGGGCAGCAACAGATTCTCATCCGCCAGGACAATGGCCGTTGGCACGGGTTGTTCGGGGTGGTCGTTTTGCAGCATTTCGGCGTATAAAGCTCCCGCCACTTTGGTTTGTAATGTCCCGTTGGGCACCCCATAAACCGTGACATTTTTTTCGTCGGCCAACAGGTGCTCGTGTGTCCAGTTCCAGGGTCCAAATTCCAGGTCGCGTTTGTACTCCCGCAAACTCGTCCCTGCCTCTACGTCAGGATTTTCTGACATGTAGTACTTGTCAGCATCCCACAAAACCTCGGCTTTGTTCGATTTGCGCAGCTTCTTAATTATTATTTTCTCTGATTCCGTAAAGGCATTGAAACCCACAAAGTACACCTTTTCGAAAGGTGTCCGGTTCAGCAGAAGTTCGTCTACGTTCTCGGCCACGTGGCGGTAGGCCATGCCCCGATAAGCTTTGCCTTTGGCCGTCAGGCGCTCCCGGAACGAACTGTAAACCAACTTGATATTTTCAAAAAGGCTGAAATAATTTTTAGTACCGGAACTGTCGCTAAGCGTCCGTCCGGGTGGTAGTTCAGCCTCCCAGCGCTCTACGGCCTTGGCTTCGGTGAGGTAGTCGAAAAGGTAGTCGGTCTTGACCAGATACTGGTCGATACGGTCCAGATCGCCCAACAATACCGACGCCCAGCCCATGAAGCGATCAAACTGGATATTGGGGTCGATTTCCTTAAAAGTTTCGTACAACTCGAAAAGCAAGCTTACCGAGTCCGCCACTTCGAGGGTACTTACGCTTTCCACAAAATCCTCGATGGCCTGCACCTCAGGACTGATGATCGGGCGATCGGTGGCATTGGCCAATTCCAGCTTCACAAAAAACGCCGCCCGCCGCGTCGGGACGACGATGGCAACCTTTTCTAAATCACTATCGTGGACTTTTAGAATATATTCGGCAACTTCTCGGAGGAAAGTTTTCATTTAGTAAGGTACAGAGGCGCAAAGCCACAAAGGGACAAAGTTTTTTTGAGCACAAGAGCAGGCAAAGGCCGATTATAACACTGTCAACTATTAATGGATTCGATCGCCTCTGGGTTCCAGCGATTTCATTATTTCTGCTTCGTGAAACAATAGTTCCTTCCAGCGCTGGCGCACCATTTCTCTGGGCAGATAGAATTCGGCGAGTTCCAGGAAACAACGGTAATGCCCGGCTTCCGAAATCATGAGCTCCCGGTAAAACTTCTGTAAACTTTCGTCCGTCAGTTGCTCCGACAATAGCTTAAATCGCTCGCAACTACGTGCTTCAATGAGCGCACAGACCAGCAGGCGATCCAGAAACACATCATCGCCGTTGCCTTTGGTGTATAAAACTTCCCGTAAGCGCCCTACATAAACATCTTTTCGCTGACGCCCGAGCGGAATATTCCTCTTTTTCAATTCCTTCAAAACCCGCTGAAAGTGGCCCCATTCCTCACTAACGATTGGTGTCAGCATTTCCACCAGTTTGGAACGTTCAGGAAAATGAACGATCAGGGAGATACAAGCCGAGGCGGCTTTCTGTTCACAGTAGGCGTGGTCGATCAAAATCTCACTGATCTGCATTTCGGCAATATTTGCCCAGCGCGGGTCGGTAGGTAGTTCAAGTCCAAGCGTAGTGAGTGACATGGTTCTTAATCAAATAGTGGCCAAAACACCCCAAAGCTGAAAGTACGCTGCAGGCCAAGGTACCTTGGCGTAGTGTAATAACCATCGACACCCAGCCCTTCGTTAATATGGGACATTTTCAATAGTAGTCTCACGCGATTGATCCGTAAGGTTGCGAAGGCATCGGCAACGGCGTAGCGATCAACCAGAAAGTTATTTTGTAAATAGAATTGCTGGGTCAAAGGCATGTAGGCATCGGCCAGATAGGACGAGCGATAGTGCGCCGACACGCCCACCTGCACGTAAAGTACCTTGGCGTAGATAAAATCGTAGGTCAGCTCGGCGGAGGCAAACAGCGCCGGGATGCGGATAATATCCGTGTTGGAATTGATGGTGTAGTATCCTTCGCCCCGGAAATTAAGTTTGTTTTTTTGCCACGAAACCTTGGCCCCGATTCTTAACAAACTAAACGAACCCGAGAACTGCCGGGCCACGGCGGCGGTATCGTAATAGACGTAGTTGCTCACCAAATGATACTGCAACTGAGGTTCAAAATTCAGATTCCTGGTTTTGATCGGCAGCGAGCCGTAGATGGTGTTAGCACCCGTCAGATTGAAACTATTATTCCACCGCAGGTGATTACTCTCGTACCGTTGCATCAGCATATCCGGGGTCCAGAAGGCGGTCTGGTAGCCCGCCTCAAACCAGCGCGTCGAGAGTTCGCCGCGCAGCAGGAAATCCCGCCCCAGCAGGTGCTGCCCCTCGGCAATCAGGTGTTGCGTAGAATCTTTGAGGTAATAGCTCAGCCACAAACCGACGATGTTCTCGAAGCGAACATTCCGGTAACTCTCCTCCGTGGAGTCGGAGGTATTGTAAGTTCCCCGCACCCGGTATACCCTCGGCCGATAATAGGCCCGGTAGTTAAATCCCGAGAAAGTACCCTTGATACCAAGTTTGGTATCGATCAGCCGGTAGTCGACGGCCTGGTGGGTAGAAGATGAATCATGCAGGATTTGTCGGTAAACGCCATTCTGAAAACCTGTTTGGGTATCGGGATCATCGTAGCGGTCTTTCACCCCGGTATATTCGCCTTGCTGAAAAAGCTGGAAGCCATTGGCGAGACGATACTGCTGATAGACGTGGAAAACGTGCCGCCGCTCCCAGGAACGTGCGTCATCGCTCAGTCGGGCCGGGCCGTCATACACAAAAAGTTTTTTACTACTATCCGCAGAGGTAGTATCGCGCACGTTCAGTAATCCGCCCTGTTCTCTGGTATTGTGGTTGAGATGGCGGTAGTGCGCCAATAAAATATATTTCTTGTCTTTGGAAAAATAGCTGGCCTGAGTCAGGAAATTCCAGTTCTGGGCCAGGATCGCTTCCGAGTTTCGGGTACTGAAAGTACCGTACTGTTTATTGGAAGTGAAGCGCTGCACCCGGAACCCGACGTTTAGCCGGGGCGTGATATTCTGGTTGAAGCCAAAGCGCAGAATATTCCGTCCCCGGCCGCCCGAAACAAACGTCATTTCGGTAAGCGGCGACTGGGTGTCGTAGTACTTCACCTCGCCTTCCTGCACGGCGTAAGGGTCGTAGGCCCGGAAGCCGAGTTGGGCACCTACGCTTTGGTGCGGCCGGTAAAAAGTATTCCGGGTGGCCGTGCCGTAGTTTCCCAAATTTACCAGATGGTTCCAACTTTGGTCCACAAAAGTCCAGCGGTGAATGCCCGTCAGGGAGGTGTCGAGCCGATAGCGTGTCGAGTCGCGATTGTTCAGGATATCGTCCTCGTAGAAATGCAGAGCCGTGTTAGGTCCATATAGGTTTTTGGTAGTATCGTCCAACACCGGGGCCCCTGTCCCGCCGCCGCCACCCTGAGTGGGAACACCCTGAGGAAGATTGATCCCACCGGGACGTATTTGAGCCTCCGCTCGCTGATTGACCAAAAAGACAATCGAGAAAAACAGAAGGGCCAACGCAAATTTGTGCAAAAGTCTGTGGGATACAGACCATGGTAGCAACCAGGAGGTTTCCAGCTTTATAAAAATTCGTTTTGTCAATTTATTAAAATTCATTCACTGACCGGGCGGTTTTTCAAAGGCTCCACTACCCTGGCCCGCAGCCACTCCCGAAAAGCTTCTGTCTCATCGCCAAAATCAACTTCGATTGGGATGTAGCAAAAACGGGATGTAGCATTGATTTCTGCTGCCAAAGGTCGCAATTTGACTTTATCTTTCTCTGTGGTCAAGATGATTTGGTCATTTTTTAGACTTTTTAACATTTCCGCTACCTCTTCTTCGGTATAGCTATGGTGGTCGGGAAAGCGGATGTGCTGATCCAGGACAAATTTTTCTGCCACGTATTTTTGCAAGGGCTGGGGCTGCGCGATTCCGGTCACAAGTACAACGGATCGTGGCGAAACATCGGTATCGTCGAAGCCCTGCGGTGTCCCGTATCGAACACCAGCGAAGAAGCAGGGCGTTCCCGGAGCAGCATATTTGGCTATTTGTTGCCTTATGGCCGCTTTCGCATTCTGGCTGAGGTCGGGCGGGCATTTTGTCGTAACGATAACATCGGCCCGCTTCGCTCCATACCGGCTTTCCCGTAATCTACCACCGGGAAATGGGTCGTCCCGGTAAAACGGGCGATTGAAATCATTCAATAGAATCGCCAGATCGGGCCGCAGAGCGCGGTGCTGAAAAGCATCATCCAATAGCAACAAGTTGTGGGCCGGAAAATATTCCTGCAAAAATCGGCTACCCTTCACCCTGTTTTCACAGACTGCCACCGGGATTTTCTGGCCAAATTTTTGATAGTACTGCAGCGGCTCGTCCCCGATCTCATCCGCAGTGCTGTCCGGTGCCGCCATCAAGAACCCACGGGTCGTCCGGCCGTACCCTCTGCTCAGCGTTACAATTCTGTTTTCCTGCCCCAAAGTGCGAATCAGGTACTCGACAAGCGGGGTTTTTCCGGTTCCGCCTACCGTCAGATTACCTACCACAATTGAAAATTGGGAAGTAGATTCTGATCGTAGCATCCTATTATCGTATAGACGGTTACGCAAAGTTGTCACCAAACCATACAGAAAAGAAAGTGGTTTCAGCAGAATTTGGTCCAGATTCCGTTTGCTCAATCGTTTTCTGTCCGGCTCGATTTTTTTCATATACTTGTCCTCTTTTTTACAATCTGACACACTCGATTCATGTCCCTGCTCATCCAGTACCAGCCTTACGTCCTAAAATTCAAGTTTGAAGCAGGTACTTCGCGCGGCATCTTAACCCAAAAAACTTCCTGGCTGGTCAAAATCACGGACGAAGAGCAGCCCGGTACGGTGGGCTATGGTGAATGCGGCCCCTTGCCTGGCCTGAGCATCGACGATGGGGCAGATTTTGAAACAAAGTTAGCGGAGATTTGCGGGCTTTTTAATAGCCTTGACCTGGAAGTATTTCCCTTCAATCTACCCATTATCCTCGAGCAACTCATTCCCGCCGAACTACCTGCCATCCGGTTTGGCATAGAAACAGCGCTGCACGATTTTATGAACGGTGGCCAAAAAGTACTTTTCAGGAACCATTTTTCGAAAAAGGAAGCGGGTATTGTCATCAACGGTCTGGTGTGGATGGGGTCGGAAGGATCCATGCTGCAGCAAATCGAGGAAAAGCTGGCGCAGGGCTTCACAACTATAAAGATCAAAGTGGGCGCGATTGATTTTGCGCAGGAATGCCGCGTGCTCGAATCCATTCGTAGCCGCTTTTCCTCCCAGGAAATTGCCCTTAGGGTGGATGCCAACGGGGCTTTTTCAGCCGGCGAAGTGCGGGATAAACTCGATTGCCTGGCGAAACATAGTCTGCATTCCATCGAACAGCCTGTGGCGGTCGGGCAACCGGAGCTGATGGCGCATCTGGCCGTCAGCTCACCCGTTCCGATAGCGCTGGACGAGGAATTGATCGGGAAAATGGATTACATGGAAAAGTTTTCTTTACTCAAAACCATTCATCCTCAATTCATCATCCTCAAACCTACGCTCCTGGGTGGCTTCCAGCAATGCCGTGAGTGGATCGAGATCGCCCAACGGCTTTCGATCGGCTGGTGGATTACCTCGGCCCTGGAATCAAACATTGGCCTGAACGCCATCGCCCAGTTTACCGCCCAGTTCGATACTACCTTACCCCAGGGGCTGGGTACCGGGCAGATTTACGAAAATAATTTTGCCTCCCCGCTGGCGATACGGGATGGGAAACTATTTGCCGACGGGGCAGACGCCTGGGACTTGTCCGCCCTGGATTCGGGCTGGCTGACGGTGTAGCTAAGTGGATGCCGGATGCTGGCGGGGCGGCCCCCGCCGGATGCCGGATAAAAATGGATACAATCAATTTCGGGTTCCACAAAAAGTCTAAAATCCAGAATCTGAAATCCAACATCTTTTTACACCCAGTCAATTCCTTTTCTTAACAACTCCACTGTTTTGGCCTCGGGCGAATCAGGCTCTGGTTCAAAATTGTATTCCCATTGGGCCTGGGGCGGCAGACTCATCAGAATAGATTCCGTGCGGCCATTGGTTTCCAGGCCAAATTTTGTTCCCCGATCCCAAACCAAGTTAAACTCCACGTAACGACCGCGCCGCAGGTACTGCCATTTTTTTTCTTCTTCGGTAAAAGGTTCGTCGCGGTGCTGCCTCATGAAATTTGTGTAGAGGGGCGCAAAGCTCTGTCCGACCTCCTTCACAAACTGAAACAATTCTGCTTTGGAAAGTCCCTGCCCTTTGCCCGGTTCGCCGGGTTTCAGGTAGTCGAAAAATATGCCGCCAACGCCGCGTGTTTCGTTCCGGTGCGGAATGTAGAAATAGTCGTCCGCCCATTGTTTGAAGCTCGGATAGAATTCAGGGTGGTGGCGATCGCAGACTTCTTTTAGCCTTCGGTGAAAAAGGCGAGCGTCTTCCGCTACAACATAGTGCGGCGTAAGGTCGATGCCGCCACCAAACCAGCAGGTACCGTCGCTCAACTCAAAGTACCTGACATTCATGTGGATAATAGGTACCTTAGGCGAATACGGATGCAGGACTATGGAAACACCCGTGGCCGTAAAATGGTAGTCGTCGTTATCGCCAAGATCCATTTGCGTCCGCAGACGCGGGTGCACCTCGCCCCGGACACTGGAAAAATTGACGCCCCCTTTCTCGATCACATTGCCTTGTTGAATGAGCCGGGTACGTCCACCGCCGCCGGAATGGTGCTCCCAGAGGTCTTCCTGGAATTTGGCCTTGCCGTCCTCAGCTTCGATAGCGTGGCAGATGTTGTCTTGGAGATTCCTGAAAAAGTCTTCGATGGCTTCGACTTGCATTTTTCCGTTTTTAGTTTTGGCAAAAGTAGGGGAAAATCAAGAAAGGCTACTGCCAAATTCCTGCATAAACATTTACAATTGAACTCATAAAAACACTTTATGTAAACCGTCTAGAACATTCAGAATACCTAATTCGTTGTCAGGGTTGAAATTGAATAACTATCTTCGCAAGCCAGAACAAAATTATCCCCATCTATATGAATTCCCGACTGATTCAAGCCATTTGCCAGCAACTAGCGTTTGCCTTTGAATCGAAAAATATCCCGCAACGCGAAGTGTATGATTCGCTGCACCTGACCAAGTACTCCCAAAAGGATTTTCCGATATTTCTGGGCGACTTGATAACGAAAGCCCGCGAGTATGACTTGACCCTGGTGAGCAGCCACGCCCCGGCGCAGCAGTTGGCAGCGCTGGTTCAGGAGGCGCAGTACCCTGTTTTGTACTTTGAAAAAAGCGCGGATGAATTGATTCCGGTTTTGGGTGGAAAAAAACTGGACGGCACTCCCCTGTCGATTCGTTTTTCGCCCGATGGACGCACCGAAGACTCGGAGATTATCCCAAAAAATCCTTATTTGTGGACGGGCACCTCCGATACGGTCAAAAACGGCCAGGCACTCTACCTCACCGCCTTCCCGATGGAGTCGCTGGTAAGCGACACTAAATCCCAAAAATCTGCCCCGCTCACGCCCGTACAGCGTTTTTTCCGGCTGCTGGGCAACGAAAAAAAGGACATCGGGTATATCTACCTGTATGCCATCGTGATCGGCCTCATTACACTATCGTTACCCTTGGGGATTCAGGCTATCATCAACCTGATCTCGGGTGGCATGGTGTTCAGTTCGGTCTACCTGCTATTGTTTGTCGTCATTGGTGGCGTCCTCATTTCGGGCGTCATGCAGATCATCCAGTTCACTCTCGTGGAGACCCTGCAGCAAAGGATTTTTGCCAAAGCGGCCTTTGAATTCACCTACCGGATTCCGCGCGTGAAGGCCGAGTCGCTTCTCGGTTATTATCCGCCTGAGTTGATGAATCGTTTCTTCGATATTTTGACGGTCCAGAAGTCTTTGCCCAAAATCCTGATTGATATTACCGGCGCTATTTTGCAGATTTTGCTGGGGATTATGCTGCTGTCGTTCTACCATCCGTTCTTTATCGCCTTCGGTTTTCTGACGATCCTGATCGTAGCCCTTATCATCTACTTCAACGGCCCTAAGGGCTTGCAAACCAGCTTGGTAGAATCCAAGTATAAGTACAAAGTAGCCCAATGGCTGGAAGATATTGCCCGTTCGCTCTACACTTTCAAACTATCCGGCACGGGGAATCTGCCGATGGAAAAGATGGACGGCCTGGTAAATAACTACCTGATTTATCGGAAGAAGCACTTTAAAATCCTGAAAGTTTTCTTCTGGAACGCCGTAGGATTCAAAACGCTGGTAATTGGCGGCCTGCTGATTTTGGGTACTTTCCTGGTAGTTGACCGGCAAATTTCCCTCGGTCAGTTTGTGGCTACCGAGATCATCATCGTGTTGCTGACGAGTTCGGTCGAGAAACTCATCCAAAGCATCGACACCATTTTTGACGCCCTCACGGCCGTAGAAAAGCTGGGTAACGTGACTGATATGCCACTGGAACGTGAGCAAGGGTTCAGGTTTACGCCTCAGGATTTCAAGGGAGGACTCTTGTTAGAAGTAAACGATCTGAAATACCGCTTTGAGGGGAGAGAGAATCCTGCCCTCGACGGAATTACTTTTTCGTTAAAACCCGGCGAATCAGTGTGCGTAACGGGTACCAATGGTTCGGGAAAAAACACCTTGCTAAGGGTGTTGTCGGGTCTACTCACCGACTACCAGGGCGGCATCACCTTCAACGGGATTTCCCTCCGTGATCTGAATGTGGTAAGCCTGCGGTCGTACATTGAGCAAAATATCACCGTGGACGATATTTTCGAGGGCTCGATCCTGGAAAATATTACCATGGGTCGCGACCAGGTCAGCCTGGCCGATCTGGAATGGGCCCTGAAACTGCTGAACCTTACCGAGTCAATCAGTAAACTACCCGAAGGACTGAAAAGCAACATGCTTCCCGGCGGTCGCCGTTACTCGGAGAGTTTTATCGCCAAAGTGACTTTGGCAAGATGTATTGTGACACGACCTAAAATACTGATGGTCAACGACGTAATGCACAGCTCCACGAACTCTGAACGGCATCGGCTGATCCAGGAACTCACCAATGACGATGTACCCTGGTCGCTGCTTATCCTATCCAATGATCCGATGATTATGAAGCAATGCGACCGCGTGCTGATTTTGGATAATGGCAGGGTAGTTTCTGAGGGGCCTTTTGAAGAAGTAAAAAACCATTCAGTTCTCCAATCAGAGCTGGAAGCAGTCTAACATTCGTTTGTTCTTCAAAATGTAAAGACCTAGATCAACTACCCAATCGCACTAAAATTTTTCAACAAATCCACTCCTCCACCCGTACTAACAGAATGCTGAATATCACCAGAAAAAGGGTCAACGACGAAATACTGGATAAGTACAATCTACACGCACTTAGTACTTTATCTACCCCCAAAACCGGCAGAAGCTTTGCCCGCTGGATGCAGGGCATTATCCTGATTTTGATCATCATCATGTTCTTGCCCTGGCAGCAGAATATTTCCGGCACCGGAACGGTCACGGCCCTCTCGCCGGGTGACCGGCCGCAAACGGTCCAAAATATCATTGGCGGACGAATCGAAAGCTGGTACGTTCAGGAAGGCGACTTTGTCAGGGCCGGAGATACGCTGGCGGTTCTTTCAGAAGCTAAGGACGAATACATCGATCCGCAAATCATGGCACGTTTGCAGGAACAAACTACGGCCAAAAAGGAAAGTATAGAGGGTTATCAGGCGAAGATCGACGCATTATCCAGCCAACTCGACGCGCTCCGTGATGCTTTGGATTTTAGTCTGGAAAAGTCCCGCAACAAACTCAGGCAGGCGCAGTTGAAAGTTGTCAGCGACAGCACCGACCTGGACGCCATTCGGACCAATTACGAAATCACCAAGAACCGCCTGGCCCGCTACGAAGAGGGATACAAAAGCGGTTTGTTTTCTTTGACCGATCTGGAATCGCGGCGGTTGAAAGTACAGGAAGAGTCGGCGAAGGTAGTTTCACAGCAAAACAAACTCGCCATGTCGCGCCAGGAACTTATCAACGCCCGCATCGAGCTGAATTCTCTGCGGGCCGAGTACCAGGAAAAAATTGCCAAAGCCACTTCCGACCGCAGTACGGCGCTTTCGAGCCTGGCTGATGCCGAAGGCGAGCTGTCCAAGTTGCAGAACAAGTACGCCAGCGTGGAAATCAGACAGGAAAACTACATCGTGCGGGCCCCCCAGTCGGGCTATGTAGTGCGGGCCATGAAGGCGGGCATCGGCGAGACAATCAAGGAAGGCGAAACCATCGCTACTTTGCAGCCCGAGAATCCCAACATCGCCGTAGAGCTTTACGTGAACCCGATGGACGTCCCCCTCATTACGCCGGGCCGGGAGGTGCGTTTGGAGTTCGACGGCTGGCCCGCTCTGCAGTTTGCCGGCTGGCCCGGGGTGTCGGTAGGTACCTTTGGAGGTAAGGTGGCCGTAATCGATCGCGTGGGCAGTGTCAACGGAAAGTTCCGGATTTTGGTGCAACCGAAATCCGGCGAAGAATGGCCCGCGGCAATCCGGCAGGGTTCGGGGGTATACGGCTGGGTAATGCTGTCGGACGTGCCCGTTTGGTACGAGATTTGGCGCCAATTGAACGGTTTCCCCCCTAACCTGGGACAGGCAGAAATCGACAAAATTACCACTAAGTCGAACCAGGATAGTAAGAAGTAAAACCAATGATGAAGTACTTTATTAATCTATTGATGCTGCTCGTTTGTACCCATTGGGTTTCGGGGCAGGATTCGCTGACCTATTCTTATCAAGAGTATTACGAGCAAATTTTGGCGCACCACCCGGTCATCAAACTGAGTGGGCTAGTTACCGAGTCGGCGCAGCGTGAGTTGCTCATTGCCAAAGGAGGGCTCGACCCGAGCATACAGGGAACCTTCGACCGCAAGGTATATCAGGGCAAAAAATATTTCGACCGGGGCGATGTATTTCTAAAAGTACCCTTGTGGCTGGGCGGGGCCGATCTGAAACTCGGATATGACCGCAACGTGGGCGAAACCCTGAGCGACGATATCCGCACCGGACCGGAAGGCATAGCTTACCTCGGCCTGGCGGTGCCCATCGGACAAGGATTGATCATTGACAACCGCCGGGCCACTTTGCAGCAAGCGCGGGTATTTCAGGACCTGGCCGACGCCGAGCGGGTCAAGATGATTAACAAAATAATTCTGACTGCCGCCAAGGACTACTGGAACTGGTATTTTTCCTACCGCCAGTACGAGCTTTCGGTTGAATTTTATGAATTGGCCGAGGTACGCTACCAGGCTACCAGCCAACGCGCCCAACTCGGCGAAGCCGCCGCCATCGACACCGTGGAAGCGCTCGTAACGTTGCAGGACCGCCAGGTAACGCTGGATCAGGCTATCCTGGAACTTCGCAATGCCCGACTGTTGCTCTCCAATCACCTTTGGAATGCCGAGCAAATACCCCTGGAACTACCTGAAGAGGCCATACCCCAACTTGCGGCGGGGCGTATCGTGACCCCGGATGAACTCGATCAATTGGTAAAACTCGCCCGACAGCGGCATCCTGAACTTATCAAGTTCGAGTTTAAGCGCGAGCAACTCCGCATCGACGAACGGCTGGGCCGGGAGATGCTGAAACCTTCGCTGAATATTAACGCTGCGGCCCTGTACAAAGGACTGACACTGAACGGAGGAGAGACGAATACCGGTTTCTCGAATTTGGGCAACAACTACAAATTCATGGTCGATTTGTACTTCCCGCTATTTTTGAGAAAAGAAAGGGGAAAATTGCAGCAGATCCGCATTAAGCAGTTGCAGAACGAGCTCGATCAGAAGCAGGTACAGCGTGAGGTAGTCAACGAAATAAATACCGCTTTCAACGATGTAAAGACGCTGGAAGCGCAGATTCGTACCCAAAGTGCTGCCGCCCGTAATCAGGAACTGCTGCTCATCGCCGAGAGCGAAAAATTCAGAATAGGAGAAAGCTCTCTGTTTCTGGTCAACTCGCGGGAGTCCAAGCTCAATGAGTTTCGGGTGAAGGTTGCGTCGTTGTTATCCAAATACGAGAAGGCGCTGGCGGTGCTATTGTTTGCTTCGGGCGCCAGCTCCTGGGATACTTTGTAAATTTTCTTTTTCGTATTCTCTTCTGCGCCGATTAGCTTTGGGCCAAAAATGGCTCTTTCGGGTACGGCATTTTTCAAATTCCGTTAATCCGGACCAGCTTCATCACCGACTTTACTTTCTAGCTCCTTACCATGCTGCGCGTATTTTTCTTCACTCTTCTGACTACTATCTCCATGGGTCAGGCACAAACACCAGTCACTACCCTGCGCGGAAATGTCAGAGATTTCGACACGAATCAGCCGCTGGCCGGGGCTAATATCCAACTCATCGGCACCGAGAAAGGTACTGTAAGCGATGCGCAGGGTAGTTTTCGTTTCGAAGACCTTCCAACGGGACGGTACAACCTTTCCGTTTCCTACCTGGGTTACGAAACTACCGTGATTCCTGAGATACTGCTGGAATCGGGCAAAGAAAAAGTCGTGGAGGTAAGCTTAAAGCAGGCAGGCAAACAGCTCGACGCGGCCGTTGTCCGCAGCAGCAGGCCCATTGCTTACAATAGTATTCAGACCATTACACAGGAACAGACCCTGCGCTACGCCGCCACCTACCTCGATCCGGCCCGGCTGGCGGTGTCGTTTCCCGGCGTGGCAACGGCCAACGACCAGGCCAACGGGCTGGTCATTCGGGGCAATAATCCCAACGGTATGCAGTGGCGACTGGAAGGCGTCGAAATCGTGAATCCTAACCACACTTCCAACGCCGGGACATTCAGCGACCGCGCTACCCAAACGGGCGGCGGCGTGAATATTCTGAGTACCCAGCTAATGGGCGATTCGTATTTTCTGACGGGAGCGTTTCCCGCCGAGTACGGCAACGCGCTTTCGGGCGTAATGGATATGCGGCTGCGTAAGGGCAACGACGAGAAGCAGGAATTCACCGCTCAGGCCGGACTCATCGGTTTCGATCTGGCGGCGGAAGGGCCGTTTTCCAGGAATTCGAAGGCATCGTATCTCGTCAACTACCGCTACTCTTTCACCGGACTGCTGGGCGCACTAGGCGTCACCTTTGGCGGTGAGGACATTCGGTACCAGGATTTATCCTTCAACCTATCCTTACCCACCAAAAAGGCGGGCGATTTTACCGTCTTTGGCATGGGCGGAGCAAGCAGTAACATCTTCAAAGCCAGCCTCGATACCAGCGAATGGGTTTATCAAAAAGATGGCTACGATATTGATTTCAAAAGTAAGATGGGGGCGCTGGGTGTGACCCATACGGTACAACTGGGCGCAAAAACGGGTCTGAAATCGGTGCTGGTGGCGTCGGCCCTGGAAAATTCCCGCAATGGGTATCTCCATTCTATAGACGATCCCCAGGTGCGCATTTTGACCGAGCAGGATGCCAACCGGAAAACCCGAATTTCGTTCACCACGGCCGTTAGCCACCGATTGAGCAGCAGCAGTTTAGTAAAGGCAGGTACTTTCCTGACGTACCAGGCCGACAGTGTCAAGTCCATTTCAGACAGTGAGGTAACGGAAGGACATCTGCAGGGATTAATCATCCAGCCCTACATTTCGTGGCAATGGCAACCAACCCCGCGCCTGACGACGGACATCGGGTTGCATTACCTGCATTACACCTATAACAACACCCAATCGCTGGAACCCCGGGCCTCCATCCGTTTCCAGGCCAATGCCCAAAATTCATTCAGCTTTTCCTACGGCCTTCATAGCCAATTGCAGCAGCCTCAGGTTTATCTTTCCAAAGTACTTCTCGACGCAGGATTTCCGGGCTCGTATGTGCAGAATACGGATCTCACCCCTACCCGCTCCCACCATTTCGTGGCGGGCTACCAGAGAAATTTTGGTGCCCTGGGTACTTTAAAAATAGAAGCGTACTTACAAAATCTTTTCAATGTACCTATCGCTCCTGCGTTACCTGCTTTTTCTGCCCTCAATCTGGTAGAAGGGTTTGTGGATCAGCGGCTACGAAATACCGGCACAGGAAGTAACTACGGCGTCGAGATCAGCTACAATAAATACCTGACGGACGATTTTTATTTAATGGTGTCGGGCTCGCTGTATGACGCCACCTACGTGGCGGCCGATGGTGTCAGGCGGAACACGCGTTACAACGGCAACCATACGTTCAGCCTGACGAGCGGCCGGGAATTCAGGACACAGAAAAATGGAATCTGGGGCATCAATGCGCGGGTAATCTGGCTGGGGGGATTCCGTGACACGCCCATCGACGTCGATGCCTCGCGAACGGAAGGCCAGACGGTTTACAATCCGGGAGATTCCTTCACCATCAAAATGAAAGATTATTTCCGGCCTGACCTGCGGGTTTACTGGAAAAAAAACCACCCGCGTTACAACCGTACCATTGCGCTCGACATTCAGAATGTAAGTGGTACCCAGAATCAGGCGTATAGCTACTACGATACTTTGCAACGGCAGTTGGTACAGAAGTACCAGCTTGGGTTAATTCCTATTTTGAGCTACCGCTGGGAGTTTTGAAAAATACCGCCCTTCACGCGGTCGCTCGCTTGCCTCGTCAAAAAAATCTACCGTTCTGAAAACCTTGGATTTATGACAAAAAAAGACCTGCTTCATTAATTGAAGCAGGTCTAAGCACTACCGTCCCCTCTAAGTTATTACTAATGTTGTCGGCGAACCATTTTGGTTTGCCAACAATGGTATCTACGAGGCTGACGATGATTTGGATGCGGCGGTTTGTAAATTAATTTGATTTTTTTGCAATTGCTTGTTCCAGAGCAGCCAGAACGCCCTCCATTTCCCAGTGCTTCGACTCCGCCCTTAGCTTCTCAAGCTCATCTGATCGATCCGCGAAATCCTGACTAAATTTGGCTCGCACTAGTTGTAGACGCGCCAGCAGTGCCGGGTACACCAATCCTTCATTTCGCGTCATTTCGATGGTTTTCTGGAAAACTTCCGGCCGGAAATTATTATGATAAATGCGGTCGCATTCGGCTTCAATCAGGATTACGCCCCAGCGGTAGTTGGCCTCCTGCATGGCGGCGATTTTGTTGAGAAATTTCAGGTTTTTCGCAATTTGAGACCGAATTTGCTTCTGCATGGAAGCATCCACCGAAAGGTAACATTCTAGTCCTGCCAAGGATTGGTAAATCTTGAAATAGGGATAAGAAAATATACTTTTCGCGGAACCGGAGTACTTTTCTGCCATTTGCAACATTTGCCAGGCAGTGCTGAACTCACCCAGCCAGAAACTGCACAATCCCTGATGAAAATACGCATGAAAAATGGCGGTATGATCGGCCGAGTTTAATAAATCGGTAATGGTCCGGTCCCATTCGAAATCGGGATCGGTATAATTGGTATACCTCAATCGCTGCCCTATATTCAGATCCAGTTCGGAGCGTAGTTGAGGATGGGGGAGATTGTGTTGACGGCAGAAACCAATGTGCGCCCGAATGCCCTCCGTGAGGGCTGACATCTTGCCGCCCAGGTATAGCCGGTAAGAATTGCTCATGTACAGGTTCCAGCCCGAGTACCAAATGTCGCCTTGAGCTAAGCCGCGCCGGTACGTATCATAACATTGATCGATCATTTTCACGCCAGATTCTTTCCAATGGGCGATAAATGTATTGTCGATAAAACCCGCCAAAGCCACCAATTCTTCGGCCTGATATTTTTCCAGAAGCTTGAGGGCTTGCTTTCCCGTGGCGTAGCCACTCTCAGGGGCGTTGAGCGATCCAGCCAAAATCAGGCCATAGGAACCAAAGCCTGTAATAGACTGCCGGGTATTCCCGTACCGCGTGTTCAGCTCCACCATCTTGAATATAAGCAGCGGATAGGTATCAAGGTTATGCAGGAAAAAGGCCGAAAGCGAAGCATTCAGGATGCGCATGGCCCATTGATGGCGGGAGTTGGTCATTTCGGGCCATTCAGAAATTGCGGAGATTTTACTATCCGGCAGTACTAAACGCGACCGCAGGGCGGCGTAAACTACCTGCCATTTCCGGGCTTTTTTCGGCAGTCGGATTCCCAGCTCAGTCAGAGCCTGCAGGGCCAATTCAATGGCTTTGGCAAGTTCATTTGTGGCGGTATAGCTCATAATCATGGTTTCAAAAACCGCACTCCGCTCCTCCTGGGTACTTGCCAATTCCAAAGCCCTGGCTTCATAAAAAGACGATTCTTCCCTGTGCCCGCTCAGATGGGCCGTTTCGATAAGTATCCGGTACAGCGGCAGCGCTTCTTCCTTTTGATGGCTCCCCAATTTTTCCCATAAGGCCAGGTACTTAAAGGCGTTATCGAAAGCCGCCGATTGGTAGGCTTTATATCCCGCCCGTCGCAACGCGTCGGCAATGGCGGCCGCATCGGGTGATGCAACGACCAGGTCGGGGGCCTTCAGAAAGTGATTAGCCATTTCAAACAGCCGCTCATCGGTCTGTTTACCGAGCAGCAGACTGCGGCCTATGGCGAAGTGCAACGCCTTCCGCTCATCCGGATCGATTTCTTCGTACAAAGCCTGCTGAATGCGATCGTGGGCAAAATGGAAAACCACATCTGACTGCTCTCTTTCGTAAAGTTCGGGTACATTTTTGTAATCGCTGCTGGCGGGCAAAATCGAGTTGGACTGCACGGCGGGCCACAATTGCTCATGCAGAACCGATATTTTCCGTTCCAGCAGAGCGGCGGTTCTTTCCAGACTGAACGAGTTCCCGATAGCCGATGCGACCGTGAGTACCCGCATTGTCTCGGGAGCGAGGTTTCGGATTTTTTCCAGAATTACCTTTACCACGTCTTCCGAGATGGCCATTTCCCCGATTTTCTCCAGATTCCATTCCCACGCGCGATTCTGCGCGTTCAGCCACAGTAGTTTTCGCTCAAACAACAGGTTCAGAAACTGCTCAACGAAAAAGGGATTGCCCTGGGTTTTGGAGAATACAAGCCGGGAGAAATCTCCGAGTTTCTGCTCGTTGCTCTCTTCCTCTCCGCTGAATGTATGCCTGAGCAATTCGTGCGTATCGCTTTCGGTCAGGGGCCGCAGCCGCAAAGCGGCCCAAAGTACCGACTGATCGTTTTTTGCTTTTGGGCCTGCCGCCGGATTTTCCGCGAATGGATAAAAGGGATGCGCGGCGTCCACCTCGTCGGATCGGTAAGCGGCCACCAGTAGCAAATGGCTGAGGTTAGGGTTATCTATGACGCTTTCCAGTAGCCGTATCGAGTCGTCATCGGCCCACTGCCAGTCGTCCAGAAACAGCACCAGAGGATGAGTCGGGCCAGCCACGGCCGAAAAAAAGAGCCCCAGCGCGTATAGTAACCTGTTTTTCAATTCCGTAGCGCTGGATTCAGCTGAATCGGGCGCATCGTCCAGCAGGATTTCCAACTGCGGCACCAGCCGGAGCAGAATCGAATCCATCCCTACCAGTTTTTCACTGAACAATTGACGCCAGCGCTCCTGCTGTTCGGGCGATTCTTTCGCAACGCTGTCGGCCCATTTTTCAATTGCCCTAATCCAGCCGTAATACGGGATATTCTGTTGCTGCGGATCAAACTTTCCGCTCATAAAAATCCCGCTATGCTCGGTCAGAGGACGGACTGTCTCGCACACCAACCTGGACTTGCCCACGCCGCTTAGTCCACCGACGGTAAGAAAAACCTTTGCGCCCCTGGCCGCGCGATCAAACAGATTGAGTATCTGCTCGAGTTCGATTTCGCGGCCCACCATTTTTTGAGAAACATGCAGCCGGGAGGGCGTATCGTAAATACCCAGCGGAAAGTTGTCGATTTTCTTGCGCTCTCCCCATTCCTTGCGGCAGCGCTGGAGATCGGCCATCAGGCCGCTCATCGATTGGTAACGCGCTTCGGCATCTTTGGCAGTGAGTTTCGCAACCAGCTCCCCCACCATGCCGGGTATTCCGGGCTGGACCGAATCCACCCGTGGCAGCTCTACGGCAAGGTGGCTTTGGATCAGTTCCAGTACATCGTTGGTCGGGAAAGGCAGCTGGCCGGTCAGCATCTCGTAGTACACGATCCCCAGCGAGTAGTAGTCGGTGCGGTAATCCACCAGCCGGTTCATACGCCCCGTCTGCTCCGGCGAAGTATAGTGGCCATTGCCTGCCTGCCAGGTAGTGTCGAACACCGAAACCCGGAAAGAGCGGGCTTTGGTGGCCGCATCGAAATCGACAATCGACGCCCACTTCATGCGGGGATTGATGATAATATTATGAGAAGAAATATCCCGGTGAATGATTGATCGATCGTGAATATCCTGCACTTGGCGGGCGATTTCGGCCGCGTATTCAAAGAAAAACTCCAACCCGAAATTCCCCTCGGCAATCAGCGTTTTGAGTGAGCTGCCGGGCAAGTAGGTACGAATGAGGGAAGGTTTGTCGTCGATATATTCTACGGCCAAAGACCTGTAGCGCAGACTGTCTTCCCGCAACAGATTATACTCATTGTAAATGCCGGAGTAGTCGCCACCTTTGGGTGTTTTTACGATTACTTCTTCCGTCGAGCCCTCGCGATTGGCCCGTTGTACCTTAGTACTGTCACTGTCGTGAAGAATTTCTTTTGGGGTAAAGCTTGGCATTGACACGAGGGGATTATTCGATGAATAAATTTATACCCGATTACCAGGTACCGCTATTAAAAATGTGGATAGACGTACTCGTTAAAAAACGGTTCGATCACCGCTTTATCAGGTAGTTTGGCAATAACCTGGCCAAAATCCTGGCGCACCGGAACATTGTACGCCAGGGAATTAGGAAGCGGTTTTTCCATCCAGGCGGAATGCAGGGTAAAACAGAAATTGATTTCGGGATGGTACATCCGGCAAATGGGTCCATCCGAGATACGATCTGCCCGAAAAATCCAGAACTCGCCCTGCCGTCCCTGCGATTTCTGCGCCTGAACACTGCACAAAAGGTAGCCATCGAGACCATAGTCGACGCCCGGCGTGGGTACTTTGCACGGCACGAACTGTATAGTTCGCAAATAATCTCCCGGCTCAAATTGGTAATAGCCCGTTTCGTTGGAACGCATTGTGCCGGTATTCAGGTAGTTCAGGCTGTACGGAATTCCTTTTCGGGTGAGTTCTTTTACCTCGGGATAAGGCACCAGCCGATTGGGGTAGTCTTTGTACAGATCTTCGATGAATTCGGTCAGCATGAGCGGGTCCAGGCCGTTCGACACGAACCATAGGTGTACTATTTTGTCCACTGCCTTTTCAGCAGAAATAATGTCACGATAGGTGTACAAACCAATAGCCCAAGTATTGAAACCCAGAGATTCCCCCTTTTTGGCAGCTGTATTACCGGTTTCGGCCACTATGGTCGATTCCTCTTCCAGCAGGCGATTGTTTTCGGCGTCGATTTTCCATTTCCCAAACCGACTCACGTCCATTGTACCCAGGGCAAACAAACTCAGCACGTCCGGATCGACGGCTTTTCCCGTAAGGGCCGAAAGGTCGTAGGGGCGCACCCATTCGGCAATGCACATGGCGGCATTATTCACCGCGTACAGCGTTATTTCCCCATCCGGATTATCATAATCGCAGGAAAAGTGAATAGTTTCGATGGGGATCGGCTTATCCAGTTTGTAGGCGACTGCTTTGTCGACATCATCGGTCAGGTCTTTCCGCCGCACGATATAGCATTCGGTGTAAGGAAGCATGGTCGTGGCCAGTACTTTCCGGATAAATCTTTCCAGCCCAAGATGTTCGGGGAAAGGGTTATTAATGAGCAACTCGTTGGAAAACTTAAAGGACGAATCCTGCAGGATAATGTAATCTTTCGTCAGTCCGGTTTGGTGCATGCAGTTTTTGATCTGCAATTGCTGGCCATACTGGTCATGAAGTACCCATTTTTTCCACGGCCCGGTGCCATCGAAGCGCATCAGGGTTACGGCAGCACCGGGCGGTGCGCCGCCAGCTTTTTCGTCTATTGATTTTTTGTTAAAAATTCTTCGAACAAAAGCTTTGGCTATCCGCCACATTTTTTTCAGAAACCCTTCGTCTGATTTGGAATAAAGCTCTTCGTCCAGATTTTCAAAAAAATGAGTCAGCCGCTCGCGCACCGCCTCGTGGTCAGGATTGTCCTGATGCCGCTCCATCAGTTGCAGCAACTTTTGCTTGAAAAGGCCGCGCGAATTTTTGAGGTGATGCACCGTCCGCCCGGCCATGATGACTGACTTCTCGATCCGCGAATAGTTGACACTGAAAAGCTCCCGGGTATGCGGGTCGAAGCAGGGATGGGCTGTCGTTTCAAAAAGCTCGAAAGCCCAGGGTACTTTGGCGGGAATGCCCGTCATCCACTCGCTGTTGTAGCCGATGGGCGTTTTGAGTTCCAGCGAAACCGGATCGAGGATGTAGGGCCGCCCCACGTCGTAAGCCGAAACCAGCGTCGGATTGGTGTCGCCGAAGCGGGCGGGCGTTACGGCAGTATTCAGCGGATTCCGCACACCGAGCATCAACGAAAACCGCGAGATGCCGAAGTTCTTGAATTGCAGTAAATCAAAATCTTTGTGCGATTCTTCGGTCCCCAGCCGCGTATTCCAGTCGGCGTAGTACGAAGGCGTCTTCATAATTCGCGTTTTGATCGTGGGCTGGTCGGTAAGGTCGATTTTAAGTACCATGCCGTCGCCACTCATGATCGGGGAACCGTACTCGTGGTTGAGCGAGCCGTCGGGCAAAAATTTGGGGTATGGCAGCCCGTCGGAGTTGACGCTGCCGATCTGGTAGACCATGTACACCGTACCAAGCATATCAGCGGGAAATTCCCCGTCTGTAACGACCAGATTACCGTCCACCTCCTGGGCGGTCGTATACAGGAGTGGCTCCTGCGCGAGATTTTTCAAATGTCGAGTGAGTTAAAATGGGCTATCTTTAGTAAGACGTGACACTGGCTATTATACCCTATCTCCGATAGGATGAACTAGCGGTGGAACACTATCCGCGCGGATGGAATTCCGTAACTACCTGCCGCAGGTAGTCACGGTCAAGGTGTGTATAGATTTCGGTGGTGATTATCGACTCGTGGCCGAGCATTTCCTGCACGGCCCGCAAACTGGCACCGCCTTCAATCAGATGGGTAGCGAACGAGTGCCGGAGTGTATGCGGACTCGCATTCTTGGTAATTCCTGCCGCCTCAGCGGCCGCTTTGACCACCAGAAAAATCATCACCCGCGTGAGCTGACCGCCCCGACGGTTGAGGAACACGATATCCTCGCTTTCCTTTTTGACATCCAGCTGATTACGCACTGTTTCGAGGTAGATTTCGGTGTACTTGATCGCATCCCGGCCAATCGGTACTAGCCGCACTTTGTCCCCTTTGCCCACGACGCGGATAAAGCCGATGTCGAAATAACAATTGGTAAGTTGCAGGCTCGTCAATTCCGACACGCGAAGGCCACAACTGTACAGTACTTCCAGTATGGCCCGGTTGCGGGTACCTTCGGGCGTGGAATGGTCGATGGCCGACAGCATTTGCTCTATCTCGGGGTAGGAAAGTACATCGGGTAGTTTGCGCGGGAGCGTGGGGGACTCAATCAGTTCGGAAGGATCTTCCCGGATGAGGTTTTCGAGCAAGAGGTACTTGAAGAAAGCCTTGATACCCGACAGAAACCGGGCTTGCGTGTGGGCGGCCAGGCCGAGCTCGGTGAGGTATTTCAGGTAGTTCAGCAGGTGTGCTTCGGTGATTTCGGTGGGCGAGCTGGGAAGGTCGTGGAGTTCGGCGTACTCGCGCAATTTCTCAGCGTCGTGGACATAAGCCTCCACCGAGTTAGCCGAAAGTGATCGTTCCAGGCGGAGATAATCTTTAAAATGTTTAATGTAGCTTTGCCACATATCGGCGGTCGGTTGTCGGCTATCGGCTTTTTTGTTCTTGCAAAGACGCAAAGTCGCAAAGAAATTCCTAATGGCTTTGCGGTTAAAGATGTAGTTCCAAAATTTTTGACCCCATGAAAAAAATCCTGATACTTAATGGCCCGAATTTGAATTTACTGGGCAAGCGTGAGCCCGGTATTTATGGTAACCAGTCTTTCGAAGATTATTTTGAGCTTCTCAAAAAGACTTTCCCGGACGAAGAGCTGCACTATTTTCAGTCGAATCACGAGGGTGCATTGCTGGACAAAATTCACGAAACGGGTTTTTCCTTCGATGGTTTGGTCATCAACGCCGGCGCTTACACACATACCTCGGTAGCCCTGGCTGATGCGCTTTCGGCCGTGCCCGTGCCCGCCGTAGAAGTACACATCTCGAATATCCACAAACGCGAAGCTTTCCGCCACCATAGCTATCTGACCAGCCGCTGCCACGGGATGATCTGCGGATTAGGATTGAAAGGGTACGATTTGGCCATTCGTTATCTGTTGGATTTGAACGCAAAACCCGTTACCATAACCTAACAGCCGCCGTTCTCTTCCGATTTATGAAATATTTCTGGACCAACTACCACAGCCATAGCCATTATTGCGACGGCGTCGAGTCGCCGCGGGCGCAGGTAGAAGCAGCTTTGCGGCAGCATGTCGGAGTATTCGGATTTTCTTCCCACTGCCCGGTCGATTTTGAGAATGCGTGGAGTATGAAGGCGGAAAAGCTGGCAGACTACCTGGCAGAAACGAGCGCTTTAAAAACGGAGTTTTCTAATCAAATTGAGCTTTACGTGGGGCTGGAAGTAGATTATCTGCCCGGTTCCTGCGGTTCTTCCACGTACGCTGCTGCGTTGGACTACACGATTGGTTCGGTGCATTACCTGGATCAAAACGAGCTGGGCGACCCCTGGGAAATAGATGGCTCGACGGAAAAATTCATGCGGGGGCTGGTAGAAGTACACGGCGGGGATATCCGGAAAGTCATCCGGCTTTATTACGACCGGATTCGGGAGATGATTTCGCAAGATCCGCCCGATATTCTGGGCCATCTGGACAAAATAATAATCCACAATCTGCGCAATAGCCTCTTCGACGAAAGCGACGACTGGTACCAGAAAGAGATCGACCAAACGCTGGCTCTGCTGGCCGAAACCGACTGCATTCTGGAAGTAAACACCCGCGGACTTTACAAAAAAAACCTAAGTACTTACCCTTCCATGTCCATCATGCAGAAGGTATTAGCCAGAAATATTCCCGTGATGATCAATTCCGACAGTCACGCTCCCGCCGAAATTACCGCCAAAGTACCACAAACGGCTTTGCAACTCAGCGAACTAGGTTTTAAAACGCTGCGAATTCGGCGCAACTATGCCTGGCAGGATGTCGCCTTTGACGAGGAAGGATTATATTTGTAAATGAACCTGACTTCCTTTTACCCCGGTCCCTCCCAACTTTACCCCCAGGTGGAGGGCTACCTGCAGGATGCCTACCGAACAAGCATTCTGAGCATGAATCACCGCTCGGTGGCTTTCATGGATATGCTGGCGAACACCATCGCAAGAATGCACGCTAAGCTGGCAATTCCGGCGGAATATGAGATTTACTTCACTTCTTCGGCGACCGAATGCTGGGAGATCGTTTCTCAGTCATTGGTTCAAAAAAGCAGCCTGCACGCTTTCAACGGAGCTTTTGGGCAAAAATGGTTCGAGTACGCCGGGCGGTTGCATCCTGCTTTCGGCCATGCTTTCGAGCCGGAAGAGGATTTAAAAATAGAAGGTAGCGATCGTTTCCAGTCCGCCGAAATTCTCTGTCTGACGCACAATGAAACGTCCAACGGTAGTGCCCTGCCTGCTGGTACTTTGCAGAAAATCAGGCAGGAGTTCAAAGGTATCATTGCCGTGGATGCTACCTCTTCGATGGCGGGCGCAGCCTTGCCGTGGTCAGACGGTGACGTTTGGTTGGCCTCCGTCCAGAAATGTTTCGGCCTACCACCAGGAATGGGAGTACTGATCGTATCTCCCCGCGCGATCGAACGGGCCGGGGCAATCGGTGAACGCGACCATTATAACAGCCTGCTATTCATCCGTGAAAATTTTATCAAAAATCAAACCCCTTACACCCCCAATACTTTGGGTATTTACCTGCTCGGCCGCGTGATGGAGCAGGTACCTCCCATTGAAGTTACGGCCCGAAATCTTTCCGAACGCGCCCAGGATTTTTATACGTTCCTGAATGAAAACCACTTCGAGAGTCTCATCAAAAATCCGGTAGTTCGCTCGCCAACGGTCCTGGCGGTACAGGCCAGCGAAAATTCAATAAAAAATATAAAAGAAAGGGCGAAAGAAGCGGGCTTATTGCTGGGTAACGGCTACGGCGCCTGGAAAGCCACCACTTTCCGGATCGCAAACTTTCCGGCTCTTTCCGACGAAGACTTTGCCCAATTGAAAGATTTTTTCCAGAAAAACCATCCGTGAGCCAATTTGAGTAAATTCCGCCCAGGTAGCAGCTTTTGGAAACAAACCAAATCAAAACTCCGCCCTCACTGTGACCAATACCATGCTAGAACAGTACCAGGCTCAAACCAAATGCCTGGTGGCCCTCGACTCCATCATTTTCGGATTCGATGGCGAAGAACTCAAACTCCTATTAGTCAAACGCGGATTGGAAGAAAATGGCGATACCTGGTCGCTGATGGGCGGTTGGCTGCGCCCCCACGAAGATACCGAGGACGCTGCCAGCCGAATTCTGTTTGAGCTTACGGGGCTGAGCGACATTTATCTCGAACAACTACAGGTTTTTGGCGCCCCCTACCGCGACCCCGTCGAACGGACGGTTTCGATTGCGTATTTTGCGCTGATCAACGTCTCTGATTACGCGGACATTATATCGCATACCTTTGAGGCCCAATGGTTTTCGACTCAGGAGCTCCCCATTCTGCTATTCGATCACGGGCGTATGGTGGAGCTGGCTATCGACCGGCTACGCTACAAAGCCACGCAGCACCCGATCGGTTTTGAGCTTCTGCCTGATAAATTCACCATTCCTCAGCTCCAGAAACTGTACGAGGCGATCTTCGATACTGAGTTTGACAAGCGGAATTTCAGCCGTAAAATTCTCTCTACCAATCTCCTCATCAAGCTCGATGAAAAGCAGAAAGGCTATTCCAAAAAGGGCGCTTATCTGTACAAAGTCGATAAGGAAGAATATCGGAAGGTCTTCGATACATTTCTGAACTTTGTCCCGAATGGCTTCATGGTCTGATGGGCGCGTTTCCTGCAAGACCACTTAGGCGATTGTTTGGGTACTACCAGGCTTTTGCTGACCTTTGCACGGTCAGCCGGAGCTGGCAAATTCCAAAATATTCGTCCCTCCTATGTTTGATTTCAAAGAAATCGCTTCTGTCACCCTCATCCTTTTTTCGGTCATCGATATCGTGGGGGCCGTGCCGGTCATCGTGGATTTGCGCAAGAAAGTAGGTCACATCGAGTCGGAGAAGGCCACGCTGGTGGCGGGCTTCATCATGATCGCCTTCCTGTTCCTGGGCGAGCGTATTCTTAAACTTTTCGGGGTAGATATCGCGTCGTTTGCGGCGGCGGGCGCTATCATCATTTTTCTGATTGGCCTGGAAATGATCCTCGGGCGCAATATTTTTAAGCATGGCGACGTGGATACTTCGTCGGCATCGATCGTCCCCATCGCATTTCCGATTATCGCCGGGGCCGGTACCATGACGACGCTCATTTCGCTGCGCGCGACTTATGAACTGGCCAATGTGCTGGTGGGCGTGTTCGTTAATTTGTTCCTGGTCTACCTGGTGCTCAAATCCTCCGCCTGGATCGAGCGCAAACTGGGCCGGGCGGGCGAAGACATTCTCCGCCGGGTATTCGGCATCATCCTGATTGCGATAGCGGTGAAGCTCTTCAAGGTGAATTTTTTGTAATTGGAGGGCCAGGTTTCAAAGGCACAAAGCGACAAAGGCACAAAGTAGTCCGGCCTATCCAAAGACGACAACTCACTTTCAATTATCCACTTTCAACTGTCAACTAAATAAACGTGAAACAGAAAAATCCTAAACCTCTGGCTTATACCCCATCGGGCGATCAACAACCTATGAAGCAACTCGACAGCCTGAATCAGGTAGCCGAGTTCCATCAAACCTTCAAGCATCCTGTCCTGGAAATCCCTATGATTCCTTCGGAGGACCGCAGCCGCCTGCGGGTAGCCCTGCTGGCCGAAGAACTGAAAGAACTGGAAGTGGCCATCCTGCAAAACGACATCGTCGAGGTAGCTGACGCGCTTTGTGACCTGCAATACGTGCTTTCGGGCGCGGTGCTGGAATTCGGTCTGGGTGAAAAGTTTGTAGACTTATTCAACGAAGTACAACGCTCCAATATGTCCAAAGCCTGCAACTCGCTGGAAGAAGCCGAAGCCACGATGCAGCATTATAAAGACAAAGGCGTCAATTGCCATTTTAAGGAAGATGGCGGCAAGTTTCTGGTTTACCGTACTTCCGACAACAAAACCCTGAAAAACATCAACTACTCCCCGGCCGATCTGGTAAGTATTATCAATCAGGATAGTAATCTTAAACCGAAAAGTTGAAAAAGTGGCAAAGTACCTAAGTTCCAAAGTACCGGGAAAACCAGGGAAAATCTATGGTACGCTTTGTTTATAGACAAACCGAAAACTTTGGTACTTTGGCACTAAGGTACTCAAGCATCTTGTCACCATACTAATGAACGCCTCCTCCCCCTTGAATCCCCTCCCCCGTTTCCTTCGTTACGTCAAAATCGACACGCAATCCGACCCGCATTCGGATACTTTTCCAAGTACCGAGAAGCAGCGTGACCTGAGCAAGCTATTGCTGGTGGAATTACAGACCATGGGCGTTAAAGACGCTCACCTGGACGAATACGGGTACGTCTACGCGACCATCCCCGCCACCAGCGCCAAACCCCGTGTACCGGTCATTTGCTTTTGCTCGCACGTGGATACCTCGCCCGATGTGACGGGCCTGAACGTCAAGCCCATCGTGCACGAAAACTGGCAGGGCGACGACATCGTGCTGCCCGACGATACTTCGCAGGTTATTCGCCTTTCGGAGCACCCGGATCTGGCGCAGCAAATCGGTAACGACATCGTGACCGCCAGCGGCACGACGCTGCTGGGGGCAGACAATAAGGCGGGCGTCGCCGAAATCATGGCCGCCGCGGAGTTTCTGCTCCAGAACCCGGACATTCCGCACGGACCGATCCGCATTCTTTTTACCCCCGACGAGGAGGTAGGACGCGGCACCCAGCACGTGAATATGAAGAAATTAGCCGCCGATTTTGGCTATACCGTGGATGGTGAAACGCTGGGTACGCTCGAAAACGAAACCTTTTCCGCCGACGCCGCCCACATCCGCATTCGGGGCGTAAGTACCCATCCGGGCTTTGCCAAAGGCAAATTGGAAAATGCGCTGAAAATTGCCGCCGAAATTGTTGCGGCGCTGCCCAAAGACACTCTTTCGCCCGAAACGACCGAAGGCAAGGAAGGATTCATCCATCCGGTGGGGATGCAGGGCGGTCAGGACGAAGCGACCATTGATTTTATTCTGCGTGATTTTAATGTCGTCGGTCTGAAACAAAAAGCCGACCTGCTCCGGCAGATAACCCGGGACGTCTTGCAAAACTACCCCGGTTCCAAAGCGGATCTTCAGATCACCGAGCAATACCGCAATATGAAGGAAGTACTTGACAAGTACCCTGATGTGGTGGACAACGCCATCGAGGCCATGTGCCGCGTCGGCTTACCCGCCGAGCCACGCAGTATCCGGGGCGGCACCGACGGTTCGCGGCTTTCGTTCATGGGTCTGCCCTGCCCTAATGTTTTCGCGGGTGAACACGCCTTCCACTCCCGTCTGGAATGGGTGTCGGTGCAGGATATGGAAAAAGCAGCGGAGGTGATCGTAGAAATCGCGAAGGTGTGGGAAGAGAGGAGTTGAAAATTGTTTGATAGTTTAAGAGTTTAATGGTTTATAAAGCCGCAACACTGAGCCATTAAACGCTTACACTTTAAACCCTTAAACAAAAGTCTGTGGCCAAAAAAAAGCAAAAGTACTACGTAGTCTGGCAGGGACGGCAGTCGGGAATATTTACCGATTGGAAGGAATGCGAGGCGCAGATCAAAGGTTTTCAGGACGCTCGCTACAAATCGTTCGATAGTCTGCCGGAAGCCGAACGCGCCATCGAGCGCAACTACTGGGAGTTTGTTACCAAGAAAGGTGAAGCCAAACCGGTCAATCAGGTAGTTCCGGCCAACATCGGTCAGCCGATCAAAGATAGCATTGCGGTGGATGCTGCCTGGAACACCGCCACGGGCGATATGGAGTACCAGGGAATTTACCTCGGCACGAACGAGCGGATTTTTCTGCAAGGGCCATTTTTTGACGGTACCAACAACATCGGCGAGTTTCTGGCTATCGTTCATGCCCTGGCTTACCTCAAAAACAACAACAGCACGATCCCGATCTATTCCGATTCGCGAACGGCCATGGCCTGGGTCAAGAAAAAACACGCCAATACCAAACTCGCCCTGACGCCTTTGAATAAAGAGCTTTTCGAACTCCTGCAGCGCGCCGAACGCTGGCTGGCGGCCAACAAGTACCCCAACAAAATCCTGAAATGGGAAACCAAGTACTGGGGCGAAAACCCGGCAGATTTTGGCAGAAAATAAGACTCGACTTACTTTTTTCTGCCCCTGAACAGTTGGTAACCTATGGCCCGAAATTCGTTCTTCCAGTTTAAGCAGTTCAGAGTCGAGCAGGACCGCTGCGCCATGAAAGTCTGCACCGATGCCTGCGTATTCGGAGCCTGGGCCGATTTGTCGGCAGCGAAACGTATTCTCGACATTGGCGCGGGTACGGGTCTGTTGTCGTTGATGGCCGCACAGAGAAATTTCGAGGCACAGATCGATGCCGTGGAGATTGACGGAGATGCCGCCCGTCAGGCGGAAGAAAACTTTCAGAACAGTCCGTTTACCAGTCGGCTCAGCCTTTTTGAAACGGCTATTCAGGACTTTGCCCCTCCGCATCGGTACGATTCCATTCTGGTCAATCCGCCTTTTTACCAAAATGATTTGCGTTCTCCCGACTCGAAAATCAATATGGCCCAGCACGCCGCGACACTCACTTTTTCGGAATTACTCGAGTCGGTAAACCGCTTGCTCGACCCGCAGGGCGCTTGGTATGTTTTGCTACCCATTGAAGAAAGTAACCAATTGAAAGACAAGGCCATTAACCTCGGTTGGTTCATACAAAGTGAACTGGTACTTTATCACTCGTTAAAGCACCAACCCTTTCGTTTAATGCGTTCTTATTCAAGAACCAAAAATGAAAACCCACCGGTCCTTTGCGAAAATCTGGCGATCTACGAACCGGAAAGTAGCAGCCACACACTTGCTTTTCGCCAACTTTTGCGGGACTTTTACCTGAAATTCTGACGACCTATGCCCGACGCGCCCCTACAAATATCCGTAGTCATCCCCCTGTACAACGAGGACGAATCACTGCCCGAACTGCACGACTGGATCGTACGCGTGATGGAAGAGAATGATTTCAGCTACGAAATCCTGTTTATGGACGACGGAAGCAAAGACCGCTCCTGGTCGGTGATCCGTGAACTCGGCCGCCGGAATCCCCATGTCCGGGGCATAAAATTCACCCGGAACTACGGAAAAACCGCCGCCCTACAGACGGGTTTCCAGACCGTACGCGGCGAGGTAGTGATCACGATGGACGCCGACCTGCAGGATAGCCCCGACGAAATCCCCGAGTTATACCGGATGATTACCGAGGAAAACTACGACCTGGTATCCGGCTGGAAACAGAAGCGCTACGACCCGATCAGTAAAACGCTGCCGACCAAGCTTTTCAACGCCGCCACCCGCTCCATTTCGGATGTGTACCTGCACGATTTCAATTGCGGCCTGAAAGCCTACCGTCAGGACGTGGTCAAGAATATTACCATTTACGGCGAAATGCACCGCTACATTCCGGTCATTGCCAAGTGGAATGGGTACAGCCGCATCGGCGAGAAAGTCGTGCAGCATCAGGCCCGCAAGTACGGTACCACCAAGTTCGGATTGGAACGCTTCATGTACGGTTTTCTGGATCTGCTTTCCATTGCTTTCGTCAACAAATTTGGTCGGCGGCCCATGCACTTTTTCGGGAGCCTGGGTACTTTGATGTTTTTCTTCGGATCGGTGCTGACGGTCTGGCTCATCGGGTTGAAAGTGTACAACATCTACACCCACCAGCCCTACCGCAACGTCACCGACGATCCGCTTTTCTTTATTGCGCTCACGGTCATCATTGTGGGTTCACAGCTTTTTCTGGGTGGCTTCCTGGGCGAATTGCTGGTGAAGCAGTCCATCCATCAGACGGGCGATTACTTGATTGCGGACGAAGTGGATCATCAGGCCGGAATGCTGGTAAAGAAGGACTGAGAGAAAAAGTAGAATACCGGACTGCCTGCGCTTTATTCGAAAGCATAAAAGTGTGGTTCCGGCTACTTTCAATCAATCGATCCCAAACATGGTCCCGAAGCTCTGGCGTTCCTCAGTCATTCTCCTCTTTATTTTTCACAATAGTCTGGCTCAAAACCTGGCCGACCGGGGTCCGCTTCGGGTGAGCGACAACCAACGATACCTACAGACTGCCGACGAAAAACCCTTCTTCTGGCTGGGCGACACAGCCTGGGAGCTGTTTCACCGCCTGAACCGCGAGGATGCGGACAAGTACCTCAAAAAACGCGCTGAACAGGGTTTCACGGTCATTCAGGCCGTGGCTTTGGCCGAAATCGACGGTTTGCATACGCCTAATCCTTACGGCGAAGTACCCCTGGAAAACGACGACCCGGCCAGGCCCCGGGAGGCGTACTTCCGGCATGTCGACTACATCATCGATCAGGCCGCGAAGGAAGGTCTGTACATCGCGCTGCTACCGACCTGGGGCGACAAGCTTTACAAAGCCACCTGGGGCATGGGGCCGGAAGTTTTTAACCCCACCAGCGCCAAAGCGTATGGCCGGTACATTGGCAACCGGTATAAGGACCGCAAAAATATCATCTGGATACTGGGCGGTGACCGCAATCCCCGCCACGAGCAGGATGTAGCCGTGTGGCGGGCCATGGCCGACGGCGTCGCCGAAGGCGTGGGCGGCTACGAAAAAGCCCTGATGTCGTTCCATCCGCAGCCGAACAATCTGGCAGACGGTGGTTCGTCGAAGTGGTTTCACCAGGACAAATGGCTGGATTTCAATATGTTTCAAACGGGCCACTGTCGCGAAACAAATGTCTGGGATCGCCTTCAGGTAGCTTATACCAAAAAACCAACCAAACCCGTCCTGGACGGGGAACCGCTATACGAAGACCATCCCGTCTGCTTCAACGCCAGGGATCTGGGTACTTCCAGTCCTTACGACGTGCGCGAAAAAGCGTACTTCGGGCTCTTTGCCGGAGGCTTCGGTCATACCTACGGCTGCCACGGCGTGTGGCAGATGTGGGCACCGGGGCGGGATGGGATCAATGGCCCGCATTACTACTGGTACGATGCGCTGGACCTGCCGGGTGCCAACCAGATGAAATTTGTTCGGCGGCTTATGGAGTCGCGCCCGATCTTCGACCGCGTACCCGACCAGAGCCTGATCACCGATCCTTTGCAGGAGCACAACCATATTCAGGCCACGCGGGGCAAAGACTACGCCTTCATATACAGTGCCCAGGGCCGGGATTTTACGGTCAATCTGGGAAAAATTTCGGGAAGTACCTTGAATGCCTATTGGTACAATCCCCGCAACGGCGAGGTTAAAGACGGAGAATCTGTGCAGAACAAAGGGCAGAAAAAATTTAGTCCGCCCAGCGCGGGGTACGGGCAGGATTGGGTACTTGTGCTGGACGATGCCAGCAAAAAGTACCCCAAACCCTAAGCTGAAACCGGGCAACCGGCGAAGTGGATCATCAGGCCGGGATGCTGGTGAAGTAGGACTGAAAAGCCCCGCTTGATAATTTAGTTTCCGGTTTCCGGCGATAAGGGTTATTTTAGGAATTCTTTTGCCTTTCCTTCCTAAAAACACCTTATGACACTCCGACTACCCGCTGCCCTGTTGTTCTTCGGGCTATCCCTGCCCCTTGCCGCCCAGACCAAACTCACCACCAATATCCCCCACCAGAATCTGGTGATTGCCAAAAGCCCAGAAGCCGTGGGCATGTCGCCCGAGCGGGTAGAACGTCTCGATCAGGTCATGAAAGGGTTCGTGACCGATAACAAACTACCCGGCCTGGTGGCGATTCTGATTCGCAACGGGCAGATCGTGTACCATCAGGCCTACGGGCTCGCCGACGTGGCTACGCAGCGGCCCATGAAAAAGGACGATATTTTTCGAATTGCCTCCATGAGCAAGGCCATCACGGCCACGGCGGTGATGATGCTCTACGAAGAAGGCAAATTCGGCCTCGACGATCCCATCTCGAAGTACATTCCCGAATTCAAAAATCCGACCGTACTCAAATCGTTTCGGTTCAGCGATAGTACGTATACGACCGAGCCCGCCAAATCCGAAATCACCATCCGGCAATTGATGAGTCATACTTCGGGCCTGGGCTACGGCATGATCGACGGCGATGAGCGTTTCAAGGCCATGTACCAGAAGGCAGGCATCACCGATCTGTTCACGACTGAACCCGTTACCATCGGCGAGAGTGTCCGCAAGCTGGCCCGGCTGCCCCTGCATTTTCATCCGGGCGAGAAGTACTCCTATTCCGAAGGACTGGATGTACTAGGGTACTTTATCGAAGTGATGTCCGGCATGCCCTTCGACGAGTACCTGCGGACGCACATTTTTGAGCCGCTGGGCATGAACGATACCTACTTTTACCTGCCCGACGCCAAAGCCAACCGCCTGGTCACGATTCATAAACCCATAAGCGGTAGTTGGATGGCTTTTCCGGTGACTTTCTATGACCCGGATTATCCCCGGAAGGGCGCAAAAAAGTTCTTTTCCGGCGGGGCGGGGCTGTCGTCCACGGCGAAGGACTACGCTACTTTTCTGCAAATGTTGCTCAATGGCGGTGCTTACAATGGCAAACGTTTCCTGAGCCGCGTGAATACCGAACTACTCACGATTTCCAACCAAACGGGCGACAAGTTTAACGGCGAGGGCGGACCGATGTATTTCAGTCTGGGATTCAGCGTGGTGAATCCCATCGGCCACGACCGCGGACTGGGCAGCGTGAGGAAATTCAACTGGGGCGGGTACTTCAACACCAACTACTTCGCCGACCCGCAGGAAAAAATCGTGGCCGTACTGATGAAGCAAACGCAGCAACTTTCCGGCGATACCAGCGAGGCGACGTTTATTCGGATGATTTATCAGACGTTGGATGATTGAGGGAATATTCGTAGTCGCCGCCCGGAGGGCTGTCAGATAGTCATCACCGGGTGGCGTTCCACTCGGCTGAGCCGAGAACTGCTGGGGAGATTCTGTGAGGACACAGAGCACGATGTAAATAATTTAGAGAGGTAGTCTCACTTCTATACATACAAAATAATTACTGAATCCAGATATAACTCCCTTTAATTTTATGAAGAAAATTCTTTCTCCACAAGATTTTTTTCTAAGTAGTGGTTTATATGTAAACTATGAAATTGAAAGTTCTTCAATCAATGAATTCTTAGCCATACTTAGATTTAAAGGGCCTCTTGATAGCTATTGTCATAAATGTAAGATGGACTCAGTTTTTTTAGAAAAGGAGAATGAAAGTTCTGGACGAGTAAAAGCAAAATTTGCGCTGGTAGGTAGAACAAGGCAGAGAGAAAGCACTAATTCATTAAATCTGACACAAAAACCAGAAAAAGAAGAAAGTCTCTTTGAAAATATTGAGATTTTCGAGAAAGAATTTTCTTGTACAAGAAATGGAGAACACATTATGTGCTTCACATTACTTTTATTGAAAAATTCATTTCAAAAAATTGGTCAATATCCATCAATTTATGATTTAAACTCTAATACTTTTATCGAATATAAAAAAATTCTGGGAACTCATTTTAAGGAGTTGCAAAGTGCAATTAGATTATATTCAAATGGAGTTGGAATTGGATCATACGTTTATTTAAGGCGAACAGTTGAAAATTTTGTTATTAAACCAGCATATGAAAACGCAAAATTTGTTGATGGGTGGGATGAAGAGTTATATCAGAGTAAGAAATTTAAAGGAAGGGTAGTTCTTCTTAAAGAATTTCTACCTGATTTTATTGTGGAAAACTCTATATTATACTCGATTTTGAGCGCTGGAATACATAGTCTTGATGATGAGTATTGCTTGGAATATTTTCCTGTATTGCTGAATTGTATAGAAAATGTTTTGTTTGATATTAAGGAAAAAGAAGATCGTGTGTCGAAAAGGAAAAATTTAAGAAATAGTCTTAGTATGATAAATAAAAATATTTCCTCAAAAAATAACTAATTAATACTCATGAAATCAGGGTTGAATCACCCTGCCTTTGTAACGAGATCATGAGTAAACGAATTTACCAAAATTCGCACTTCTTCTCCAAAAAAGCCTAAATCCCCAGTATGGCGTATGAATGAAAGCACCCGCCCAGCAAAGCCTAACTCATGAAAAAATTCACCTTCCTGTTCGTGCTTCTTTTAAACGGCTCGCTGCTGCTGGCCCAATCGAAACCCAACATCGTGTTTCTGCTGGCTGACGACTGCAGTTCCTGGGATATTGGCGTGTATGGCAGCAAGGATTCCAAAACGCCGACCATCGACCGATTGGCCAGCGAAGGAATGCATTTCACGAAATGTTACCAGTCGTCCCTAGTTGCGCGTAGTCTTCCTAAGTGAGACGGCGTACTGAAAATTAATTAGCCATTTGTAATGCTAACAGCGGTAACAATAACTCTTGCTCTATTTAAGTCGCTTATAACTCATAAGTAGTTTTTACTCGGAAGAGTACCTCCCCATGGACAACTCAAAAAACACCCGAGCCCATCGCCGGAAATTCGTTGATAAAAAACTTCTGATTCGGCTGCGGATTTTTGCCGTGATCTTCCTGATTATGGCAGGGATCGGGCTATACGATACCATCCGGGGCGATCTGCCCGCGTGGCTGGCGCTGGCTTCCCTGCTGGGCGGATTTGGGCTGGGGTTGCTAGTGGGAAGGGCTTACAACGTAGTCTGGCACGAAAAAGCCGGGAAGGCCGTCAGCAAAATGGATGTATTCGGCGGGCTGATTCTGGTAGCCTATATCGTCTTTGCCATTTTCCGTAAAGACATCGTCGGGCATTGGCTGGCGGGGCACGCCTTATCGGCCTTCGTGATCTGGCTTTCGGGCGGTATTATGCTGGGCAGGCTGGTCACCCTGCGCGGCCGCATACTCAAAGTCTTGAAAAGTCAGGGCCTATGAGTCTTACTAAGCTACTAATCCGTGGTCTGTGTCCCCACAGACCTACTACATCGAAAGGTTTGTGAAGCCACAGCCCACGGTGACGGACATCGTTTTCAGTTGATTTCGTCCTTTTGGGCCGGGAAAATGAAGGGGATTCCGGAAGTTCGGGCTAGGCTTTCTTCCGGAGATCATTTGGAATAAAACTAAAAAAGGCCCGTGAATGACTCACGGGCCTTTTTCTACTCACTTGGGGTGGTTAAACTGATAAAATAACCCTAACTGGAAGACATTGTTGGTGGTCGCATTTCCGGTCTTGTTTATCTGGCTAATGCCCGGCACCCATCTGCCATCGATCCCAAAACCAGAATCAAATAGGTAGCCCAGTCCGATCGGGAAAGACACATCCGTGGACTTAAAATCATTTTTCTCATCAGCCTCCAGACCTTTTGACTTGTTCTTCGCGCTTACCAGGAAACCCAGTTGCGGACCTGCCTGTAAGCGAAACCCATTGTCAAACATGTACTGGAACAGAACGGGCACGTTGACGTAATTCAGGACAAATTTATTGGTCAACGATCCCGCCGTACGCGATCCCCCCTGGCTGGAAAAGACCAGTTCCGGTTGAATGGCCCATTGCCTGGACAAGTGCACGTGCACCAGGCCTCCCAAATGGATACCGTTGATGTAATCCATGCTGGTACCGTCCTTCACTACAAGATTGGAGGCGTTGGCTCCGACTTTCAAACCAAAGGATGGTGGTGTCTGGGCTTGCAGATTACTGAACGAAAATGCCAGAAACGAAAGAATCAGAATTTTTTTCATGGTATTAAGTGTAATGCTATTCGCGTTTTAATTAAATGGATAATGGTACTATTCACATAAATGGTATGCCATCTCAAAACGCAATAGTTGGGGTTTCATCTCCATGCATCTTTTCGGTGAAAATCGAGACAAGTACCTAAGAAAGTCTCATATCCAACTGCTTAAAAGGCACAAACAGCTCCTCTTTGGATAAATTAGCTAGGCACAAGTATAGTCAGCGCCTACTTACCGATCTACTTTGAATCGCCGGGCGCGCACAAAATGGTGGAAAAAAGTATACAAATCGTGGAAGAGGAAAGTATGATTATACCAATATAACCACAAAAAGAGGGTGCTTGCGAACTCCCTCAGCCGCAAGGCCCGCATCCAGGGTAGTTCGTTATGCCTTATAAAGCTGGAAGGCTGGCTTCAGCGAGTGCTGAGCCGGGGGCGACAGACTGATCGTAAACTCCGTTGCTTTTTAGGTACTTTCTCTGATTTCCCAAGGCACAGGTACCTACACATCCAAGGGGTTGAACTGCACGACGCCATCCGGGACGATTTGTCTGCGTGGCTGTAGCTGGCTTCGCCAGGGCATGGTCAAGCAGAACTCATGCGGTGGGGTGGGCACAAATCCGGAGCAGCCACCTTATACTAAGCGCACAGAACTAACTTTTTCAATTCGCTGCCTGATGAGTTCCAACCCTTTTGTTTCAAATTGCCTCTCATCCTCGAAAATCGTTTCCATGGGTCCTTCCCCATAGGCTGCGCGCTGGAAAAGCCAGCCGGTACAACTGCCACGGCAGTCCACGCCCTCACAGCCTTCGTGCTCTGGCTTTCGGGCGGCATCATGCTGGGCAGGCTGGTCACCCTGCGCTGCCGCATACTCAAAGTTTTGAAAAGTCAGGGCCTCTGAGTATGGCTAAGCTACTTTGCTAACTTCGATTTAAGACTTGTCTGTTATTTTTTTGATAGCAATTGTTGGATGATTGGCTTCGCCCTATCGTAGGGCTCTGGCATTAGAGGCGAATAGCCCGACCAGGCACTGACTATTTTTCCCTTTTGATCCACAATGTAGGTCGTGGGAAAAGCTGAAAAATGGAACTGCCTGAGCATGTTTCCTGAACTGGGTACGATCTCGAACAAGAACTTATTCGAATTTTGGTATCCAGCTTTCAGCAATTCCGCATCATCTGTGGCGAAGCCGATGAATACCACGTTTTTGTCTTTGAATTCATCGTAAAGTTTATTGAGGGAGGGCATTTCTGCAACACATGGCGCACAGCTTTTGAACCAGAAATTTATCACCAATACCTTTCCCCGTAATTGCAAGTCATCGTAAGTTTTCCCCCTGATCGTTTCAAAATTCAGCTTCGGGATGGATTTCCCTACCACACACTTTGACCACTCACTCATGGCCGACAGCTCAGGTGGGGTGTTGCCCGAAATCTGCTTTCTCGCTTCTATCAATTTTAGGAAACAAGCTTCCAAGTCCGCATCCTGCGCCACTGCGGCGGCGGGTAAAGCGATAGTCAGGAGACAAATCCGACATTGCCTGGCAAATTTTCTTGCGTGAATTTTGAACATTGCGGGTGCAGGGATCTCAGTGATTGAATTATGGGAAAGTAATATAGTCAGAAAGAATCAGTTATCGGGAATAATTCTGAGGAAGCGTGTAAACTCACCAATAGGTCGGCGCAAAAACAATACCAATGACCGGCTCGTGTCCATTATCGAACATTGTTGTTCGATAATGGACATTATTATTGTTGGCAATTTAAAATAATCAATTGAAAATCAACAATTTAAAATCATGGCACAGAATTGATAGATAAGGGTATAAACCAAATATACTTTACCATTCTGATAAAAAAGCCATGAAAACTGTAAAACAAATTGTCATTGCCCTCGCCATCGGCCTCCTGCTGAACGTTCCAACCTTTGCTCGCTCGATCGACTCGGCACCACTACCGACTGTCAACTACCCCGAGAAGCCTGCCTTCCAGATTGGGATGTACCAGGTCATTCATTCCCTGAATGTCAATGTGATGATCGAGAAAGCCTTGGGTCAGCGGGTAACCATCGAGGTACTCAACGAACGGGGAGAGGTACTTCACAGAGATGTGCTTGGAAAAAAACAGCGCAAATACGCCCGCGCGCTGAATTTCTCGGAAATGAGCGATGGCCAGTACGACGTAGTGATCAGTAGCGGTGACCAAAGGGTAGTCCGGCAAGTGCAACTGGATAGCCAGACACTTTACGAGATGCCTCAGCGGCTTCTGATAGCCGAGAACTAGGCGTCCACTACCCGATCTGATTTCAAAACTACCCCCAATCAGGTGGGGGTAGTTTTTCTTTTCTGGCCAGGTCGTCGAGCCAGCGCATCCGGTAGGCGTTCATGGCCGTAGTGCCCAGGCTGTCGATGAGTCGATAGTTGACCACCAGCCCCACCGCGGCCCCCACGCCGGGTATGAGCTGAGCCATCTTGGCCAGGTCGATGTAGTCGCGGTACTCGAGCTGGAAAGTGAGCCAGTCAAACTGGTTGATGTCGTCCGGCAGGAGTTGGCTTTGCTCGTCCCAACGCTCCATTTGTCGGTACACCTCCTGCCGCCGTTCCTGACTCGAAAAAGCCAGCTGGAATATGTGCAGAATATAGAGCCGTTCGCGGTAGTCGTCGATGGGGTACCCATAGAGGGCCGCTATTTCGAAGAGCAGCTTCATTTTGATTCCCAGCAGCAGCGGAAAGTCGGCCAGCGCCAGCCAGAAGCCCCCTGCTCCGGTCAGCGCTCCTTCGGTCGCGCCGGTTTTCTTGTAAAACCGGATTCGATTCCGCACGTCCACCTCCCGCATCTGTAGGGACGCCCCGGAGTCCGGCAGGCGGGTGGTGAAGCCTGCGCCATAAAGTACTCCACGGGTCATCTGCTTGATGGTCGCCGTCACGGCCTGGTTTACCTTGGCGGGTATAATGCGATTGATACGCCGCTGCACCGCCTTGGCCAGCCGGTTGACTGCTGATGGCGGACGCTGCATTTTTTGCTGCCATTGCTGCAGCTCGCGCTGGGTTAACTCCTCATAAAGCGTCATGGTATTTCGAAATGAAGGTGACCCGGTTTAGGACAGGCACTCAATATACTACATTACCAATCGGTAGTTTTACTTTTTTCTTTCTTCGATTGCCTCATGGCAACACTTTTCTAAACCAGGTTTGCCTTCGATTTATCTATTCAGCCTGAACGTATACAAAAGGTGGTAATTTGAAATAAGGGATTGTAAAGCTATATTTCGATCTGATTCTGGATACAAATATTCTGCCGGGGTATGTACAAAACACGCTGCGTCTTGTCGCTTATGATGATTGGCTGTACCCGGTAGTCTGCTGATCCGGTAGAAAAACCCGTAATAAAGTAATGTACATCCCTCCTACCAACGCCATGCACGATCGGCATGAGATCGTAGATTTCATGCAACGTTTCAGTTTTGCCACCATCATCTCGGCGAAAGACTGCGTCCCGACGGCCACCCACCTGCCCTTCGTCGTGGAAGTGAGAAACGACACGATTGTGCTGCTAGCTCATTTTGCCCGGGCGAACGATCATTGGAAGTACCTCGAGAACCAAACCGTACTCGTTATTTTCAGCGAGCCGCATGCCTACATTTCCACCGAACACTACGACAAACCCCTGAATGTACCGACCTGGAATTATTTGGCGGTCCATGCCTACGGAACTGTGCAGTTAGTGGACGATTACGGGCAGACCATCGCGATTCTCGAAAAGACCATCGAAAACTACGAGGCTGCTTACGGAATGCAGTGGAACGAGTTTCCCGAAGAATACAAAACGAGGATGACCAAAGGAATAGTCGCTTTTGAGCTGACTGTTACGGATTTGCAGGCCAAGCAGAAGCTGAGCCAAAACCGAACCGACAGCGAAAAGAAAAGAATAATCGAGTCGCTTGGCCAAAGCCAAGATACCAACGAAAAACAGATTGCGGATTACATGAAGCACCTTTTGACCACTCAGAACTCAGCATGATACCTGATACTACTCAGCCCATTGCCACAGAAGTACCCTATCCAAAATCCGCCGGAACCACCGCCCGCCTGGTGCGCTGGAGCGGCATTTTGCTGGTCGTCACGGTATGGGTCAGCGCGGGCTTATTCGGCTTGTATATCCTTGCTTTCTACGCCGCTGCAGTATTCGGCGGGGATATGGAAAAATGGAATAACGTTCTGCCTGGACTTTATCAAAAGGGTTCTGTATACGCTACCATTGGCATTGGCCTGCATTTCGCCACCGGCGGCATTATCCTAATGCTCGGTAGTATCCAGTTGATTGAGGCCATCCGGGTACGGTATTCCGGCTTTCACCGCTGGGTGGGGCGCGTCTACGTAAGCGCCGCGCTGCTGGCGGCAATCGGCGGCCTGGTATTTATCCTCCTCAAAGGTACCATCGGCGGCACGGTCATGAACATTGGTTTTGGCCTGTATGGGGTACTTATGTTTGTAGCGGGCCTGCAAACCATCCGGCACGCCCGGGCCGGACGAATCGAAAAGCACCGCGCCTGGGCCCTGCGCCTCTACGCCCTGGCCATTGGATCGTGGCTCTACCGCATGGATTACGGCTTCTGGATCATGCTGGCCGATGGAGCCGGACACGGAGACAACTTTCAGGGACCATTTGACCAGGTAATGGCCTTTTTCTTTTATCTTCCTAACTTGCTGGTCGCCGAGGTATTTATCCGCTCGTTTAAGTACAAAACCTCGGCCGTGCTGAACCTGCTCTCCGTCGTGGTTCTGCTGCTCATGACCACCTTTTTGGTAGTGGGTACCTATTACTTCACCAAAATGTTTTGGGGTCCCGCCATCCTGGACTGGATTATCGGTACCTGATAGGAAAGCGGGGTTACGACATCTTGCCAGGGGCCGTTTCAAAGTACCCCAGGAAAAAGATCAGAATGAATCGTCCGGCAAAGAGTGAACCAAGTCGTAGCGATTACGCCTCGTAAGCCCAGGAAAAGAGATTCGGGATTTAATCACCCGACGTCGTTTTTTTTAAAAAACCATTATAGAATGAGAGGATTGCGCTTTCAAATACTATTCACATAATGAAAATTCATCCCATGAGAAAAACAATTTTTCCCGTATTGGCATTAGTGCTTTTGGTGTCGATCGAGACGTCAATTGCCCAAGTGGTTGCTTCACGAATCGTAGAAGACGGCGGCACGGGAAAGTACAGCGCCGTGATGACGACGCAGGCTTCCCTGCCGACGCATACCGTGTTCCAACCCAAAGACCTCAGTCCGTTTGGCAAGCGGGAAAAGCTGCCCGTGATCGCCTGGGGGAACGGGGCGTGTTTCAATTCGCCCTTCGAACATGTCAATTTTTTAAGCGAAGTAGCTTCCCACGGTTTTCTGGTCGTAGCGATCGGCGTAATGCCAAAGGAATCGGGCGAACAGGTCAGGGACCGTTCCACATCGAACCAGCTGGTCGATGCCATTGATTGGGCCATTGCGCAAAACAGCGACAAAAGCAGCCCCTTTTATCAGAAAATAGACGTAAAGAAAATTGCCGTGAGCGGCATGTCCTGCGGCGGTTTGCAGACGCTCGAAGTGGCCGGCGACCCAAGAATCACCACCACGGTAGTTTACAACAGCGGGATCTTTATCAATCCGGCTGGCAGCAAAATGCCCGGGATGCCCGCCCTCTTAAAGGATCAGTTGAAGAAAATTCACACGCCCACGCTCTACATGCTGGGCGGGCCGTCGGACATTGCCTACAAGAACGGCATGGACGATTACGCGCAGATCAACCACGTACCCGTTTTCGTGGCGAATATGGATGTCGGGCACGGGGGTACCTACAGCAAACCCCACGGCGGCGAATTTGCCCGGGTGGCCACGGCCTGGTACCAATGGCAGTTGAAGGGCGATAAGCAGGCAGGCCAATTATTCACCGACGATAAAAGTAGTCTTTGGCAGTCGGATATCTGGACGGTGGCGAAGAAGAACATGCCCTGAAATAATTGGTACTTGAAATCTATTCTGTGTCCACTACATACTTTCCCCATTGTAGTTTTTTGATAGAAGAGACCCGTCAATTATTTAAAACCATTTGCTATAAATATGCTGTGAATAGTCACTTTGGTACTTTGGCGGTAGGTATAAGAACACCAATTGATACAATGGTTAAATACTAAATGCATGGAAAATAAAGAAGTACGCTTATTCTTTTTCTTGATTATCATCATTGTCATAGGAGTCGCATTGTTCAAGCTATTCAACTTCGAAACCCTCACATTTGCGAAACCGGCCTTAGCCATTGTGTACGGTATAACCTTCTTATTGTCAATCTACTTTCTAGTGAGAAATTTAAGGCAATGAAGCCGCTCTATCCTATTCAGGTTGGCGATTAAGGTTGTTCGCCATTTGTGTATAGTAAGTCGGGGCGTGTAGCCTCGTAAATCCGCGAAACAACGATTTCGGGATCGGTGCCCTATAAGTATAAAAGCCAGTTTCCTTTCCTTTACGGAAGTCAATCTCTATTCATCTATCTAACTCTACATGCAAATTGTTAAACGCGTTGTCTTCGGGGCACTGGCCATCACCGGCATAAGTACCCTCGGAGCTTTCACAGGATCTTACTCATCATTCACCGGACCAGGTGACTCTCCCAAATTGGCGGCCGGGATCATAGTCCCGGCGGGATTTACGACTACCATTTATGCTGAAGAACTGGAAGGCGCCCGGCACATGGCGGTATCCAAAAGCGGTGATGTATTCGTGCGTCTGTCAAAAACTAAGGACGGAAAAGGTGCTTATCGACTAAGGGACACCAACGGCGATGGTACAATGGACGAAAAAATGGGGTTTGGCGATTTCAAAGGAACAGGAGTATTTATCAAAAATGGGTACCTGTACACCTCTTCCAACAGCGGAATTTATCGCTACAAACTGAATGAAAAGGAAGAAGTAATCAACCCTGATGCGCCCGAAACGATCGTGACCGGACTGGTGGATACCGGCCGTGACAATGCCAAGTCGATTGCCCTGGACGACAAAGGAAATATTTACGTGAACGTGGGCTCGCCCAACGATGCCTGCCGCGAGGCTGGTACCGGCAAAGGGATGATGCCCTGCACGCTGCTAGATACCGTGGGCGGAATCTGGCGTTTTCGCGCCGATGTCCAGAATCAGACGCGCAAGGACGGCGTCCGCTACGCCACGGGCCTGAAAAATTCCGTGGGAATTAACTGGAATAATCAAACCAACAGCCTTTTTGTCCTGCAACACGGACGCGGGCAGTTCCACGATTTTTATCCGCAGTACTACACCCCGCAACAAAGTGCCATCCTGCCGGCCGAAACCATGTACGAAGTACACGAAGGGGATGACGGCGGTTGGCCCTATGTGTATTACGACCCGATCCAGAAAAAGAAAATGCTGAATCCCGAGTACGGTGGCGACGGCAAGAAAACCGGCGGCGAAAAAGCCCTGAATCCGGTGGTGGCCTTTCCGGCCCACTTTGCGCCCAATGCCGTAGTTTTTTATACCGGAAATATGTTCCCGGCCCGCTACAAAAACGGCGCCTTCGTTGCCCTGCACGGCCAGAATTCCGAAATGAAAAAGGGGTACTTTGTGGCCTTCATTCCTTTCAAGAATGGCAAGCCGTCGGGCCCTTACGAGGTATTTGCGGACAACTTTGCGGGCATCGACCTGGCCAAACCAGACGGGCCGGTACAGCATCGCCCCTGTGGACTCGCGCAAGGACCTGATGGATCGCTGTATGTCTCGGATGATTTGAACGGTACTATTTATAGAATTGCCTATCAAAAGAAATAGCCAAGTACCATTTTTTTAAGGCCCTGATTTGCTGATCAAAATACAGCAAATCAGGGCCTTTTTTTGATCAATTTTTGGAATTGGTCATTGAGAAAAGTTTTTCCTTAGTCTTTTCAGAGATTGCTCAACAAAAAAGTATTACAGCCCTACTGCTCGCTTTTTGCCAAATGGCAAATGTTGGGAAATTGAATTGATTTACCTTGCGCCTATGGAAGAATTGATAGAGTACATTTTGCAGTTTGGTACCATCAACCAACAGCAAATAGCCTTAATTTCAAGGAAAGCGCAGGAATTACACCTCCGGACAGGTGAGTATTTTTCAGAAGCAGGGAAAGTGTCTCAGCGGGTAGGATTTATTTTAGAGGGCATTATCCGGGTTTGCTATTACAACAATAAGGGCGAGGAAACTACAAAATATTTCATTGAAGAGAATAATATGGTCGTGGACCTCAACAGTTTCGACAATGAAATTCCCTCATCATCCTATGTTGAAGCCCTTACCGATTGTCGGATCGTCTTCTTTTCCAGAAAAGACTGGAAGGAGCTTTCCAGTACGATTGTCGGATGGGATGCCATCGTACAAAAAATTATTGCAAGAGCACTGCTCCAAAAAGTGGCAAGAATCAGCCCACTGCTATCCCAGGATGCTACCACGCGGTATTTACAGTTTTTAGATATCTACCCAACTCTTGCCAATCGGATACCGCTCTCCTACATCGCTTCCTATCTGGGCATTACGCAATCTTCACTGAGCAGAATCAGAAAAAATATAAGCTGAATTGCTTTTTGCCAAATGGCAAATGATCTCATTTTTGAATGGTGCACTTTTGCATCATCAACAAAAAACAAAAAAATGAAATCAGCATTAATTACAGGAGCCAACCGAAGCATTGGCCTTGAAACTGCAAAACAACTTTCAAAAAAAGGCCTTTTTGTTTACTTAGGAACCAGAAGTCTTGACAAAGGAATAGAAGTAGTAAAAGAATTAGAAAAAAATGGATTTAGTAACATCCAGCCAATTGAAATTGATGTCACTCTTCCCGAGACAATTTTGGCTGCCAGAGATCGGGTCGAAAGAGAGCAGGGCAAGCTAGATATTTTGATCAACAATGCCGGAATCAGTCGAGGCTTTCCCGAAAGCGCTTTGACTACCTCCATCCACGACATTCAAGTCGTATTTGATACCAACTACTTCGGAGTAATCAGCGTCACGCAGGCATTTTTGGAATTACTCAAAAAATCGGAAAGTCCCCGAATCAGTAACATTACTTCCGGGCTTGGCTCATTAAATCTGCACAGCGACCCCAATTGGAAATATTACGATGTCAAGTTGGCAAGTTATGTACCATCGAAAGCCGCCCTGAATGCCTTCACCATACTGCTGGCCTATGAACTTAGGGAGTTGCCATTCAAAGTAAACGCGATTGACCCAGGGTACACCGCCACAGATTTCAACCATCACAGTGGGCCCGGAACGGTGGAAAGTGCCGCAAACTTTATCGTAAAACATACCTTAACGGACGAAAATGGCCCAACCGGCATGTTTTTCAGCAACGATATAGAAGACGGGACCGAGGTAAGCCCCTGGTAGAAGGGGGCCTACATTACAAATTTTATAATGGTTGAGGATAAAACGGAAGTACATTTAACCGTGTACTTCCGTTTTGCGTTTTATCCGCTTCACAGGATGCAAAGAAGCTTTTAATCATTATATTCATCATCAAATTCTCCCTTCATGTTCATACTCTAATGCGTGTATGTGAGTATAGACCAGAATGAAACTACAAGGTAAACCCATGGAAATAGACAAAAACGACAACAACTCACGCCCAACGCCTTTCGCCCAAACCTATTTTCACGGCACAAAGGCGGATCTCAAAGTGGGAGATTTCATTGCAGCTGGTTTCAACTCAAACTTCGGACAAAGGAAAAATGCCAAGTACATTTTCCTGACGGCCACCCTGGATGCCGCGATCTGGGGAGCCGAGCTCTCGCTCGGAGAAGGACGCGAAAGAATCTACCTGGTAGAACCTACCGGAGAAATCGAAAATGACCCGGATTTGACGGATAAAAAATTTCCTGGGAACCCGACCCAATCGTATCGTTCTACTTCTCCCTTCAAAGTAGTTGGGGAAGTTTCCGGCTGGGAAGGGCACGCTCCTGAACAGGTAAAGGCAATGAAAGACGCCCTGGAAAAGCTTAAAGAGCAGGGTATAAATTCGTTAAATGACGAATGAAATAATCTTTCCCTATTTGGCTGATTAAGCTATTCTGTTAATCCATAATTATGCACTATTTTTCAGTCAATCTCATTCTTATCGAGATGTGACTGTCTTTCTGATTTATGCTCTCACGGGTCAGAGCCTACAAAATTGATGTGTTTAAAATGCCTAGACTGCTGCTTGTACTACTGCTCATCTCTTCTTCCCTTTACGCACAGGAAAAGCCAAAAATCGAGATCCGGGTCAATTTGAGGGGGTACCCTACAGAACTACCCAAAAAGGCGCTGATCCTGAGTAAAACGGAATTAAACACGCCGGTTTTACTCCTGAAAAATTCTGATGGGGTAATAGCGAAGGAATACAATGGCACTCCAAGTACTGAAGCGTGGGCTCCGTTTTCAAATTATTACAGCGTCGACTTTTCTGATTTTCAGCAGGAAGGTAGTTACTACTTCGAATTGAAAGGAAGTACTACGGTGAGCCAGCCTTTTCAGATTGGCCCCTACCCTGCCTGGCAAAATGATGTCGTTGATTTCATCCGAACGCAGCGCTGCGGATTCAACCCCTACACGCAGGAGTTTTGCCACCAGAAAGACGGCTTGAGTTTTTTCGGGATCAGGCTTGATTCCACAAGAATCGACGCCACCGGCGGCTGGCACGATGCCGGCGATCAGCTGAAGTACCTGATCACGGGCAGTAATACCACCGCCCGGATGCTTTTGGCTTACCAAATGAAACCGGGTAGTTTCACCGACGAGTACAATGCCCGCGGACTGAAAGGAGCCAACGAACTACCCGATATCCTGGACGAAGCGAAATGGGGACTGGAATGGATTCTGAAACTTCATCCGGGCCCCAATGAACTCTATCATCAGGTAGCCGATGACCGTGACCACCGGGGATTCAAACTACCCCACGAGGAAAACGCAGACTACGGTTGGGGTCCCAATAGTTTCAGGCCGGTGTACTTTGCCACCGGCGAACCGCAGGGGCTTTCAAAATACAAAAGCGAGGCAACGGGGATCGCCAATCTGGCGGGCCGTTCGGCCGCTACCCTGGCGTTGGGTCATGAGGTTTTTAAGTCGATGAAAGGCTACGAATCTTTTGCGGAGACTTGTTTGCAAAGTGCAAAAGAGTTGTACGAAATGGGTAGGCAACAGGAAGGTTTTCAACAGGGAAATAGCTACGGTGCACCGTATCGGTACGAAGAAAATACGTGGGCGGATGATATGGAATGGGCCGCCGCCAAGCTCTACAAGCTAACAAAAGACAAAAGGTACTTAAAAGAGGCCCGTGCCTACGCCAAAAAGATTGGGGCGTGGTCGTGGATGGAACGGGATACGGCCAGTCACTACGAAATGTACCCCTTTGTAAACATGGGACACTACGCCTTGTGGCAGGTGGGCACAAAGAAAGATAAACAGGAAGTGATTGGGTACTATGAACACAACCTGACCAGAATTCAGGAAAGAGCGGACAAAAACCCTTATAGAGTGGGGCACCTGTTTATCTGGTGCTCAAATAATCTGGCCGCCGCGGTAGCTACCCAAGCGATGCTTTACGAGGAAATGACTGGTTCGCAGAAGTACAGACCGCTTATGCAAAATCATGTGAATTGGCTATTGGGTTTGAATCCCTGGAATTCGAGCATGATCACCGGAATTCCCGAAAATGCCGACACGCCGGTAGATGTTCACATGCCGTTCTGGCGCCTCAAAAAGGAATCAATCAAGGGTAGTCTGGTAGACGGTCCCCTCTGGGCAACCATCCATGATAAAATGATCGGCATCACCCTGGCCGAGCCCGACGAGTACGCGCATTTGCAGCCCAACCATATTAAGTACAGCGACGATTGGGCGGATTACAGTACCAACGAACCTACCCTGGATGGCTCGGCAGAACTGCTCTTAATTCTAACCGCCTTAAGCCATGACTAGGCTTGTACTTTTCTGCTTGCTGGTACTTAGCCAATCGATTCGTGCTCAGAATGTTGTCGATCAATATGGTGCAATCATAAGGTCAGATACGCTCAAAAAAAATATCTACCTCTGCTTCACAGGACATGACTTTTACGAAGGCTTCGACCACGTGCTTCAGGTATTGAAAAAGCACGAAGTGGTCGCCTCTTTCTTTCTGACCGGCGATTTTATCCGGCATAATACGGCACTGGTAAAAAACATAGCGAAGGCAGGACATTACGTTGGGGCGCATTCTGACAAACACCTTCTGTACTGCGATTGGACCAAAAGGGATAGTTTGCTCTTCCCGATTGCCGAAATAAAGGCGGATATTTCTAACAACTTACAAAAATTGAACAAGTTGGGAATTTACCCAAGGTACTTTATGCCGCCATATGAATGGTACAACCGAAAAGTAGTAGAAATTGCCCGAGAACTGAACCAGCAAACCGTGAATTTCTATCCCGGTACCCGTTCTAACGCCGATTACACTACTCCCGATATGGCAAACAACGTACCAAGCAGTACTATTCTGGCAAGTATATACGGCTACGAAAAATTGCACGGGATGAATGGATTTCACCTGCTTATTCATCCCGGCACCAGTCCACTTAGAAAAGATAAATTGTATTACCATCTGGATGAAATAATTAGCCACTTAAAAGAAAAGGGTTATCGGTTCGCAAGGTTTGGACTTTGAAGATGGGGATGATCACGCTCGATTGCGGATTAACCGAAGAACCCAAGTGCGAATGACCTTGCTACGCGTTTTAGGAGACTTTTCTACAAGTTGCCTGTCTACGTCGGCTTGCACAAGTATTTCTGGTTAATTGATTATTTTCGCTGAACTTTTCCTGATCAGGAAACAACTATTACCTGAAGAACACTCAAACAAGCAACGTTATGAAATACAAAATAGGAATCATCGGTTCGGGAAACATTGGCGGAACCCTGGGAAAACATTTTGCCAAAGCCGGGCACTCAGTTATGTTTAGCTCCCGTCACCCGCAGGAGCTGGAACCACTGGCAGCGGAAGCTGGAAACGATGCGCAGGTAGGTACCGTGGAAGAGGCGGCGCAGTTTGGGGAGGTACTTCTGCTGGCCTATCCGTTCGGTAAGACACCCGAGGTAGCCAAGAACATAGGCAATCTGGCCGGTAAGGTAGTTATCGACGCCAACAACTACTATCCCGGTCGGGATGGAGCCATGCCTAGGGAAGAAATGGAAGAAAAAGGACTTCTCGAAACCGAATGGACGGCCAGTTATTTCCCGAGTGCGCATGTCGTAAAAGCATTCAACAGTATTTTCTACAAAACGCTCGAAGCCCGTGCTTTTGACGATGCCAACCCACTGGCTATTCCTTTTGCAGCCTCCGATGAGAAAGGCAGGGAAGTGATCGAGAGCATTTTGCAAAGCATTGGCTTCGTAGGCGTGTCTCTGGGTAAACTATCTAACACCAAGATTTCCCAGCCGGATGAGAAGCTCTATACATTGCAGCTCTCAGAAGAAGAACTCAGGAAGCTTATCTGATCCACCTGTGGGCTAAATTTTCTTTTGGCTAGTTTTGTCACAAAATCAATCTTTACAATCATCAATAACAAATACTGGCAGAATCCCTACACTCTGGTAATCTGCCTGCTTCTGATCGTTTCTTTTCGCTTCAATCGCAATAGCCTGATTGTCAATCGTCTTTTGAATAGTACCAGGTTAAGGCTGGGACGCTCTTTTCCCTGTCATGGTTGTATATGATTTTTTCTGCTTTTCCCGATGGCAGGGTATTCTGGATTGCGTATTGTTTCCTAATTGTACTTGGAATGGTATGGACGCAACGCTACGGTCTGCCATTGGCAGGAATGGTTCTTTTACCTACTCAATCAACAAAGTAATGTATGTATAGGAGAATAGGATCAAACAAAATCCTTATTTATACAACAAAATCGTTATTTTGTGCAAAAAAAAATATTTGTCCAACCAAACTACAAACGATACATTATGGTAATCAAAGTAATAGAAGTAATGGCGAGTTCGCCCGATGGATGGGAAGCCGCAGCTCAGGTAGCACTCGATGAAGCGTCAAAGAGCGTGCGAGGTATCAAATCCATTTATGTGAATGAGATGAGCGCAACCGTGGAGGATAACAAAATCAAAAACTACCGCGTCAACGCCAAAATAAGTTTTGAAGTGCAGTAAGACCACGCTTATAACAAATTGAAAAGGCGACCATAGAACTATGGTCGCCTTTTCGTTTTTTAATTGGATATTTCCGGGCGTTTATCTGCTAAAATCAGCTATCTTTGCCTAAAATATTTAAATAAACCAAGATACGACTTCCGCATTTGAAGTTGATACTATTATCTCAAAATGAACGCAAACGTCCATAAAGCACACCCCTGGCACGGTATTCCGATTGGCGAAAAATCGCCCGAAATCGTGACTGCTTTCATCGAAATTGTCCCGACTGATACCGTAAAATATGAAATAGATAAGCAGACGGGTTATCTGAAAATCGACCGTCCTCAGAAATACTCCAATATCGTTCCTGCTCTCTACGGCTTCATCCCCAAAACGTATTGCGGCGAACAAATTGCGCTGTTGGCGCAGGAACGTTCAGGGCGCGATGTAATGGAAGGCGATGGTGACCCGCTGGATATCTGCGTGTTGTGCGAGAAGATCATCTCGCATGGAGACATCGTTTGCGAGGCCCGCCCGATTGGTGGCATTCGCCTGATCGATAAAGGAGAAGCCGACGATAAGATCATCGCGGTACTGAAAGGCGACGAGGTATACGGTGCCTACCAGGATCTGAACGAAGTACCTGCCAATGTCGTAGAGCGTTTGAAGCACTACTTTTTGACCTACAAAAATCTACCCGGCGAAACCGCGCTCATCGAAATCGCGAACGTATATGGCCGTGATGAGGCCCACGAGGTAATCCGCACATCGGTAGAAGATTACAAGCAGTCCTTTTATTGATTTGAGGAACGGATTTAGGTAGTTTTACCGTTAAATTCAGTCAAATCATACGTTTATCAACCAAGAAGCCTTTGTTGATTATAGCGGGCCCAATGCTCTCCAACGGTGACCAATCAACACTGACATGGAGTATTGAGCGCTGCTGATACCGGGTACTTTATTTAAGCTATTACAATTGAGCTACCAAGACGAAATAAAAAAACGCCGCACTTTTGCCATCATCAGTCACCCCGATGCCGGCAAAACTACCTTGACGGAAAAACTTCTGCTCTTCGGTGGAGCGATTCAGACCGCCGGGGCGGTAAAGTCTAACAAAATTAAGAAAACCGCTACTTCCGATTTTATGGAAATTGAGAAGCAACGCGGTATTTCGGTGGCCACGTCGGTGATGACGTTCGAATACAAGGATTTGTTAATCAATATTCTGGACACGCCCGGCCACAAGGATTTTGCCGAGGACACCTATCGTACCCTCACCGCAGTGGACAGCGTGATTCTGGTCATCGACTGTGTGAAGGGCGTGGAAGAACAGACCGAACGCTTGATGGAAGTCTGCCGCATGCGCAAGACGCCCGTCATTATTTTCATCAACAAACTCGACCGCGAAGGCCAAAGCCCCTTTGATTTGCTGGATGAACTGGAAGATAAGTTGCAAATCCGGGTGCGTCCGTTAACCTGGCCCATCAACATGGGAGCAGCGTTTAAGGGCGTGTACAGTATGTACGAAAAGAAGTTGTATTTCTTCCAGGTAAACAAAACGAAGATTGAGGAAGACGTCGTCGAAATTGGTCTCGATGATGCAAAACTACCCGAACTACTTGGCCAACGCGATGCCGAAACCCTGCGGGAAGAGGTAGAGCTGATCGAAGGTGTTTATGATCCATTCTCGGAGGAAGCTTACGATGCAGGCGAGTTGGCCCCGGTTTTCTTTGGCAGCGCCATCAATAATTTTGGGGTGAAAGAATTGCTGGATACCTTCTGCGAAATATCCCCTACTCCGCAGCCTCGCCCGACGGATGTACGCCCCGTGGAGCCAACGGAGGACAAGTTGAGTGGTTTCGTATTTAAGATACACGCCAACCTCGACCCGCGCCACCGCGACCGCATCGCATTTTTCCGGGTGTGTTCGGGCAAGTTTGAGCGGCGCAAGTTTTATCACCACGTGCGGCTCAATAAAGATATCCGTTTTGCGAGTCCGTTCACCTTTATGGCTTCCGACAAGAGTATTTTGGAAGAGGGTTTTCCCGGCGATGTAGTCGGCTTGTACGATACCGGAAATTTCAAGATCGGCGACACGCTGACTGAAGGCGAAGATCTAATGTTTTCGGGTATCCCCAATTTTTCACCGGAGATATTCAAAGAGCTGGTCAACCTCGACCCGATGAAATCCAAACAGTTGGATAAGGGTGTGCAGCAATTGACCGACGAAGGCGTGGCCCAGCTCTTCACGCTTGAACTCGGTAATCGTCGCATCGTCGGTACGGTGGGCGAACTCCAATTCGATGTGATTCAGCACCGTTTGGAACACGAATATGGTGCCAAGTGCCGCTGGGTGCCGATGAACATTGACCGCGCCTGCTGGATTACATCCGACGACAAGAAAAAACTTGATGAGTTCATTCGCCTGAAAGGCAACCAAATCGCTTACGATAAGGACAACAAACCCGTTTTCCTGGCCGAGTCGGAGTGGATGATTCGCATGAACCGCGAGAACAACCCCGACATTCAATTCCACTTCACTTCGGAGTTCAAGACGGAAGCTGTTGCTTAATGATGAAAGATGAGTGATGAATTACTATTGATTCATCACTCATCTTTCATCATTCATTACTTCTTCGATCCGCGCGACTTTTTGCCTTTTTTCTCGGTACTGTCCTTTTGAATTGGGCTGCCTCCCCGGCGTCCCTGGCGAATTTCGGCTTGCATAGCCTCGTACTTCACCTTCTGGTCAGCAGTCAAGATAGCCCCCAGACTTCTTTCAAAATCATCATTAGCTGACCTTATCCGGGCGCGGGCGTCAGCGCTTTGGTCCTGTGCTTCGCGCATCTCCTGCATTTTCTGGGTCCGGACTAGTTGCAGAGCATACACCTGCTTTTGCTGCTCGGCGGACAAGTCCAGTTTTTCAGACATCATTTTCGTTTGGCGCTCGGCCCTTTTCTCGGGTGTGACGTCGCCACCGCCACGCTGAGCGAAGGCAACCGTTCCCAACAGCATCAGCCCCATCATCATTACTACACTTTTCATTGTTTTCATGCTTTTCATTGGTTAAAACTTAGTACGCTTGCTTTGAACTGAAACGTTACAACGAGTTTAACCAGCCACGAAAATAAACTTTCTGAATGTGGGTAGTTGACAAAGCAGATAGGGCTAACAAGTCGGTTGTTCGTCCATAAGGGTAGAAATCCACATATTCGGTATCTTAATAAAAACTATCCTGAGCTTTATGCGCCTTCATCGTGCCGCCCTTTTTTTCTGCTTTTGTTCACTGTTTTTGTCTAAAAACTTACTTGCTCAAAAAACTACAAGTCAATCGGGAGTTGGTCGACCGAGCGCGGCCCGACCGAACGCGGCCCGACCCAACATCATTTTCATCCTGACCGATGACCAGCGATGGAGCGCGCTGGGATATGCAGGCAACAAGCTGGTTCACACTCCCGAAATGGATAAACTGGCAGAGCAGGGTACTTATTTCAAAAAAGCCACCGTCACCACGCCGATTTGCGCGGCGAGCCGGGCTACGCTGCTAAGCGGCATGTATGAACGGAGCCACAGGTACAGCTTTACAACCGGAAATATCAGGAATGAGTACATGGAAACCGCCTATCCGAAAGTTCTGCGGGAGGCAGGTTACTATACCGGTTTTTTTGGAAAATTTGGGGTGAAGTACGATAATAAAGACCAGTTGTTTGATGTCTACGACGACTACGACCGAGGCCCCTTCCCCGATCGTCGGGGGTACTATTACAAAAAAATCGGTAAGGATACCGTGCACCTGACGCGCTATACCGGGCAGCAGGCACTGGATTTTCTTGAATCGGCCCCTAAGGATAAGCCTTTCTGCCTGTCGCTGAGTTTCAGTGCGCCGCACGCCCACGACTCGGCCAAGGATCAGTACTTCTGGCAAAAGGAAACGGATCATCTGCTCGCCGATACTACTATCCCCAAAGCCGACATCAGCGACGACAAGTACTTCGATATGCTGCCCAAAATGGTTCGCGATGGTTTCAACCGGGTCCGTTGGTACTGGCGCTACGACACGCCTGAAAAGTACCAGCACAGCGTAAAAGGCTACTACCGTATGATAGCGGGTATCGACCTGGAAATCGCCAAGATTCGCGAACAGTTGAAAAAGACGGGTCAGGACAAGAACACCATCATCATCCTGATGGGTGACAATGGGTACTTTCAGGGTGAAAGGCAGTTGGCGGGTAAGTGGCTGATGTACGACAATTCTATTCGGGTGCCGCTCATCATGTACGATCCTCGCCTGAACAAGCACCAGGACTTGGAAGACATGGCACAAAATGTGGACGTTCCAGCCACGATTCTGGATATGGCGGGCGTGGAGGCTCCCGCAAAATGGCAGGGAAAAAGTCTGTATCCGCTTGTAAAGGGAACTACCAAAAGTCTGCAACGCGACACGATTCTGATCGAACACCTTTGGGAATTTGCCAATATTCCGCCAAGTGAGGGCGTGCGGACAAAGGACTGGAAGTATATGCGCTACGTGAATGACAAGTCGATCGAAGAGCTGTATTCCCTGAAAGACGACCCAAAAGAAATCAATAACCTGGCGGCTGACCCCAAATACAAAAATCAACTGCTGGCACTGCGGAAGAAAAATGACGAGCTCGCGCGACGGTACAGCGACGGAAATGCGGCGGCTCCCACTGGCTTGATGGTGGACTACATCCGTGAGCCGGGCAGCACCCGCATTCGTAAAACAAACCCAGGATATGGCTGGGTCGTGCCAGACTACGCAAAAGTACAATCAGCCTACCAGATCCTGGTATCTTCTTCGCCCGAAAAAAGTGATCAGAATAATGGCGATGTCTGGGATAGCGGACAGGTGCGGGGAAATAAATCGTCCAATATCAGTCAGCAGGGAGCGGGATTACGCCCCAACCAAACGTATTACTGGAAAGTCAGGATTTGGGACGATGTCAACCGCGTGTCGGAGTACTCACCCGCGCAAGTGTTTCGCACCGGATCTTCGCTCGATCAAAGTGCATCGCCCAATATTTTTCAGATTCAGCGCATTGCCCCGAAATCATTAAATTCAACGGGCCAGGGAAACTATCTTGTAGATTTTGGGAAAGACGCCTTTGGTACTTTAGAACTGAATTACAATGCCCCGAAGGCGGGAAAGCTCGTAGTGCGATTGGGGGAGAAATTACAAGATGGCAAAATCGATCGTAAACCTGGCGGTACAATCCGCTATCAGGAGGTGGAACTCGCTGTGAACCCAACCCAAAAACAATACACGCTCGCTCTCACGCCTGACAAAAGAAATACCACGGGCGCGGCGGTGCTGCTGCCCGATAGCTTTGATGTAATCACGCCCTTTCGTTACGTGGAAATCGAAAATGCCCAGTCGGAAATTAAAGCCAGCAACCTGCGGCAGAAGGTTTTCCAATACTATTTCGACGACAATCAGAGTAGTTTCACCTCCTCCGATACGGTACTGAATCAGGTGTGGGATTTGTGCAAATACAGTATCAAAGAAACTACCTTCGCCGGGCTCTACGTAGACGGCGACCGGGAGCGTATTCCCTACGAAGCCGATGCGTACATCAACCAGTTGAGCCATTATTCGGTAGACCGCGAGTACCCGATCGCCAAGCGCACCATCGAGTACTTTATGGAGCATCCTACCTGGCCCACCGAATGGCTGCTGCACACGGCTCTGATGGTCAATCAGGACTACCTATACACCGGCGATTCTTCTATTATTAAAAAATACTACGATAAAATCCGGCACAAAACGCTGATTGAACTGGCGCGAGAAGACGGGTTGATCAGCTCGCAGACCGACAGAGTGAACGACGCCTACATGGCGCGAATTGGCTTTAAAGATTCTACCAATCGCCTTAAAGACATTGTAGACTGGCCGCCCGCCCAAAAAGATACGGGTTGGAAACTGGCCACGCCCGAAGGCGAACGCGACGGTCACGATATGCGCCCTATCAACACGGTGGTGAACAGTTTCTTCTTCGAGAACATGCGGATCATGGCTGAGTTTGCCAAGATTGCCGGAAAACCTGACGATCAAACTTTCTTCGAAATAATGGCCCTGAAAGTGAAGGAAGCCATCAACACCAAACTCTTCGACAAGGAAAAAGGAATCTACGTAGATGGCGAAGGCTCGACGCACTCGTCGCTTCATAGCAATATACTGCCTTTGGCTTTCGGAATTGTGCGGGACGAAAACAAGAAAACAGTAGTCGATTTTATCAAGTCGCGCGGGATGGCGAGCAGCGTATACGGTGCTCAGTTTTTGCTCGAAGGCCTGTACCGGGCTGGGGCCGAAGACTACGCCCTCGACCTGATGCGGGCCACGGACGACCGCAGCTGGTACAACATGATTCGCATAGGCTCCACCGTTACGCTGGAAGCCTGGGACATGAAGTATAAGCCTAACGCCGACTGGAATCACGCCTGGGGTGCCGTACCCGCCAACATGATTCCGAGGGGTTTGTGGGGAATTACGCCTAAAAAGCCCGGTTTCGGCATCGCCTCTATTAATCCACAGCTGGGCGATTTAAAAAGCAGTAGCATTACGGTTCCCACGCTGAAAGGGCCAATTAAAGCCACGTACCAGCGGCAAAACGCCCGCAACCAAAAGTACACCATCGAACTGCCCGCCAACGTCGTGGGCGAGTTTATGCTAACTACCGCTCCCGAGGATGAGATTACTTTGAATGGGCAAAAAACCAACCGCGCTTTCGACACACTGCGGCTTGAGCCGGGCCTGAACGAAATCGAAATCAGAGTCAATTCTTTCTAGAAAAAAGCAAAAGTACCTTCCTATAAAAAAAAGCCGGGTCTTGTGACTCGGCTTTCGTCTGTCTAGTCCAGGTGGTTCTTGACCAAGCTCTCCCATTCTTGCTTTAAAGTACCTTCCGGCATTTTTGTGCCCGCCCGACGATACCAGTAATTGGCGTTCCAGGTGTCGCCCTCTACCCGATGCAGATACGCATGAAGCCGATCGTAGGCTTGAGTACCCTCCCTGGACTGAGCCACATTGTGGGCGGCTTCCCAATCCCCTTTGGCGTCGTACCAAAGTCCCGTCAGTATTTCGTTCAATCCGGACGGAGGGAGGGTAGTTTTTAGAGATTCTTCGAATTCCTGATAAGTCATTTTCACAAAAAACTGCGTTATACGAATTGTAATTGCATCAAGTTAATGGGCAAGTCAACATCTCCAACTTTTTCAATCAAAAAAAACAATACTGTTCTAATTCTTGTCTATTATTTTTATTACAAGTTCATTATATTTACACACCATTAAAA
>CAZCOG010000030.1:0-77691 GCA_964500445.1 uncultured Persicitalea sp. | reverse complement strand
CAGAGAAGCGCCCAGCGGAACATCGCAAGGGCGCTTCTTCGCGTTTATAGCGGGTTTAATCCGCCCAAAAAACGGCAAATCGGCATTTTTTCTATCTTTGGAAAAATTTATAAACCCTTCTTAACTAAAATATTATGAATAAATACCTGAAATGGACGCTTTTTGTGGTCGGTGGTCTAGTTCTCGTCGCATTTGTCGGTCTCAAAGTAATGACTGCTAACACTAAGAAGGCGAGTCCTGAGCAAACAGTCACTTTTAATGAAGGTGCGAAGCATGTGGAAGTATTCTATAATAGACCTTCCAAGAAAGGTCGGGAAATTTTTGGCGGCCTGGTACCTTACGGAGAGGTCTGGCGGACGGGAGCTAACGAAGCGACAACTTTTACAACCGAAACGGAACTGGTTATCGATGGCAAAATGCTGCCTGCCGGCAAGTACACACTCTGGACAATTCCGGAACAGGATAAATGGACAGTTATTTTCAATAACAAGCAGTATGATTGGGGTATCAATTGGGATGGTACACCTGTTCGCGAAGCCGAAGCCGATGTTCTCAAGGTGCAAGTACCTACCCAGGTCACTAATTCCCCGGTAGAAATGTTTACCATTTCATTTGATCAGTCCATCCCGGCGATGGAAATGGCTTGGGATATGACAAAGATTTCGGTACCTATCAAGTGAAATGAAAGGAAAGTGGGCGATCCAAAGTTGTGATTTCTGTTTTAGAATGATCGTCCACTTTCCAATGAATCAGTTACCAGCTTATTCGAAAACCAATGCCGTGCACGTTGTCGATTCGTAAGTTGGGATCACCACTGAGGTACTTTCGCAGACGGGAAATAAAGACGTCCAGACTACGGCCCATAAAGTAGTCATCGTCGCCCCAAATGGCCTTTAGCAAGTCTTCGCGCCTGATGACCTCGTTTGGGCGCTGGGCCAGGTATTGCATTACTTCCGCCTCCCGGAAGGTTAACGTGTGAGTGCTACCGTTCAGCGTGAGGGTTAATTTTTGAAAATCGAAGATATATTTTCCCACCCGCTGTGATGAATCTTCGTTGTTCAGTACAGGTGGTTCCGCTTTGGAGCGGCGCAGAAATACCTCAATCCGCAAAATCAATTCCTGAATACTGAATGGCTTGGTTACGTAATCATCCGCTCCCAGTCGCAGCCCGTGTAAACGATCGTCAAGAAGGGCACGTGCAGTAAGGAAAAGGATAGGAACGTGCTGGTCGGCGTCGCGGATTTTTTCGGCCAGCGTAAAGCCGTCCATTTCGGGGAGCATTACATCCAGCACACAAATATCAAAGTGTTCCTTTTGGAAGGTATTCCAGGCTTCCTGACCGTCGGTGCAATGGACAATGTCGTAGTCATTGGCTTCGAGATTATCTTTTGTAGCAAAGCTCAGATTAGGATCATCTTCGACGTATAGAATGCGGGGGTTCATAGTAAAGCGATTACTAACGAATTATCTGCGACTATGAAAACGCATCCGGTAATCTACATCTACAACGCCCTTGGAAATATCGCTAAGCTTGCGTTTCAGCAGCTGACGCTTCAAGGCGGGGAGGTAATCTGTAAAAAGTTTGCCTTCCAGATGGTCGTATTCGTGCTGGATAATACGGGCGGCCATTCCTTGGTGGGTTTCTTCATGTTCGTTCCAGTCGATATCCCTATAACGAATCGTTACAATTTCGGGCCGGTAAACTTCTCCACGGATACCGGGAATGCTTAAACACCCCTCCTCGAAAGCCCAATCATCGCCGTCTTCCTCTATAATCTCGGGATTGATAAATATCTTCTTGAAACCTTCAAGCGTCGGATCTTTGCATTCTTCCTCCTCGTCTTCATTCATAGCGGTACCGTCCACTACGAAAACGCGGATACCCAGACCCACTTGTGGTGCGGCCAAACCAACGCCTGCCGCGTCGTGCATGGTCTCAAAAAGATCGTCTGAGAGCTTTTGCAAATCCATTTCGTCTTTTTCGAGGGGGCGGGTCACCTTTCGCAGAATGGGGTCACCGTAAGCTACTATGGGGTAAATCATTAAAGGAATTATAAATTATGACGGGCTAGCCCGTGCTGTGATAAATTGTGATATTTGAAGTGAAGTTATCGCAAAGGATTGAGCCGCTGACTTTCCATGAAAGATTGTAGGATGATCACGGCACTTACCTTATCGAGATTACCTTTTTCGCGGCGTTCACTTTTCTTACTACCCCCCGCAATCATAGCTTGCAGGGCCATAGAAGAAGTAAAACGCTCGTCATGTGCATAAACGGGAATAGCGGGGAAAGTGGTTTCCAATTTTTTAATGAATGTCCTGACCGCTTGCGTATTGTGAGTATCAGTGCTATCCAGTCGGCGCGGCATGCCGATAATAATGGCTTCCACCTCCTCTTTTTCAACGTATTTTTTCAGATAATCCATCAGCAAATGCGTCCTTACCGTTTCCAGTGCCGTAGCAATAATCTGTAACGGATCGGTTACGGCCAATCCGGTTCGTTTAGAGCCGTAGTCAATTGCCAAAAGACGCATATTTTTAAACGTAAATCAGTTCGACGAAATGGCGTGAATGCTGGAAGATTGCACAAAGTCTGAGTACTGTATTCACTCATTCTCTAAATCACTCATTCGAAATCAATAGGACAAAGATAAGAGGTTTGGGTGGCTTTTGGCAAAGTATGAGATACCAGAACCGATAGTAGGGCAGGGATGTTAAAGATTCTTAAAAGAGTCACCAGGCTTTTTACTCCGCCTACCAAACACGCCTTTTCCGTATCTTTGTCCTTATGACTGAAAAACGCTGGATTTCTGCCACCGAACTGACAACCGAACAAATGGCTACGGCCGACACGCTGGCCAAGGCGATCAATGTCAGTCCGTTTCTGGCATCCCTGCTGGTACAGCGCGGAGTGCATGATTTTGATCAGGCAAAGAGTTTTTTCAGACCTGACTTGGCTTATCTGCATGATCCTTTTTTGATGAAGGATATGAATAAAGCCGTCGAGCGCCTCACGACAGCGATGGGTAAAGGCGAGAAAATCCTGGTCTATGGCGACTATGACGTAGACGGAACTACTTCGGTGACCATGTTCTACGGTTTTCTAAGTACAATTTACGATCAACTCGATTATTACATTCCTGATCGTTACACCGAAGGTTACGGGGTGTCAACGCAGGGCATCGATTGGGCGGCAGAAAATGGTTTTTCCCTAATTGTAGCGCTGGATTGCGGGATCAAATCGGTGGATAAAATTGAATATGCCAATACCCTGGGTGTAGATTTTATCATTTGCGATCACCACCGTCCCGGTGAAGTACTTCCGCCTGCCGCTGCGGTACTTGATCCCAAACGCTCCGATTGCGACTATCCTTACAAAGAATTAACGGGCTGCGGAGTAGGGTTCAAGTTACTCCAGGCTTTCTGCCAGCAGAACGGACAGGATTTGGATTTGCTCTATCCATACCTGGATCTCGTAGTCGTAAGTATCGCATCGGACATCGTTCCGATAACAGGCGAAAATCGGGTACTTGCCTACTATGGTTTGCGACACCTGAATACTACTCCCCGCGCCGGATTGAAGGCTCTGATCAAAATTGCGGGCATTCATAATATGCTGGATATTCAGAATGTAGTATTTGGCCTTGGGCCGCGGATCAACGCCGCAGGCCGTATCAAGCATGCTAAAGAAGCCGTAAGGCTGCTGCTTTGCACTGACGAAGACGAGGCCGACGAGTTCGCCCAGGAAATCAACAAGCACAATAGTGACCGCCGGAAATTCGATAACAGCATTACGGATGAAGCGCTGGCCATGATTCAGGAAGATGCCTGGCTCACGGGGGCCAAAAGTACGGTACTGTTTAAAGAAGATTGGCATAAGGGCGTTATCGGTATCGTAGCGAGCCGCTGCATCGAGCATTTTCACCGTCCGACGATCATTCTGACTAAATCCAATGGCAAAGCCGCCGGTTCGGCGCGCTCGGTACCGGGTTTTGATGTTTATGAGGCTATTGAAGAGTGCGCCGATCTGCTCGAGCAATTTGGCGGCCATACTTTTGCGGCGGGCATGACGCTTCCCGTAGAGAACGTCGATGCCTTTCGACTTCGCTTCGACGAAATCGTGAGTGGGCGTATCCTGCCTGAGCAACTCACACCGATGATCAGCGTGGATCTGGAACTGGATCTGGAAGATGTTTCCTGGAAAGCCTACAAAGTTCTGAAACAAATGGGACCTTTCGGTCCGGGCAATATGACGCCCGTTTTTGTAAGTCGGGGCGTTTCCATCGCCGGGAAACCAACGATCATGAAAGAAAAACACATCAAGTTTAATGTCTATCAGGGCAACTCACCTGCCTTTACTGTGATTGCATTTGGCATGGCACATATTTATCCTGATTTGATGGATGGCCAACCGTTTGACATCTGTTACTCACTGGACGAAAATACCTTCCGGGATAAGACCACGTTACAATTCATGCTGAAGGACATTAAGTTTTAGCCATCCACACAACCCATGATCCTTAGAACCGAAAATCTTGTCAAAAAATACGGTGCCCGGCTTGTCAATGACAATGTGAGTTATCAGGTAGAGCAGGGCGAAATCGTAGGGTTACTGGGCCCCAATGGCGCCGGGAAAACTACTTCGTTCTACATGGCCGTTGGTTTAGTAAAGCCCAATAGCGGCCACGTTTATCTCGATGACCGCGATATCACCAGTCTGCCCATGTATAAGCGGGCGCGGCTGGGATTGGGCTATCTGGCGCAGGAAGCATCGGTATTTCGGCAGTTAACCGTTGAGGAAAACATTAGGGCGGTACTGGAAATGACTGATCTCTCGAAACAAGAACAGCGCGACAAGGTAGAAGAACTCATCGAAGAGTTCAGTCTGGATCATGTGCGTAAGAATAAAGGGATGGTACTTTCAGGTGGTGAACGTCGCCGTACCGAAATTGCCCGCGCTCTGGCGGTCGATCCCAAGTTCATTCTGCTGGACGAGCCCTTTGCCGGGGTAGACCCGATTGCCGTCGAAGATATTCAGACCATCGTGGCCAAACTCAAGCACCGCAATATCGGTATCCTCATCACCGACCACAACGTGAACGAAACCCTTTCGATTACCGATCGTGCTTATCTGTTGTTTGAAGGAAAAATTCTGAAACAAGGAACCGCCGAGGAACTCGCCGAAGACGAGGTCGTACGGCGCGTGTATCTGGGACAGCATTTTGAGTTGAAACGAAAGGTGTAAATAATGATGAGTGATGAATTATGAATGGTTGATTTTCAGGTATATATTCACTCATCATTCATTATTCAATCTTCTCCCAAACTTCGTGAATAGGATCACCTTTGCTGCTCTTACCGGAATGATCCCACTTACCATCGGCCAACTTCCAGTCGAAAGTCAGGTCTGAGCCTACGCGGAAGCGGTCGCGGGAGAAAAACTGAATATGTTCGGTGTATTTGCCGTTCTTGATATCGTAAGTACCCCCTCCTGTTCCGTAGAAACCTTTTACCGCCGGGTCAATCGCCGCCCACTGAAAGCGCGTTCCCGACAGGATTTTCAACGTCTTGCGAGTTCCAGTCTGGTGGATCTCCATCATTTCGCCGGTACCATCTTTGGCGCGTCCTGTAATATGCCAGGTACCCGCCATCGGTTTATTCTCGGCATCGTCTACCAGCATCCACACCAATTCTTCATCCTCTCCACGCAAAGTCAGGATACTGTCTTTACGTACGACGGTGAATACTACTGATTTATTAATTTTCGCGGTATCATCCGTATTAAATTCAGTAGTGTAGGTCATCTGATCGCCCTGCATTGTGAACGATCCCCCCTCGGTGCGGTCGAAGTACTTGTTAAGGACGCTGTACGAAGCGATCATCAGATAATTGTCGGCCACAATCAGCGAAGCGATACTATTATTGGGCTGCTGCGAACGCCAGGCCCCTTTAATAGACTGAGCGATTGTGGAATAGGAGAGAAATACAATGGAAAGAGCAAGAGTAAGAAAGATCTTTTTCATCGGAAATAGAGTTAGGTTTTTGACTGCGGAAAAGTACTCAAAAACTGTTCCAGCACTCTATTTACAAACCTCCTCCACCTTCTTAGCTACGGCCTCATCAAAAGCTTCCCGCTGCTCTATCGTCTTGTAATGTGCATCGAACAGGCTATCCATTACATAAGTAACTCGGGTAGCCAGCTCGCTTGTCTGAACGGTCAGGATTTGTTTAAGCGAATCTTCCTCCGCTTTCTGCACCTCCGTGAGAGCAACGTTGGCTTTCATCAGCGAGTCGCCCCGCAAGCGTAGTTCGTTAGCTACCTGAAAGCGTTGCTCTTTCAACTGCCGTGCCTGGCATTCCAAATCCGCCATCAAAGCTACATCCTCATCCCGGACCGAATTTTCATTACATCCTAAAAAAGAAATAGTTAAGGCAATCAGCAGCCAATTTTTTTTCACTTTCAACTTTCCGTTATTTTAAGTTTTTAGGCCAATCAATCGAACGCAGTACATTATCGCCCACGGCGCGACCCATTAACAGGCCGCGTTGGTTGTCCATGTTGTAGTGGATGCCGCCGTACAGGCGCGAGTCGGCGCATTCTTCTGCCATCTGTTTGAAATTACTGAACTTCCGGGTCCCAAAACCATGCTGGATTTGGGAACGATCGGTGAAAGGATAGGCACCATCGCCGTTGGTGAACATTTCAATAAATATCCGCTCGCCCACGGCGGCTTCGGTAGCGTGGCCCGACGTGTAAGCAGGGAAGGGTGGCGTACCGATCACGGTTTTAAAATTAGGGTCGATATATTTCTGGATATAAGAAACCGGGCGGATAAGATCGTAATCGTACTTGATTTTCCAGCATGTGATGAAGGCGTCGTTTTCGGCAATGCCCAATTTAGCATAGGCCACTACTGCCTTTTCCAGCGTGGCGTTCGTTTCTTTTAGCAGTTGAGTCAGAATACCGAAAGTATGGCCCGTGGGTGTACAGGTTGCAAAAGGATCGTCGGCCCAGAAACGGGCAATTTCGCGCTGCTCTTCGGTACCATTTTGGACTACATCGTACACCTGCCGGCTTATTTTATAAAACTCTGAATTCGGATCGGTAGAAAAAGTAACGGGCTTGGGCGGCACGGCATAATTCATGTTCGAGGCCAGCATCGGGCGGCATTTTTCCCACTCGGGGCAGAGGGGTGTCAGGTTCTTAGCGTCGGTTGGAATCCATTTGTCAGGGCCGACGGGTAGTTGGTAGGTTTTGGAGAAAGGGCGGAGGTAGGCTTCGTGGCCACCATCTGTTTTGGAGTACTCAAAAACCGCCGCCGCAATATCCTTGCCGAGTTTTTGAGAAAGTTCAGCTACGATTTTACTGGGCGCTTCCTTCTGGAATTCATTGTAGTTGGTTGCTTCCTTCTCATTCACAATTTCCAGATTGGAAGCGGCCAGACTGTTACCGAAAGACAACCGCATGATTTCGGCCACTGCCGCGTTGGTGACAATACCCCAATGGTATTTTACGCTCAGGGCGTCTGCCTGCGGCATTGTATAGGCGCCAAAGCCGTTCAGTTGCCCGGTCAGTGAGCGGGCGCCCGGAATACCACGATAAGCCGCTTCGTAAGCCGTTACGCCCGTCAGTCCAAAGACCCGTGCCGCCTGCGGTGGAAAAAATCCCGGCGTTTGTTTGACTAAATGACATTCGAGGTTAACCCAGTCGTGTAAAAATTCCGCCGAGTAGTTGACGGTTAGGTTAGCCGACGGGGGGGTATTCGGCGCTACCTGATCGGTTGGGGTACAGCTCCAAATAACCGCAAAGAGGGCGAAGAGGTAAAAATTTTTTTTCATCGTCAGTATTGTAGTTTGTTCACTTCATCTGTATTTGTAAAGCGCAACAATAGTGCCAAATTTCTGATAATGCCTGGATTATCAGTTAAGTACTTCGTGCAATACTTCCAGTGACTTAATTTCACCCAGTGAGTCAAGATGAACTTTATAAAGAAAGACCAGCATATTCAGGAGCGAAATACGGCGACCCTTGTCCAGCGAAACCACAGTACCCAGGGGGGCCGACAGCCAGATTTGTAACGCGGCTTTCTGCGTGGCGTCGGGCGAAGTAGGGTAGTGGTTGTCGCGAAGTTCGTTGGTCAGGTCATCGGCAGTTTCCATACCGAAGCCCAGGAAAAAGGCCAGCTGGGCCAGCACGTGAATGTGAAAATTTTCGTAGTGGTTTCCGGCATTGTCCAGGTACAGTACGGCGTCTTCCAGAAATTCGAACAGCGGAATATTTTCCTCTTCCTCCCGTAGTGATTTTATTAAAATCTCGGTCAAAAATAAACCCAGACTCGATTTTACGACCTCAAACGGCAGGCTATGAAACGGAACCCGGCACTTGATTTCGGAAATGCGGTGCAGCGTGTCGGTTTTGTTTTTGTGGTAAACAACCAGGTCCAGCAGTGTCAGTGGTTGAAACAGCGCGATGCGGTTGGACTTGGAACGGCTGCTCCGCACCCCATTTACGATATAGCTCTGAATGCCAAATGCTTCGGTATAAATCTTGGCAATGATGGAGGACTCGCGATATCGGATATAGTTCAGCGCAATACCCCGGGTTTTGTGCAGCATTATGAGATTTTTTGTTAGCAAAGATAAAAAAAACCTCCCGGTTTGGCAGGAGGTTAGAGTCAACAAACGATTACTAAGCAGGAAGAGGTTAACAGCAACCACTTCCCGGCTCGCAACAAGCAGCTTCCGGCGACTCTGTAGTTAAATTGAGCAGCTCCAATTTTTGTTTTGGTACTCCGCCTGGCTTGCTGGCAAAGAGCGTGATGCTTTCAATCTGATCAGTACCCTGGCGGAAAGTGGCGATTTCTTCGGCCGAAATATACTGACTGAGAATATCGTCAGGTACGAAAATAGCTGTCTGCTTCTGCACCGTCAGATTCTCAAAGCCCGCCGCGGCAGCTATGGCCAGGTACTCATTCTTCTGAATGGCGCCCGATACGCAGCCTGCGTACATCTCGGCGGCAGATCGTAGTTTTTCCGGTAGTTCGCCATTCAGCACGATGTCCGAAATGCTGAAATGACCGCCGGGCTTCAACACACGGAATATCTCCGAAAATACCTGCCGCTTATTCGGGACGAGGTTCAGTACGCAGTTGCTCACTACCACGTCAGCTACGCCGTCACTCACAGGCATATTTTCAATGTCGCCTTGTCGGAACTCGACGTTGTGCAAGCCGCGCGTTTCGGCGTTCTGCCGGGCGCGGGCGATCATCTCTTCGGTAAAATCGATGCCGATTACCTTTCCTTCGGGGCCCGTTTCATGCCGGGCCACGAAGCAGTCGTTTCCAGCACCGGAACCCAGGTCGATGACCACATCTCCTTTTTGGATTTTAGCAAACTGTGTAGGTAGTCCGCAGCCGAGCCCGAGGTCGGCATCCGCCGTATACCCATTCAGGTCGGTATAGTCGTCAGTCATGATGTTGTACACTTCTTTCGACACTGGTCCGCTGCCGCAGCATGAGGCGGCGTTGAGTACCGGATTGTTACCTACGGCGATTTCAGCGTACTTCTTACGGACAATTTCTTTCAGTTCCCGTTCGGTCGTTTCCATGATTTTCAGGTTTTGGTTAAAATGAACTAATCTATTGTAATATTACGATGAATAAGGGTAAATTTTTTTAACAGCAACTAAGCGTCCGGAAATTGCCAAATAAGGCAGAAAATGTTTCCCGCGCCTCTTCCCACACTGCTTCATTGATACAATAGCAGACACGCGGCGGGTCAATTTCGCCTTTGATGATACCGATACGTTTCAATTCCTTCAGATGCTGCGACACCGTAGCTTGCGAAAGGGGTAGTTCATCTACCAGATCCCCACAGACGCAGGCTTTGCGCTCGGCCAATAGCTGCAGAATGGCAACCCGGGCCGGGTGGGCGAACGCCTTGGCAAGCTCGGCGACGCGGTTTTCCTGAGCGGTGAATTCTAAGGTTTTAGTAAGGCCCATCGCGGCGGTAGCTCCAATCAGTGATGGGCCAAAGGTACAGAAATTATTATTAATCGCAATATTACGATCAACATATTTAAAAATAGGCCGATCTGCCAGGCACACTGCTATTAGATAGAATAGCTTCGGGAGAACAGAAATTTGCGAGTAGAACCTCGGGACGAATACTTCCGGGGTTACCCAAAAGAAATGGTCTACTTTTTTATTCAGCTATTTGAACAAAAAATCTCATCAAATGGCAAAAATGGAAATTTGGGCGAACATGCCCGTCAGAGATATTGAAAAGACACGTAGTTTTTTCAAGCATTTAGGATTCAAGGTAAATGGTCCGCATGACAATTCAGAGTTGGCAAGCTTCATTTTCAGTGAGGGACATTTTGTAATTCACTTTTTTGAGCACGATACATTTGAACAAAACACCAAAAACGATGTAGCGGATACTTCGAATGTCTCTGAGATTCTTTTTACCATTGCCGCTGAAAGTGAAGCTGCCGTTGATGCGTGGCGGAAGAAAGTGGTGGAAGCGGGAGGAACAGTAGTGATTGAGCCGGAGAAGATTCCACAAGGATACAATTTTGTTTTTGCTGACCTGGACGGACACCGTTGGAACGTATTCTATGGCAAATAACAGCAGCAACACCCCACAACCCGACTTGATGCGGCTAACCTTTGATACTGATAGGGAGAAAATGCACGCAGACCGGGAGTAGAAAAATGACGAAAAAGATCGGGTACCTTGGCTGACAACGACCTTCACCGGTGACAATTAATACATAGCTTCCCTTTCTGATGCTTACTTTTAAATTCTGCTTATGAACACCGCTCAGATAATCGGTCGATAGTCTGACCGGTACTCCTTTGGTCTGATCGATTTCAGGTATTTGGTGAAATACTGGGATGGCATGATATACTACTTCACTTCCTCCATACTTCATTCTTCTTCCATGTATTCTTCCCACTCTACGGGAGTCGATGGAATGGTGACTCATTCAAGTCCGTCCTTAAAAATAAATCCTATTTTTTACAAAAAAACAACCACTATCTTTGCCTAGTCATGGCATCAGAAAAAGCATACATAACACCCAACGTATTAAAATGGGCGAGAGAGTCGGCCAGAATGTCCGAGGAAATCGCGGCTACTAAGGTTGCTGTACCTGTCAGTCGGTTACAAGAATGGGAGGCAGGAACTAATCAGCCGACCATTAGGCAGGCCCAAAAATTGGCGAAAGAATACAAACGCCCCTTCGCCCTATTTTTTTTGCCAGACATACCACGGGATTTCCAGCCACTTCAAGATTTTAGAATGGCAGGTTCAAAACCATTGAGTACGGCTCCTGTTTTTATCATCCGCGAAATTCAGCAGAAACAAGCGTGGATAAGCGATGTAAAACGAGAAGACGCCGAAGAAAAGCTGCCATTTGTAGGCAAATACTCAATAGAAGATACAGCATTATCCGTGGCGAGGGATATGCTATCGACGCTTGACCTAAATCCGCCTGATTATAAAACGAGTGCTCCAATTAGGGAATGGATAGAGGCTGCTGAGTCCAACGGGATATTCGTTTCCCGAACTAGTTTCATCCATAGTAGATTAAAAATCGACTCGGAGGAAATGCAGGGATTCGCTATCGCCGATCCGTATGCCCCCTTTGTGTTTATAAATTCTGACGACTGGGATGCACCACAGCTGTTCACTCTAGTACATGAGCTTGCCCATATCTGGATAGCCCAAACGGGCATTTCCAATGAAATAAGGCCTAATCCGCTTGATAGAGAAAAGTTAAACGCAGTAGAACTATTCTGCAATGAGGTGGCGGCCAATGCTTTAATGCCGGAGAATTTCATGCTTAGTCTTACAGGAGCAACCTTCAATAATTCGCATGAAGTTTTTAGAGTCTCCAAAAAATTGGGCATCAGCTCTTTTGCCTTTTTAGTGAGGTCATTGAACCTGAATCTCATTCCCTTAGCCGTCTATCAAAAACTAAAACGAGAAGCCGATACAGAGTACAAGGCATTTCTAGAGCGAGAAGCTGAGAAAAAAGCCAGACAGAAAGAAAAGCAAAAAACAGGAGGGCCAAACTATTTTCTTCTTCAACTCAACCGAAACAGTCGCTTGTTCACACAAACCGTTCTGGATGCATTTCGAGGTGGTCGTATTGAACCAACTCAGGCCAGTAATTTGCTGAATGTTCAAGTCAACAAGTTTCAAAAACTAGAAGCCCAATTGTATCAATGAGTGCAACGGTAAGAACTTATTGTTTGGATGCTAACGTACTCATTGAGGCTTGGCGAAAATATTATTCGCCCACGTTTTGTCCCGATTATTGGAAAATACTCAATGAATTAGGAATCCGACAAAGAATTTTCCTGCCTGAGTTGGTTTATGAGGAAATTACTCGTACTGAGGATGATCTGTCCAATTGGCTAAAAGGCTGCCAGATTCCGATCCGTAAGACCAGTGAATCAGTAATTCAATGCTTGAGGTCCATCTATGCAAGTAATCCTTTACATGTAAACTTGGTTGATAATGTAAGAGGCAGGTCTTTGGCCGATCCATGGGTCATCGCTCATGCTCTTAACGAAAGTGCAACCGTCGTGACCAAGGAGGAGAAAGTCACGGCCATCAACTCAACGAAAGTCAAAATTCCGAATGTGTGCGATAATATGGATGTCCGTTGGATTGATGATTTTAAATTTGTGGCAGAACTCGATATTCGATTCAATTGCAGCTTGGGGTAGTTATGCGCATGTTCTTTAAGGGGAATCTGTGTACTAAAAATAGAAAGCATTCGATGACCACCCCTACAGTCAAGTAGGGGCGGTTTTTCTATATAGGAAGTTAAACACTACTTGGTATTCTCCAAAAACTCTACTTCACTTCCTCCATACCAAGCTCTTCCTCCATGTACTCTTCCCACTCACCGGGCGTAGAGGGAATGGCCTGCGTGGTAATACCCCGGCGCGAAGGGCGCTTTTCCGGGGCTTTAATGGTAAGGGGTTGTTCGGTTTTGGCACCGTTAGCTGTTGTGACTACCACCGTGTATTTGCCAGGACGGATATACATTTTCTTGTCCTCCGCTGCTTCCAGCTTGATTTCTTTGTCTTCCTTCTTTTTGTTCTCGTTGAGGTACTTTTCGTATTCGGCTTTGGTACTTTCGTCGATAGCGTAGTTCCAGTTTACGTAATTGAGTCCCGACTCGCTGTTATCCGTTAGCGTGGCCAGCGTCAGGCCTTTTTCGGTTTGGATGTCAATCGTTGATTTCCCGGCCGTTCGGGTGTAGTATGGAATCTCAAACTTCAATTCTTCCGGCTCCTCGTACTTGCGCACCCGCCCCCAACGCTCGCTGTAAGTGACTGGATTTAGGGAAAAAGTGTATAGCTCTTTTTGCCGCAGAGTGTCGTCCAATTGCTGTAAAAGACTTACGTCGGCTACGTAGATGGAACGTCCGTGGGTACCTGCGACCAGTTCCTTATCGCGCGGATGCACCAGCAGATCATGAACCGCCACGGCGGGCAGACCGCCCGACATGCGCATGAACGAAGTACCCTTGTCCATAGAAACATACACGCCGTGGTCGGTGCCGACGTAGAGAATGTTGGCGTTGACGGGATCTTCCTTCACCACGTTGATCGGCTCGGCGGGTAGGTCGGTACCAATGGCTTTCCAGGTTTGACCGTAGTCGGTGGAGGCAAAAAGGTAGGGCAAGAAATTGTCGTCGCGATACCCATTGAGCGAGATATAGACGGTACTTTCGTCGTGAGCCGAAGCTGCGACACGACTGACCCAGAGGTTTTGGGGTAAGGCGTCCGAGATTTTCGTCCAGGTATAGCCTGCGTCTTTCGACACCCAGGCCAGGCCGTCGTCGGTACCGGCGTACAGCAAACCGAAGCGTTTGGGCGACTCGTCGATGGTAGTTAAAGTACCAAAAGGAACATCGCCTTCTTTTCCACCTTTAGTCAAATCGTCCGAAAGGTTTTCGAAAGTTTCGCCTTTGTCCAAACTGCGATGAAATTTGTTGGAGCCGAAATACACGATGTCCTGATTGTGCCGCGAGAGGTGAATGGGTGCCTGCCAGTTGAAGCGTAGCTTGGGATCACCGATTTCGCGTGGCATGGCTAGCCGCTTCATACTGCCAAAACCACTTTTGTTCTTGTCCAGCCGGAAGTAGTTGCCAAACTGAAAACCCGTGTACACAGTGCTGTTATCGCGCCAGTCGACCTGCACCTGCATCCCGTCGCCCCCCATAATGGATTTCCATGCGGGCAGCGGCGCATCTTCGCGAGGTTTGGAAGTACCCGTCCAGACGCCATTGTCCTGCAGGCCGCCGTATACATTATAGGGATTCTCCATATCTACGGCAATGGCGTAGAACTGCCCCAACGGTTCCGAGTTCAGGTGCGACCAGTGTTTTCCGCTGTCGTAGGTTACGTTCACACCGCCGTCGTTGCCATTGATCATGTGACCCGGGTTGTTGGGATTGATCCACAGCGCATGATGATCGGAGTGGACGTTTTCTTTTTCAATGTTTTTCCAGCTTTTCCCCCCGTCCTCCGACAGCAAAATAGGGACACCGAAGGTAACTATCCGGTTGGCGTCGGTAGGAGTGACATAAATCTGTCCGAAGTAGTAGCCGTAGGTGTACACCAGATCGATGTAGTCCTCGTGGGTCTTTTTCCAGGATTTGCCGCCATCGTCGCTACGGTAGATTTCGGCACCTTTGACCGGCGCGGAGATCAGCTCGTCGTTGGCACCGCCCACGAAGTCATAAATATCCCTCACCTGTAGCTTGCCGCTTTTCAGGTCAGCTTTGAGTTGCTTTGCCGAGTTTTTCTGGGGATAATTCCCTTTGTCCAAAAACTCGTTGATGACCAGGTCCGACAGCTCCATGAAATCTTCCATTTTCATCTCTTTCAGCTGCTTTACCGTCAGTCCTTCCTCCTCTTTCTTGGCTTCGGGCTTGCGTTTATCCTGATTGTCGACGAAAGCGTACATGATAGTGGGATCTTTGGGGTAAATCGTCAGCCCGATCCGCCCGACGCCTTCTCCCTGCGGCAGACCGCTGCCTGAAGTACTTAGTAGTTGCCAGGTATTCCCTCCGTCGGTGGACTTATAAATCCCGGAGGTTTTACCACCCTCCACGAAATTCCAGGCGCTGCGCTCCTTATGCCACAGCGAAGCGAAAAGTACATTCGGGTTAGTCGGGTGAATGTCCAGGTCGATGGCACCCGTCTGGTCGTCCACGAAAAGCGTTTTAGCCCAGGTTTTGCCGCCGTCGGTCGTTTTGTATACGCCCCGCTCGGTGTTGGGGCTGTACAGATGGCCGAGTGCCGCTACACATACCGTGTTGGGGTCACTAGGGTGCAGAATTACCTGGCCGATGTGATGCGTATCTTCCAGACCAACGTGCTGCCAGGTTTTGCCGCCATCGGTACTTTTGTATACGCCATCGCCGGCGTAGGACGAGCGGCTCGAATTATTTTCGCCCGTGCCGACCCAAATCGTCTGCCCATTGGTTTTCCAATCCACGGCAATATCGCCGATCGACATGGTAGATTCCTGGTCGAACAGAGGCGTGAAACTCATGCCATTGTTTTCAGTTTTCCACAAACCTCCCGAGGCATAAGCCACAAAGAATTGCGTCGGATTGGCGTCGTTGACGTCCAGATCCACCACGCGCCCGCTCATGTCGGTAGGGCCAATGGCGCGGAACTTCACATTGCTTACTAAGGAATTAGCGTCCAGCTTCTGGCGCTGTTCGTAGCCTTTGGTGCGGTCAGCGGCTGAGGTGGCTGCTGTGGTAGTGGTAGGAGGTGGCGCGGTAGTTTTCTTTTTCTTCTGGGCGAAAGTTGTGAGCGAGGCGCTCATCGTGAGCAGGGCAAGCAGTAGTACTTTTCTCATACGGTTGGGTTGCGCTAAGTTTCTGGGAATGTTGTTTTAACAAAAATAGGCAAGTTGATCTCAACAAAAAAAGCCGCACCAAATGATGCGGCTTTTGTGGCTGGATTTCTGTCAGGACGGTACCGAAGCAGAACGGCCTTTTATAGGCGCGCTCTGCTTGATTGCGTACTTCCCATCATTTCACCTCAAATGAGGGATAAATCATTTTCCGTCCCATTAGTTCATTGGGAAAATCACCGGAGCAGCTACTCGTCAGGCCCGCGATAGTGACGGAGGTTTTACAAATCTCCCCGCCGTTGCATCGGTAATAGGTAGTTTCCCGCGCATCTGTGCCCAGGGCGTATTCGATGGAGAAAAGGGTTTCGCTCCCGTGCTGCGCCTGCATGATGGTGAGGGTGCCACCGTCCTTTTGGTACTGGGCGACTTTATCTTTGAGCCAGCTTAATTCTTGAAGTGGTTTTTCGACGCCACAGGGTGGAGTAAGGCGCGGCGGTTGGGGCCGGTAAAAAGCGGGCAGCAGCAGGATTAGAATAGTAGTTTTCATGCCCTATTTTATTTTGACAAACCCATAATGACAGCCTTCGAAACAGGGTGGGGCGATGTACATAGTATCTCCTTCGATACGGAGCGTCGATTTGAAACCATCCGTGTCCTTTCCATACAATTCCAGCTTCACTTGTTCGTCTTCCGATATGATACGGTATCTGGGGTACTCAAAATTACTCAGAGCGTTTCCCTGACGGGAAAATTTATCGTTGCGCGTAAAAGTCAGACTCTGCAAGGGCGTAGCCGGCATCGGAAGTACATACCACTGATAACCCGTCGAGCCTCCTACCTCGAATAGTCGCCAGGTACCCACGAGACTACGTTCATAGGGGCGAAGTTCCTTCTCGGCGCAACCCAGTTCGCCGAGAAGGAAAAAAGCAGTGGCCAGCAACCGAAGCGTTTTCATTTTTTACGAGTTTTTTCAAAAGACCATTATCAGCTAACAGATATTAGTATCAGTGTGTAATTACACAGAGTAGCAAAAAGTCGAAAAGGTTGGAATAGTACCCCGGCCTTTAAATGTAGTGTGGTTTACACCTCCCGGATATCCATCCGAATCCGCCAGTCTTTGGGCAGGTAGTTGTTCACGCGATTACCCAGATTTTTCATCCAGCCCAGGTTCAGGCCCAGGTGTTGCGCCAGCAGCCAGCCTTTGGGAGCGTCGTTGGGTAGTTCAATGTTTTCTTTTTTCAAAAATCTTAAACTCATTTCCCGGTCCAGCTCTGCGGCAGCAAGATCTGGACTAACTACAGTACTCATCGCCAGACTATGGGCGGGAATGAAATCTTTGCCCTTGAACTCACCCGCCTGACGCAACCATACGCCCTGCGGCAGGGCTGTATCCAGCAGCATCAGGTCGTTCCAAAGTTCGTTGGGGGCGAAGAGCACCGTTCCGTCGGGACGTTGTAGGAAGAAGAGTTGTTCGGCGTTACGAACCCAATCGGCCAAGGCCGCTTCTTCCCTTTTTTTAAGGTCACTCAGCTTGCTCATGTAGCGTCCGGTCTTACCCCGGAAGGGCAGGCCACGCGACTGGCGGAAAGCGGCGAAGTAGAAACCCTCACCCCGGAGGCGGTGTGGGTAGCATTGGTAGCCGGGATTACGCGAAACTACCCCCCATTCGGCGGGGAGGGCGACTTCGAGGTGGTCTAGTTTTTGGGTTTCTGCCAGCCAGGTGGCATTCTGTTCGTTTTCAGCTTCATTGTAGGTGCAGGTACTGTAGAGCAGCGTACCGCCGGGGGCCACCAGCTTTACCGCCGCCGCCAGGATGCGCCGTTGCCGGGCCGAGCACAGTTCTACATGTTCGGGCGACCACTCGCGCACGGCTTCGGGGTCTTTGCGGAACAGTCCTTCACCCGAGCAGGGCGCATCCACCAGTACGATGTCGAAAAAGCCGTTGAGTTTGGCAAAACTTTCCGGATCGTAGCTGCTCGTGAAGGTACCGGGATGGCCCCAGCGTTCCAGGTTTTCCTGCAAGGGATTGACCCGGCTGCGGATGACCTCGTTGGCCAGCAACAGGCTGCCCGGCGGCATCCACGATGCCAGCAGGGTACTTTTGCCACCCGGCGCGGCGCACAAATCCAGAATCCGCAGAGGGCGTTGGGCAGGGACAAGTTGCGAAAGTATCTCGTGCAAAATCATGGACGAAGCTTCCTGCACGTAGTACCCGCCCGCGTGGAATACCGGATCGAGCGTGAAAACCGGGCGCTCGGGCAGGTAGTAGCCGTGGGGATGCCAAGGTACTTTCGATAGACCTGAAACTTCGTAAGCCCGCTTATCGGGGTTCAATCGGATACTGACGGGCGGTGCCGTCGCTAGGGTTTCTTCAAACAAAGCAAACTCCGCCCCCAGTTGGGCTTGCATAACGGATTCGAAGGCGGGAGGGAGGTTTTTGTCGCTCAAAATACTTGCTGTAAAGATTCAGCCTTTGGGAATTCAGGTTCTCAACGAAGAACCAGGAACGCTGAACTATTCCTTGTTACTATCCACCTTGATCCGCTCCTCGCGGTTGGCCAGTTCCCAGGCGGTATAGAAAACCAGCTTCACGATGGGGGCCTGCTTGTCGAACATAATTTTCTCGACGTCGTCGCCGGGGCGGTGGTAGTCTTCGTGAACGCCCGTGAAATAGAAAACCACTGGGATGCCTTTCTTGGCAAAATTGTAGTGGTCGGAGCGGTAGTAGAAGCGGTTGGGGTCTTTGGGATCGTTGTAGGTGTAGTCGAGCTTGTAGCCCACGTGCGCTTCGTTGGCGGCTTCGCTGATGGCGTGCAGCTCGGACGACAGCTTGTCGGAGCCGATGATGTAGACGTACTTGGGATCGTCGGCGTGGTCTTTATCCACGCGGCCAATCATGTCGATGTTCAGGTCGGCCACGGTATTTTCCAGCGGCAGCAGCGGATTTTCCGAGTAATAGGCCGAGCCGAAAAGACCCTTCTCTTCGCCCGTCACATTCAGGAACAGGATGCTGCGGCGCGGACCGTTGCCGTCGGCCTTGGCCTGACTGAATGCCTGGGCAAGTTCCAGCAGCGAAACGGTACCCGAGCCGTCGTCGTCGGCTCCGTTGTTGATCTGCCCGTCCGACGAAATGCCGATGTGGTCCAAGTGTGCCGAAATGACAACTACCTCGTCTTTCTTGTCGGTACCTTCCAGAAATCCCGCTACGTTTTCGGTACCAATGGTTTCGCTCTTGCGCTCCACTTTCAGCGACACGGTGCCGATGGGGCCTTTGGCGACAGGAACGCCTTTCTTGTCGATGTCTTCCTGAAATCCTTTTAGTTTCTTCGGTGAAGTACGGAGCAGGGCGGCTCCTACTTCGGGAGACACGGTGAAAACCGCCATATTGCTGAGCGACTCCTGAATGGGCTTCATGCTCATGCGATTCATGCGCCGCGCCATAATGGCCCGCTGCTTCACGAGTTGTTCAAATTCCTTGCCTTCTTTTTCCGACACCATGAACACGTACTTCGCGCCCTTGGCCATGGCCGTAGCCGCTTTCTTCTGCCACGACTGCGGCCCGCTCCAGCTCGACGCCTGGTCGCTGTCGTTGACGTAGTACTTGCCGCTGCGGTCTTTCGGCTCGCCTTCCAGAATCACGACGGCTTTGCCCGTTACGTCCAGGTCTTTGTAGTCGTTGTAAGGAGCGGCCTCGATGCCATAGCCCGCAAAAACCGTCGGGGCCGATACCTCGCCGTCGGTACTGAGGAGTCCGTTGAGATAGAAATCCTCGTTGAATGCGAATTTCCGGCCGTCGGCCTTCACATACACGTCGCCCCAGGTTTTTTGGTAGAGGTCGTAGTGTTGGTAATAGCTCTTGGCTCCGGCGCCGTCGGTGGCGATGGGCGTCAGGCCGTACATTTTAAAGTGTTTCGACACGTAGTCGGCGGCTTTCTTCTGACCTTCCGAACCCGTGTCACGGCCTTCCAGGCTGTCAGAGGCAATGATGACCAAGTGGTTTTTTAGGTCGGTAGGGTTAATAGTTTCGGCGTATTTAGTAGCCGTGTCCTGGGCCTGGCCGAGCGTAGCGGATAGTAACAGGCCGCCGAGAAGGTATTTGTTCATTTTCAGTAGTTATTTTGCCACGTAGGGAAGCATGAGAACAGGACGGGCTGGCAGCCCGTACCACACACAATATTTGTAAGACAAATAAAGCGAATCCTTAGCCTAACGCAAAAACAACTACGATCGGTGCGCAGGTTTATTGATGAAAGAAAAGCCCGGAAGACTCCACCGAACTGCCTCCCGCCTTCTTACATGAAAGCTCCAAACTACCCTTCGCCTTGCCGGATTTGTGATAATAAACCGTAAACGGATGGTAGCCCGCCGCCAGTTTCATGTCGCCCGACTGCTGATTCCCGGCGGTAGTACCGTGGCTGCTGTCGATCACAAGAGCCTGGTGTATTCTGAGAATAAAACCGCCATCCGCGCTCATAACGAAGTTGTAAGTACCATCCTCCGGGACTTTCAGAAAGCCCTCGTAGGCAACCATGCCGGCGGGTAGTTTAGTTTTGGAAATATCGAGCGCTGCGGAGGTTCCCTGGCCCTTGAACTGTGCGTCGGTCAGCGCCGATACCCAGGGGAAATCGCCCGCCGCGGTGCGCCACTTCATCCCAGCCTGCATCTTTCCGCCCGGATCGACTGCGGGTACCAGTGCGTCGTCGTAGGGGCGTTTGGCTTCTTCATCGGGTCGGCGAATTTGCAGGACACGGTTTTTGAATTCCTGCTGCAACGCGGCGTACTTTTTCTCCGAAGCCAGATTTTTGGTTTCCTGCGGATCGGCCATCACGTCATAAATCTCGAAATCGTCATCGGCTCCCTGTATGTTGTAGCGTACGCCAACCAGATTGCCTTTCCGGATTTTTTGCATCTGGTTGCGTTTGCGGGAGCGGTGATTAGGCGAGAATTCCTCAAAATCGGGTGTCTTGCCATTTTGGTCGTACTCAATGTACACGGTACTTTCCTGGCGCTTTCCTTTCCCGCTCAGCTCCGGCAGCAGCGACACGCCATCCAGCCGGGCAGGGGCGGCAATGCCTGCCGCATCGGCAAACGTAGCCACCCAGTCATAAGAAGCGCTGGGGCTGGCGATCGTCTGTCTGCCGGGGATGCGGCCCGGCCAGCGAACCAGCGTGGGCATCCGCACGCCGCCCTCCCAGACATCGCGCTTGATGCCGTCGAACGGGCCGAAGCTGTTGAAAAAGGTAGGTTCATAATCCACGTAAGAATCGGGCAGATAGGACTCGACAGACGGCCCGTTATCGGACATGAAAACTACCATAGTGTTATCGTCAATTTTCAGATCTTCCAGTAATGTCATGATGTCGCCGATGCCATCGTCGATGCGGCGACAAGAGGTGGCATAGCGCTTGTAGGTATCGGGCCAGGCCACTTCCGGTGTCTTTGAATCGTTATCGTCATCGTAGGTAGCGTTAGCGTAGTCGGGATGTATATAGGAGTCAGGTGTGCCCGTGGCGGTCGTAATCATTTGCCCCGGCTTATCTGTCCATTGCAGGCCGCCTTTCAGGCCGCCGCCCTCCGGGTACGCTTGGGTAGGTAGCTCCAGCACGGCATGGGGGGTATCGTAGGCCAGATAGAGAAAGAATGGTTCATGGGGAGCGGACTTCTTTGTCCTGGTAATCCAGCGCTTGGCGGCGGCGGTCCACAGGTCGGTGGTGTAGCATTTGTCGAGCTGGTCGGCAATGTTGGTTTTGTTTTCCCAAACTTCCTTCGCGCCCCGGTAAATCCCCTCCTTGGGGTAGTGTTCGTGGCCGTCGCGGTGGCGGATGTAAGAAAACGAATAGTCGAAGCCCCGGTTGAGGGGGTGGGCAGGCCAGTTGGGCTCGTTATCAGTTTGTCCCTGTAATCCCCACTTTCCCACCAGAGCCGTGTGGTAACCCGCCTGTTTCAGCACAGAAGGCATGGTGTAGGTATCCTGTAAGGCCTTATCGAACTGATTGTCGCGCACGTTGGCGTGGCCCTGGCTTACGCCTAGCATAATCGACGACCGCGACGGAGCGCAGACGGGCGCAGCGCAGTAATGGTTGGTCAGGGTGGCCCCGCCTGCGGCCATCGCGTCCAGGGCGGGGGTATATTCCCAGGGTTCGCTGCGGTCGTTTTTTTTCTGGCGTTGGTTTTGCCAAAAAGCGCCGACATCGCCCCAGCCCATGTCATCGACAAGGATGAAAATAACGTTGGGTCGGTCCGGCGTTCCGGGCGCTCCACCAGGCTGTTTTTGAGCGGAGGTAGTTGTCTGGCCAAAAACAGCCAGGAGCATAAAAAGTGAAAGGACGCGTGCGGTCATTGTCATTGGAAGTAGCTTGGTTTTCATTCAGGAAAGTAGGCACATATTACCAAATATACTCGTCCTGACACGAAACAAGACCCAAACTGATTCGTATGGGTACCTTACAGGCGCAAATTCCGTCAATATCCTAATCCTATTTTTCCCGCCACTCTATTAACTATCACCGTGTCTTGCTCGACTTGGAAGGAAATACGCTCATCAAGAGAATACCCATTTGTAAAGTACCCGGCCCGGATCGTCCGTTTCCCCGAACTTTCTGTAAGCCTTAGCTCATAGGTGCCGTCCGACTTTAATCCTAAGTTCCTTTTTAGTTTCCCGCGCAGCAAACCACCAGCCGGGATATTCGTTCCCTCGACCAGCGGCTTTGAAGTCACTGAACCCACAGCCCATACCTGCGCTTCGGCGATTGTGGCACCTGTATTGTTTTGTACATCTACCGTCATGCTATGTCGCTCTTTGGTACTGCAGCTAATTGCGTTCAGCAATAACAGCCCGACCAGTATTTGAGGTAGTATTCGCTTCATGAATTATTTTTTTTACAAAAGTACCCATTAGTTCCCGAGCAACCGTCTTCAGTGTAAGTCACAGAGCGGGATTTGAGATGCAGGGTAGCCGGTACCAGCAGTCTTGCTGGGGTAGTTGCAGAAAACAATCGTCTTTCAGGTTTGAGAAGGTAAATCGATCCAATTACTCCGAAAATTATGAGAAAGCTTTTTTTGCTGGGTCTGGTCTTGGTGTTTTTCATGAATCGGGGCTTCGCCCAGAAGTACCAGGACGATCACATCCGCTACGAACCCGTCCACCTCACTGCTGCCGAGAAGCAAATCATGGCCGGGTCACAGGAAGATCAGCACAAAAAGTACGACCCGGCAGAGCAGATGATTACCCAAAAGCTGGTGAATTACTACCAGTACCATACCGACGCTACCGACGGGATTCTCCACCAGACGCGTGGCTCGTTGCTGTACGCCGTGGACCTGCTCGACTCTGGTGATCCGCAATACGAGCAACGGGCCTTCGACATCGTCCGGAAGGTGATTTCGTTGCAGGATACCGTACGGGCCAGTAAAACATATGGTATCTGGCCCTATTTCCTCGAAGAACCGCTGGCCACCAAGAAGTCGCCCGCCGACTGGAACTGGGCCGATTTTCTGGGCGTGTCGCTGCTGGATATCTACATGGGCCATCAGGAAAAACTACCGGCTGATCTGAAAGAGACGATCAGGAAATCGTTGATTCGGGCGGCCGAGTCGATCCAGAAGCGCAATGTAGGACCGGGCTACACCAATATCGCTATCATGGGTACTTATATGACGTATGTTACGTCGTTCCTCTTCGACCTGCCCGAAATCCAAAATTACGCCGAAAAGCGTTTGCAAAAGTTCTACGAGTATACCCTCAAAAACGGCTATACGGAATACAACAGCCCGACCTACACCCGCGTAGCGCTCGACGAACTCTACCGCATGAAACGGCATATTGTGGACAAAGAGGCCAGTGAAAAGATCAACTACCTCTATGACTTGGCCTGGGAGATGGTGGCCCGGCATTACCATAAGCCCTCAGGCCAATGGGCCGGGCCGCACAGTCGCTCGTACAGTTCCCTTGTCAAGCCTGAATTCTACGCCATTCTGGACGAGGCTTCCGATGGTAAGATCAAACTACCTTATACGGAAAAATGGAGTAAGGTTAAGATTAAGCACCATATTCCCGCAAGATTGCTGCCCTATTTTCTTAACCCAAATTATCCCCGCACGGAACGCGACACGCTGGCTATTGATGCTCCCCAGATTATCGGTACCAGCTACCTGACTGAAAAGTATGCGCTGTCTACGGCCAACCGGTCCAGTCTGTGGAATCAGCGACGGCCCTTCCTGGCTTACTGGGGCACACCCGAGCAGCCACACTACCTGCAGATACGAATGCTGCACGATGGCTATGATTTCAGTTCGGCCAGTTTTTATAGTGAACAAAAGGAAAACGATATTCTGGCGGCCATCAATTTCCTCACCAATGGCGGCGACAAGCACATCAGCATCGACCGGCTGAGCGAAGGTAAATTCAAAGCCAAAGACCTGCGACTACGCTTTGAGTTTGGGAAAGTACCCCCCGGCGAGATGGTCTTGCCTGAGTCCAACAACGCGCCATTTACCATCGAAACGGGCAATTTGCAGTTCAGTATTCTGCTGTATTTAGCTGAGTTCGGTGGTATGAAGGGAAAGTGGGAGAAGGGCGGCGACGGCGACGCGGCCTGGGTCGACTACGTATTGTATGCGGGCGACGAGAAAAACTTCGATCTGACGGAAATGAACGAAGCCGCGCTGGGCTTTGCTTTCCAACTTACCGAAGCAGGTAGGCGCGTGGAGATGAAGGAAATCGTTACGTCGCGGCAGGGCGGGCAGCTTTCGGTGAAGTGGGAAGGGCTGAGCGTATCAATACCGATAAAGCCGATGGAGCAGCCGAAGAATTTGTGACCGGGACGGCTAAGGTACTTTTCCCAAGCAGGTACTTTAAATTGGAATGGAGATGGTGTAAGTTGTAAGTGGGTAACCGTACCGTGTAATCCGCTTTTCAGATAAAAACGGACCTCTTTTTTAATATTTGCTATAATGAAAAGAACTACCCTTTTCTTTTTTCTGCTTCTCGCGCTATCCGGTCTGCAAATGCCATCGGCCAGGTCGCCCCGCGACACTGATCCGCACGCCACGGCTCCCAACGTCCTTTTCATCGCCGTTGACGACCTCAAGCCGCTGCTCAACGCCTACGGAGAGTCGCGAATGAAAACCCCTAACATCGACCGCCTGGCCCGGATGGGGACGGTATTCCTGAACAACTACTGCCAGCAGGCTGTGTGTGCCCCCACACGGGCAAGCTTGCTCACCGGGCAGCGGCCCGACTACACGCAAGTCTGGGATCTGGAAACGCTGATGCGGGATAAGAACCCCGACATCCTGACGCTGCCGCAGTACTTCCGCCAGAACGGCTACACCACGGCGGGCCTTGGTAAAGTGTTCGACAGCCGGGCGGTGGATAAAGAAACCGATAAGCCTTCCTGGTCGATCCCCTATGATAAACTTACCAAGGAGGATTATGCCGCAGGCTACGGTCCGCCTAAGGCTAACTACTACCAGGCACCCGAAACGCTGAAACTACTGGCGGACATTCGCGCGAAGGCCGAGGGCATGGGGTTGAAGGGAGATGAACTGAAAAACTACCTAAACCTTAACCGGGGACCCGCAGTGGAATCCGCCGAAGTACCCGACGATGCCTATCAGGACGGAGCCGTGGCTCGAAAAGCGGTGAAGACCATCGCTCGATTGGCTAAGGATGGGAAGCCGTTTTTCTACGCCGTGGGTTTTGTGCGTCCCCATTTACCTTTTGTATCACCCAAAAAGTACTGGGACTTGTACGACCGGGAGCAGATCAATACGGCGGCTTACCAAAAGTTCGCCGCCGACTCGCCGCAGTTTGCCTATCAGGCCTCCGGTGAATTGGTAAACAACTACCTGCTGCCCAACGGCGAGCATTTCCAGAAAGGCTATACGCCCCAGCCCGTCGAAGTACAAAAAGAACTTATCCACGGCTACTACGCCAGCGTCAGCTATATGGATTCGCAGGTCGGAAAGCTATTGGACGCTATAGATGAGCAAGGCCTGACCAAAAACACGATTATCGTGTTATGGGGTGATCACGGCTGGCATCTTGGTGATCACGGTATCTGGTGCAAGCACACCAACTTCGAGCAGGCCACCCGCGCTCCGCTCATCTTTGCGGCCCCCGGCCTCACGGGCGGGCAGAAAGCCGAAGGATTGACCGAATTCGTGGATGTTTTTCCGACTCTGACCGACCTGGCTGGCCTTAAAACACCGGATAATTTGGCCGGAAAAAGCTTGGTTCCGATGATGAAAAACCCCAATGCGACTGTAAAACGCTTTGCCCAAAGTCAGTATCCGCGCGGTACCAAAGAAAATGGCAAACTCATGGGCTACGCCATTCGCACGCCTCGTTATCGTTACGTGGCCTGGTTTGCTGAGGATTACGATAAAAACAAAATTCTACCCGACGCCCGGCCCATTGCCGAAGAATTATACGACTATAGGGACGACCCGAATGAACAGGTCAATTCCGCTGCGAGCCGTGACCATCAAAATGTTTTGAAAGAACACCAAGTACTTTTGACGGAGTTTTTGGGCAGCCAGCGGCAGGCGCGGTAAGCCGCAGTCTGGTTATTTACCGGCTTGCTGTCTCCTCCTTCTCCACCTGCCGTTTTACATCGCGCCTCAGCTTTTTATTGGCCGTAATAACTACCTCCACCCTGCGATTCAGCGCTTGCTTTTCGGGCTCGGTGGAAAGCAATTGAGTCTCGCCATATCCTACGGACTCGAGTCGTTTTGATTTCACATTTTCGGCTTTAAGGTAGTTTGCGACAGCCTTTGCCCGCTTTTCCGACAGGTCCTGGTTGTAGCTGTCGGTGCCTTTACTGTCTGTATGACCCTCGATCAGAATGTCCGTATCCTCGTACTCGTTCAGGACTTCCGCCATGTTGTCAAGATTCTTGCGGGTTGCCGCCGTTAGGGCATAAGAGTCAAAGTCGAAAAGCAGACCGGAGTCGAAGGTCATTTTTATTCCTTCGCCGATTCGCTCTACCTTGGCACCTTTCACCTTTTCTTCCAGTTTGCGGGCCTGCTTGTCCATGTACAGCCCGATCAATGTACCTGCCGTGCCACCCACGGCGGCACCGATAATCGCTCCAACGGCCGTACTTCCTGATTTGTTGCCAATGACCGCCCCGGCAACGGCCCCGGTTCCGGCGCCGATGATGGCACCTTTTTCCTGGTTAGAAAGCTTGCTGTTTTTGCAGGCAGGCAAAGAGCAGACGCAGAACGCCAGCAATAGGACTATGTTTATTTTTATAGTTTTCATGTGTTTCAATTTTTTTGAAAAAATCACAGGTGAGATTTAAAATATTACAAAGCCCAAAGTGGCCTGAAAAAGATTGTTTTTCCGTTTTAACTGGGAGTTGAAATTAGAAGCGGGGTCGGTATTGATAATGCTGGACGCGTTTCCTTCGTACCGGAGGTCCAGGTTAATATTGCCAATGTCGAAGCCGACGCCCAACTGATAGCCAAGGGCTGCCCGCTTGAAATTATCTTCTACGCTGGTAGCCCCTATTTCATTGAGTGCCTCCCGTAATCCGCCGTTTTCTGATATGCGCAATGAAGCAACTGGCCCGGCATTGATTCGGAGCACATCGCCGATTCGAACTCCGAGAAGTACCGGGACATCAAGGTTTGTAAAACGTACCTTTATGTCTTCCTGACCGTTTCCTCCGCTGCGAAATACATTGAAAGTACCTCCTTTCTGGGAAAGCAATAACTCAGGTTGGATGAAAATGGCATTACCCAGTCGGAAGAATACGCCTCCCACAAAACCTGTGAGGCGGGTACTTTTGTCGCCAATTCGTATCGATGGGTCGTTGGAAGCAACAAACTCATCGCCCGAAAGGCTGGACAGATTGGTACCCGCCTTGACGCCAATTTTAAAATTCCGGTTCTGAGCGGTGGCAAATGTTGATGCTAAAAGCATTAAAAGTAGTAAGTAATGGAAGCTGTTTATTTTTCTCATGATCGTTCTATGGATTCAACAATTTTGGAACAGAGGAAAAATATCGTTCCAGACCGACTTTTGCGGACGTTTACAGAATCCATCAGGTTTTTCTCCGTGCAGCCGTACTACTTAGCGAAGCTGTGCCGCCGGTTTGGTAAAAATCACACATGGTCTTCAGCACGCATTTGGGGCATTGGGGGTGATACCAGGTACATACCCGCTGACCATGCCAGTAGAAGTGTTTGTGAAAATTGAACAGAACCGTGGCGTCTTTGGGTAAGTACGACAGCAGCAGGTCGTGCGCTTTGGATGCGCTTACTTTTGGCCCGATCAGGCCCAGCCGTTGCGTGACGCGATGTACATGCGTATCGACGGGCATAACCGGTTTTTTGAAATTGAAAAGCAGTAGTAAAGTAGCCGTCTTGGGGCCAATGCCCGGCAGATCGGTCAGCCACTTCATTGCTTCCTCGGTCGACATAGCCTGCAAAAAATCAAGGTTGGCTTCTCCCCGTTCCCGAAAAAGGTGCGCTAATACCTGCTGAATGTACGGTGCCTTCACTTCCGGGTAGGTGGCCGTGCGAATAGCGTCGATCAGGTCGGGCAAAGGCGCAGCCTGTACTTCCTGCCAGGTTGGGAACCGCTCCCGCATGGTGCGGTAGGCGGTTACCTCATTGTCGTGGGTGGTGCGATGCGAGAGAATTGTCCCGATAAGCTCGTGCATGGGATCGGCACGACCGTAAATCTCTTGCACACCATATTGGGCATTCAGGCGCTCGTGCGCCTCGATAGTTTTAGTGATTGGATCGGCGGAAGGTTTCATAGAAAATTGGCCCTTCATTTCACCCCCTAAAAGGGTATATTTCAAAAAAATAAAAATATTTTTATATCCCTGTAAGGACTTTTTAGTCTTGTACTTGTCTTGTTATCAGTACGACCCGGAATTTAGTTTTTTCATAAAATTCTAATTGTCAACCATAAGGCGATATGAAGGACGCCCAGCGCAGCCTTTCCGGCATTGAAAAGGACAAAACAGGAAGCAAACCCCTTCTTTCGCCGAGCTTGCGTTCTGTTGAGTCTGGTTACGCAACGATCCCCGACGATGAATTTTTCATCCGAAAAGCGCTGGAAGACAATCCTCGCCTGGGCATCGAACTACTTTACAAGCGCTATTACCAGCCTATGTGCACCCATGCCGTGAAGTTCGTAGGCTCACGCGAGGTGGCCGAGGACCTGGTTTCAGAAATATTTTTTCGTTTTTATTCCCAGAATACCTTTCAGGGTATCGAAACCTCTTATCGCCTGTACCTTTTCCGGACAGTGCGCAACCGGGCCTACAACTACCTGCGCTGGGATTTGAGCCGTAAAGCCGAACTGTCCGAAGCTTCCCAAAAAACCATACTCAACGAACAGCAGCCCGATCAGATCAGTCAGTTTGAAGAACTATACCATGACGTGGAGGAAGCCGTCAACAAACTACCCGTCGAACGTCGTCGGATTTACCTCATGCGCAAGTTTGACGGTATGAAATACCAGGAAATCGCCGATGAGCTCCATCTTTCGGTCAAAACCGTAGACGTGCAGCTCAACCGCGCCAGTCAGTTTGTCCGCGGGCTTTTAAAGGAAAAATGGCTCTTATAATCAGTTTTGAATGAGTGAATGAAAGAATGAGTGAATGGAGGTAGTGGAAACCGATTCTCTCAATCTCTCAATCTCTCAATCTCTCAATCTCTCATTAAAAATGAACGCAGAGATAAACAAAGAATTCATCTTCAATTATTTGTCCGGAAAATCGACCGCTTTGCAAAAACAGTTGATCGATGAATGGGTGAAAGATGCGGCCCATGAGGAGCTATTCTACAAGTGGCTGGTGGAATATGAATACCAGCAGCCGCAGTACCTCACCGATGGAGAGCATGCAATCGAGCGATTTCGTGCCCACATCGACCGTACAGAAGATATTTCCTCGCCTGATGCTGGCGCGGAGGTCTTCGCGCCCTCCCGCTTTCGAGCACGGAAATGGTTGGTGGCGGCTTCCGTGGTAACTATCCTGATGGTGAGCGGAGTTTTATTCAGAAATAATTTGCTGTACCAAATGCATACTTCGGCTTACGGAGAAACCAAAGCGCTGGTATTGAGCGACAGTACACGGGTGGTACTCAATGCCAACTCATCGCTTAAGGTACCTCGTTTCGGTTTTGGCCGCGGTACCCGGGAGGTGTTTCTGACGGGAGAAGCCAATTTCGATGTGGCGCACCAAGCCGATCATCAACGGTTTGTGGTGCATACCCCGAAAGGACTCGAAGTGGTGGTTTTGGGGACCGAATTTATGGTGTACGCGCGCGCTCACAAGTCCAGGGTGATTCTGAATCGGGGAAAGGTACAGCTCAACTATCACGAAGGGCAGTCCCGGAAAAAAGTGATTATGAAACCGGGTGACCTTGTGACGCTCGATCAGGATAATCACCTTCAGCAGGAAATCACGACCCAGCCCGAAAAATACGCCGCCTGGAAAGATCAACGCTTCATTTTCGACGATACGACCCTGGCCGAATTTGCGGAAATAATGCAGGAAAATTATGGCATTCGGGTAGTAGTTCAGGATAAAAACCTGGCTCAGCGTACGCTGGTTGGCTCCTTTCGCGCCGAAAGTTCCGAGGAATTGCTGGAAATCGTGTGCCGGATTTTTAATCTGAAAATGAGCAGGACGAACGACGTGGTGACGCTGGAAGAAATAAAATAGTGATCCGGTGCACCGGGTATTCAGGCGGTATAGCAAAGCCGGTTGAAGAAACCCAATCCGTGGATTGTAGATAAAAATATTCCTAAACCCTTAATCAAAATACGCAATGAAAAAATCACTACCACCGCCTCGGTGGGCATGTATGCTGCTGCTGGCCAGCATATGGCTCACGCAACCTGCCGCCGCTCAGGATCTGGCGAGCGTCACCCAACTCCCGCAGAAAAAACGTGAAAGTACCCAGCCCGCCCGGCAGAAACTGCGCGGGGTACTTAATGAACTGAAAACCCGCTACCGGGTAGATATTCTGTTTGAAGGCGGACTGGTTGGGGACATCACGGTGGCTACCGAATTGCTGGATTTCAAAGCCAGTGTCGAGCAGAATCTTGACCGGATATTGCGGGCTACTTCTTTGAGCTATAGGAAGGTGAAAGCCGGTACTTATGTGATTGTCGCTGAAAAGAAGTCCGCTCAGAAAAGTGAACCTGCTGAAAGTACCTCGCAGGCATTGGATACAGCCGAGAAACTTCCTGAATCACCACAAGTACCTGTCCTGGCTCGGGCCATCTCGATGGAAGAGGTAGATCAAACTGTTCGGGGTAAAGTAGAAGATGAAAATAATAATGGTCTTCCGGGGGTAAGCGTGCTGGTAAAAGGTACCACGCGCGGCACGACTACCAACGCCGACGGCGCGTTTCAGCTCGAGGTACCCGATGCCGCAGCGGTCCTCGTATTCAGCTACGTGGGCTATCAGAGTCAGGAAGTTACGGTAGGTACCCGCACCAATCTGACGGTGTCGCTGGTACCCGAAAGCAAAGCCTTGCAGGAAGTGGTAGTCACGGCGCTGGGGATCAAGAAACAGGCCAAAAGCATCGGCTACGCTACGGCTACAGTACCTACCGAGGAAATGACGATCAACCGCACGGCCAATTTCATGAACGCATTGCAGGGTAAAATGGCGGGTGTAAACATCACCTCGCTGGGCTCGGGTCCGGCCGGAACCAGCAAAATCCGCATCCGGGGCCAGTCGTCCTTCGGGGGTAACAATTCCCCATTGATCGTGGTCAACGGGGTACCTATAGATAATACCAACAACGGCGCGCGGGGCGATGTGTCGGAGCGCGGCAGCAACCGTACCTCCGACGGGGGCGATGGCCTGAGCAGCATTAATCCTGACGACATCGAAAACCTGACGGTATTGAAAGGAGCGGCCGCCTCGGCGCTGTACGGCTCGCGGGCCAAAGACGGGGTCATCATGATCACCACGAAAAACCGGGGTTCCGGGTCGGGTGTTTCGCTGACTTACAATACCAATTTTACCTCCGATACGCCGCTCGACTATACCGACTACCAGTATGAGTACGGACAGGGTGAAAATGGAAAGCGTCCGACCAGTGCGTTTCCGACGTCGGGCCAGTGGAGTTTTGGAGAAAAATTCGAGCCCGGCATGACCCAAATCCTATTCGATAACGTGGAGGTACCTTACGTACCCCAGCGGCACCAAATCACAGACTACTACCGGACGGGTTCGACTTTTACCAATACTATTACCCTGGCTTCGGGCGGTGAAAACGGTGGTTTCAGCCTGTCGGCCTCTAATCTGGACAATAAAACGATCCTGCCAGGCTCGGGCTACCATCGCCGGACCGTCAATCTGGGCTTCACGCAAACGGTGGCTAAGAAGTTAACGGTGTCAGGCAATATCAACTACTCGAACGAATACCGGAAAAATCCACCCAATATTGCCGAGCAGGATTATAGTCCGGTCGTACTCTTCAACATGGCTAATTCCATGCCGCTGGATCTTTTGAAGCAGTACGCCTCCGATGAAAACGGCAACGAAGTAGTATGGTCCAGGTTCACGAACCGCACCAACCCCTACTTTGCCCTCAAACGCTTCGACAACATCCGCAACGACCGCGTATTTGGTAACCTGACCGCCCGCTATAATTTCACCGACTGGCTGTTTTTGCAGGGGCGGATCGGTCAGGACTACTACTCCCGCGAGCAGGATTATAACCTACCCACAGGTTCGCAGCGGCAGCCCGCCGCGCCCGCTGGGTTTGTGAATGGGCAGTACGTACAAGACGACCGTAACGTACGCGAACTCAACACCGATTTTCTATTGGGGGCTAACCGTACTTTTGGCGTGATCGGTGTCAATCTCAATGTAGGTGGCAACCAGATGTACCGCCGCATCAGCCGTCATAATGTGCTGGTGCAGGATTTCTATAGCCGTGGCCTCTACACAATTGGCAACGGCCGGCAGCGTGACCCGATTTATGATTTTTCCGAGCGCAAGGTCAATTCACTCTATGCTTCGGCAGAAGTATCTTTCAAAGATTTCCTTTTCCTGAACGGTACCGCCCGTAACGACTGGTTTTCAACTTTATCGCCCGCCAACCGGAGTATTCTTTATCCTTCCATTACAGCTAGTTTTGTCTTTTCGCAAGCTTTTGCTTCCTCATTGCCGGCTTGGATCAATTTTGGTAAAATCAGGGCGGGCTACGCCGAGGTGGGAAGTGATACGGATGTGTCGCCTTACGCCAACAACCTGTTTTACAGCATCAATTCCCAGCAATTTGCCTCACCTACCGGGGTGGCCCAGACCCTGGCCAGCATCAGCGGCTCCACGGTACCCAATGCCAACTTGCGACCCATGCGGGTAGCCGAGAAAGAATTCGGGATTGAGTTGAAGTTGTTCAACTCCATACTGGGGGTGGATTTGACCTACTACGACAAGCTATCCTCCGATCAGATTCTCCGCGCCCAGACTTCCAACGCAGGGGGCTATCTCAACCAATTGATCAACGTAGGCGAAAGCCGGAACCAGGGCTGGGAAATGCTGGTGAATGTAATGCCCGTGAAAACCCAGAACTTTACCTGGAACGCCATCTTCAACGGTGCCTACAACAAGACCAAGGTACTTAACCTCGGCGATGATGTGAGCGATAATTCTATTACCGTGGGTACGGGTGACTTCTCGGGCGAATTGCGCCAGGTAGTTGGCCAGCCATTAGGCCAGTTGTACGGCTTCGGGTACCTGCGCGACGAGCAGGGCCGTCAGGTGTTTGATGCCGGGAACGGTCGTCCACTCCGCACCGCTACCCAAATCGCCTTCGGAAGCGCGGTACCCCGCTGGGTGGGTGGAATCACGAACAATTTTACCTACAAAGGTATCAACCTTTCGTTCCTGATCGACTTCAAGCTAGGTCACAAAATGATTTCCGGCACCAATTTCAATGCCTGGCGGCACGGCTTGCACAAGGCAACCCTTGCCGGACGCGAGGAAGGCTTTGTGATTGGAGATGGGGTTAATCCCAACGGCGAAACCAACCAAACCAAGTCGGTCGTGCAGGCCTACTACGAAACAGTACGCTCGCAGAACATCGCTGAGCCTTTTGTGTACAACGCGGGCCTGTGGCAACTACGGCAAATTTCGCTGGGCTACGACTTCACGCGCTTTCTGACCTCCGTCAAGTTCATCAAGGGATTGCGCATCAATGCGGTGGCCAACAACGTGGCGGTGCTGAAAAAGTGGGTACCCAATATTCACCCCGAGCAATTCGGTTTTCCGTCGGACAACCTGATTGGTTTGGAAGCTACCGGGCTACCCATTACGCGTAGCATGGGGTTCAATTTGAATGTAAAATTTTAGGCTGAAAGCAATCAAAAGATTATGAAAAATAGCAAGAATTACCTCTGGATTATCGCGATCTGCCTGTGTGCTACTTCCTGCGATAAGGGATTTGATGAACTCAATGTGAATCCCGTGGCCCTCACGAGCGTGGACCCCGGCTATCAACTTAATACGGCCATCGTTAACAGTGCGCCCGGCTACGGCAACCTGAGCTACGAAACCACGATCGTCAAGCAGATGATCACGCCATTCAGCGGACAGGGTTCGGCCGCTAATTTCAATCAGGACAATCGTAGCGTCGCTGCCGGAAACTGGAACAACTTTTACCAGACCAATATCAAAGAGTTGACGGATGTTATTGCCAAAACGAAGGACGTACCCGCGCGCTCCAACCTCTACAACATGGCGCGAATCTGGCAGGCCTACTCGTTCATGGTACTTACGGACACCTACGGCGATATTCCCTACACGCAGGCCGGAAAAAGCTACCTCGAGGGCATCGACAAACCCGCGTACGATACCCAAGAATCAGTCTATATGAATATTCTGAGCGAGTTGGATGCGGCCTCGGCGGCATTGGATGCGTCCAAAGCCAAGGTAGCTACTGACTTGCTGTACGATGGAAACGTGGTCAAATGGAAACGCCTGGGATATTCGCTCCTGCTTCGGGCCGCCATGCGGCTATCCAAAATCAATCCGACCAAAGCGGCCGAATACGTAGCCAAAGCTGTCGCGGGTGGAGTAATGCAATCCAACGCCGACAACGCCATGCTGCGGCACAACGCCAGTTTTACCAATCCCGTAGGCTCGCAACTCAATGGCGGGCAGTCGGCTTTCTTCTATTTGTCCGAAGATTTTGTGGATTATCTTAAAACCAACAATGATCCCCGGCTGGCTTCCATTGCCGTGCGGTACGTGGGTGCCACCAGTGGCGCACAGCAGGTAGAAGCCAAAGCCAACCGTACAGCTGACGTACAAATCGGTGCTCCGCAGGGATTTGATAACACGACGATCAGTTCGGCGGTAGCCGCCAAAAAACTGGCCAGTCTGTGGGATTATAGCCAGCTGGACCGTACCCGCATGGCTAGCCTGCTGGCTCCAAGTTATATGGTGACGTACGCGCAGACCGAATTTCTGCTGGCCGAGGCAGCCTTCCGCAAGTGGACCACCGGCGATCCGGCTGACTTTTTTGCCAAGGGCATCAGGGCTCACATGGAGCAACTTGCCGACTATGGTGCCAATACGGCTGTGCCAGCGGCGGCTATTACTACCTACCTACAGGCGCATCCGCTTAAGACTGGCAGCGAGCTGGAGCAGATCAATACCCAGTACTGGGTGGCGTCGTTTCTGAACGGGCCCGAAGCCTGGGCCAACTTCCGGCGGAGTGGGTACCCTGTGTTGGCGCCCAACCCGTATCCCGGTAGCGATCTCAAGACCGAACCCTTTATCCGTCGCCTGACCTACACCGATGCCGAACTGAATGTGAATAAGGATAATGTGCAACAGGCTATCAGTCGACAGGGACCGAATCTGCTCGATACCCGAATTTGGTGGGATAAGAAGTAAGGCGACTTCATTCGGGCCTTTACGGGTATATGAAAAACTTAAAAAAGAGATTACAAAACGGCGAAACCCTCCACGGCTGCTGGCTCAATCTGGGTAGTTCGCTGACGGCCGAAATCGTGGGGTTGTCCGGATTCGACTGGGTACTGATCGACCTTGAACACGGCGCGGGTACCGAAAAGGATGTACTGGCGCAGCTTCAAGCCCTGGAAAGTACCCCCGCAGGAGTTATCGTACGGGTGGAAAGCGCCGAAAGCCAGCGCATTCACCGGGTGCTGGATATGGGCGCGGAAGGCATCATGTGCCCCAAGGTCAGTAATCCGGCCGAGGCCCGGAAGGTAGTGAGCGGCCTGCACTACCCGCCGCACGGCCACCGGGGCGTGGCCAAAATGGTGCGGGCTACCCAGTTTGCCCAAAACTTTGACAGCTATTACCAAAATGCCCGCGAAAATCTGCTGGGCATCGTGCAGATCGAAACCGCCGAAGTACTCAATCACCTAGACGAAGTAGCCACGATCGATGGGGTGGACGTGCTCTTCATCGGCCCCGCTGACCTCTCGATGGAGCTCGGAATTTTCGGACAGTTCGACCATCCCCGATTTAAGGAAGCCGTTCGGGAAACGATCAATGCGGCCCAGAAGGCCAAAAAAGCAGTGGGAATTCTTTTCTTCAATCCCGAAGAGTACCACAACTACCACCAACTCGGAATACGATTCATCGCCTGCGGCGCCGACGCCACCTTCGTCGCCAACGGGGCTAGGGAAATGGCGAAAAGACTGAATGATTTTAGATACTAGATTCTGGATGCAAGATTCAAAAATAGAATAATTGAGAAGAAACAATCTAAAAAATGAGGAGTCCAAAATCTAACGTCCAGCATCCGAAATCCAAAAATGACTGATCCCCTCTTTATCCTTTCCATCGGAGTGCTGATCGTCGTCGGTGGCATCATTGGTTTGAAACTACATCCTTTCCTGGCCCTGATTCTGGGGGCATTGGTGGTAGCCTTCCTTACTCCGGCCGCGGCGGTGGAGCAGTACGCGCTGGATAAGGGTACCGCGCCCGCGGCGGCGCTGGCGCTTTCCAAAAAAGGGATCGGCGAGCGCATCGCCACCGAGTTCGGAAACACCTGCGCTAAAATTGGCATCCTGATCGCCATGGCCGCCATTATTGGCAAAAGTCTGCTGGAGAGTGGAGCCGCTGAGCGGATTATCCGCTTCATGCTCCGGTTGTTCGGCGTTCCCAGAGCACCGGCGGCTTTTCTGGTGAGCAGCTTTTTTCTGGGCATCCCGGTCTTTTTCGATACGGTCATTTTTCTGATGATGCCCCTCGTCAAAGCCATGACCCTGCGCCTGGGTAAAAACTACTTGCTGCTGGTCATGTGCATCATGGCCGGGGCCGCCATGGCCAACTCGCTGGTACCCCCCGCGCCGGGACCACTTTTTCTGATCGGGGAAATGCGCATTCCTATAGGTACCATGATGATTGCGGGTGTCATCGTGGGGCTTTTCACCATTACTGCCGGGTACTTCTTCGCCGTTTGGGTCAACCGCCGGATGCCCATCGAAATCCGGGATTCGCTCGATGCGCCGCTGAAAGATATTCGCCTCATTGCCGCGCAGGCGGATAAGGATCTGCCCTCGCTGGGCCTTTCGCTGCTCCCCGTGCTGATTCCGCTGGGTTTTATTTGTGCGGATACTGCCCTGAATGCCATTTCCAAAACGGGTGAACTCTGGGCTGATTCCGCTTTTTTGTCGGCGGTTGTGGCGGTTGTGAAATTTTTTGGGGATAAAAATCTGGCCCTCATCACCGGCGGAATTGCCGCACTGCTAGTACTGGCCAATCAGAAAAAGACCAGCAAGGAAGGGATGTCTGCGCACGTGCAGGGTGCTTTGCTGAGCGGGGGCGGTATTATCCTGATCACGGCCGCTGGTGGGGCCTTTGGTGGCATGTTGCAGCAAACGGGCATCAGTACCCGCATCGCCGACCTGACAGCGGGGTACCAAATGGCCCTGATACCGCTGGCGTTCCTGATTGCCGCCGTGGTACGTACCGCGCAGGGATCGGCCACCGTAGCGCTCATCACAGCGTCTGGAATTCTGTCGGGCCTGGCGATGAACGCCAACCTCGGTTTTCATCCGGTATACCTGGGGCTGGCCATTGGCTGCGGGTCGAAGATCGTACCCTGGATGAACGATTCGGGGTTCTGGATTATCTGCAAGTTGAGTAACCTGACTGAAAAAGAAGCGCTTAAAACCGTATCGCCCCTGCTGGTTGTCATGGGAATTACCGGATTAGTCGTCATTCTGATAGGGGCGAAGCTGTTTCCGTTGGTATGAAGAAGCTGTAGGGTGAGATAAGTAGATGCTAGATTTTGGATTCCAGATATTGGATGTTATTAATATTTTGAAAATCAATAATTCTGTTATAAATAATTAAATCAATGAAAGCCTGGGGCCTAGCGCTTGCGGCTTAAAGTAAAAACATGGAACAAATAGGATTCATCGGACTAGGAATAATGGGCAAACCCATGGCCCTCAATCTCATAAAAGCCGGGTACCCGGTTTCGGTATTGGATAGCAGCCATGCTGCCGCCGCATTGACCGAAGCGGGTGCTACTGCCTACCCAAGTAGTAAGGAATTGGCGCAAAAGGTGGATGTCGTCATCACCATGCTCCCCGACTCACCCGAGGTAAAGGAAGTCGTTTCCGGGTCGGATGGTGTACTGGAAGGCATCCAATCCGGCACATTGTTCATCGATATGTCCACCATTTCACCGTCGGTGGCTACGAAGGTACACGGACTGATGCAGGAAAAAGGCGTGGAAGCGCTCGATGCGCCCGTCTCGGGCGGACAGGTCGGGGCCGAAAACGCCACGCTGTCTATCATGGTGGGCGGTAGTGAAGAAGCTTTCAACCGGGCACTGCCGATTTTTCAGGCAATGGGCAAGAATATCGTCCGCATGGGAGAACCAGGGACGGGCCAAACGACCAAGGCGTGCAACCAGATGATCGTCGGCATGACGATTCAGGCGGTAGGGGAGGCTTTCACCCTGGCCAGCAAGGCGGGGGTCGATCTGGTGAAAATGCGGGAGGCACTGCTGGGCGGTTTTGCCCAAAGCCGCATCCTCGATTTGCATGGTCAGCGCCTGATCGACCGAAATTTCAAACCGGGTTTCAAAATAAAACTACACAACAAAGACATGGGCATCGCCCTGCGGGCGGGAGAAGCGTACAAAGTACCCCTGGAAGGTACCTCCCTCGTGGCTGAGCAAATGAAAACCGCGATCAAGCAGGGGCACGGCGAATTAGACCACAGTGCCCTTGTGTTGCTTCTGGAGTAGCTGAGGGCCATCGGTTGCCAGCAGTCGGCTTTCGGCTAAATTTTAATACGCTGACAATTCCACGATTCAACAAATAAACACCTAAACACCTTAAAAATAAACGATTATGAAACGGAGCAATTTTGTTAAAGTCCTTACGGCGGGTACCGTGGGGGCCTCGGTGGTGAAACCCGGACAGGCTCAGGCCAATTCGGCCGCGCCCCGCAAGGTACTTATGAAAGTCGGCTGCCAGTCCGGCGGTACCACCAAAGAAAACCTGGAATTGAAAGGCCGTTGCGGCGTCTACAACATCGACGGCGGCTCACCCAAAATCATTCCCGGCAAGGGGTGGGATCTGGACGATTCGCTGGCCAAGCGCGACGCCTGCGAAAAGTATGGCATCAGCCTCGACGCCTACCACTACCCGCTGACTTCGGCGGGAATCGACCGGGTGGAATATCCTAACATGATGCTGGGCAAGAGCCCCGAGCGCGATCGCGAAATCGAGTACCTGCAGCAGATGATTATGGTCGCGGCTAAAACGGGCATCAAGGTACTGAACTACAACACTACGATTCTGCCCGTACTGCGCACCGGAAAAACCATCGATCCCAAGCGGGGCAATGCCGAGTATAGTACCTGGGTCTGGGAGGAGGCGCTCAAACGCAACGATCCCAAAACCATCGCGGGCGATGTGTCCATCGAGCAGATGTTTGAGCGGATTACCTACATTCTGGATCGGCTGATTCCCGTGGCGGAGGAGTACAAGGTCAAGCTGGCCAATCACATCGCCGATCCACCCGTACCTGCCGCCTACCGGGGCATCATGCGCTGGAACAGCCCCAATGTATTTGAAGGTATGAAGCGGTTTGGCGCGCTGTACAAAAGCCCCTACCACGGGTTCAATTTCTGCATTGGCTCCATCGCCGAAGGCCTCAAAGACCCCAAAACTGAAATTCTGCCTATCATTAAGTACTTTGGCGACCGCAAGCAGATTTTCAATATTCACCTGCGCAATATCAAGGGGGGCTTCAATAATTTTCAGGAAGTGTATCCCGACAACGGCGACATGAATTTCGTGCAGGTGATCCGCGCCCTGCGCGATGTCGGCTACGACGGCATGGTCATGCCCGACCACGTACCCCATCATGAGAATAAAGAAGCCAACGCCCAGTCCTTTGCCTTCTGCTACGGCTACATCAAAGGCCTGTTGCAAATGGTCGCGGAGGATGTAGCTTAAAAAAAGGGTTGATGGTTAAGGGTGAAAAGGTTAAGCGACGTGCTGGTTTATGACCTAAACTCGTATTTTGCCCTCCTTTAACCATTTTGCCGTTAACCTTTTACCCAAAAACAGAATGTCCCGAATAAGAGAAATTATCATAACCCCCATTGCCATCGTAGATCCGCCGTTGCTGAACGCAGCGGGCTTGCACGCACCGTATGCCCTGCGTACCATTGTTGAAATCGTCACGGAGGAGGGCATCTCGGGCATCAGCGAAATTCCGGGAACCCGGGAAATTGATGAAGCGCTGTCCGAAGCCCGGAACCTGCTGATCGGGAAGGATGTGTTTCAACTTAACAATATTCGGCGGACGCTCGTTGCGCACTTCGGGCAGGACACCGCCGCCGAGCGCGGCGTCGCGCCCTGGGATCAGCGCAAGATGGTCCATATTTTCAGCGCGGTGGAGGTCGCTTGTCTGGATATTATGGGCAAGCTCATGAATCGGCCCGTCGTGGATTTGTTGGGCGGACGGATGCGCGACCGGGTACCTTTTTCGGCCTATCTTTTTTACAAATACGAAGGCGCGGGCGGCGAACTGGCCTTTGGCACCGATCCCGCCGCCACGGGTTGGGACGCGGCCCGTCAGGCAAGCGCACTCAATCCGACGGAAATCGTGGCGCAGGCGCGGGCCATGTGCGCAGAGTTCGGTTTTCAATCCATCAAATTGAAAGGTGGCGTGTTTGAACCCCGGCAGGAATTAAACGCTATTTTAGCATTGCACGAAGCCTTCGGGCCGGAAGTACCCCTCCGCATCGACCCCAACGCCCTGTGGAAAGTTGAAACGGCCATCGAGTACGGGAAGGAGATGGAAGGGGTCTTAGAGTACCTTGAAGACCCCGTACGTGGCCAGGAAAACATGGCGGCAGTCAGGAAAGCTTTGAAAACCCCGCTGGCTACCAATATGTGCACGACCTCGTTTGAAGACATTCCGCGTAGTATTGAACTAGGTTCGGAGGACATCATTCTCAGCGATCACCATTTCTGGGGCGGTTTGCGTGCCTCCATGACGCTTTCGGGGATTTGCGATACGTTCGGGCGCGGGCTTTCCATGCACTCCAACAGTCATCTGGGCATTTCGCTGGCGGCCATGGTACATCTGGGTGCGGCTTTGCCAGAAGTACCTTACGCGCTCGATACACACTACCCCTGGCAGTCGGACGAAGTCATTGTGGGCGGACGCATGAAGTTTGTGGATGGTGCGGTGGAAGTACCTTCGGGTCCCGGCCTGGGTGTCGAACTGGATCGGGAGGCGTTGGCCCGCCTGCACCAAAACTACCTGGAATGCGGCCTGACCAAGCGTGACGACCTGGTCGAGATGCGTAAGAAAGTACCCGACTGGGAATTTAAGCTCGTGCGGTGGTAGTACTCACAACCTGATCTTCGTAGCCCGATCTTTCTCATTGGATTGCAGGCAAATGCGTATCTTTAGGGGAATACAAGCTAACAGGAAATTACATTATGACAGTCTTGGATAGGGAAAAATTCAAAGAGTCACTGATCGAATTGGCCAAAAACGATCCCAATTACTTGAGAGAGTTGTTGTACGAGGTGAAAGAAGACTTAAAAAAGGCAAAACGCCAGCGTCTGGAGCAAATTATCAACGAGGACTTCGAGGAGTACGAAGGTGTCTTCCGGGCCTTGGCATGATAGAGTATCTCGACAAGGAGGACATTGTCTTTATCAATTAGAGGACCGTGGCCGAACATGGTGGCAATTATGTGCCACCCAACAACTTCCTGCACGAGGAAAATCTGGATTACCTGCTTGAAGCAGTGCAGGCCGAAATGTTTGGGTCTCCGCTGTACCCAACCATCCCGGATAAAGCCGCATTATATTATTGGAAAGCATATATTTACTGACGGCAACAAACGTACCGGCCTTGAAGCTGCATTGGCATTTTTGAAGCTCAACAGGATGCGGCTAGATAATTCATTACCCCAGAATGACCTTTACGAGTACATCCTCAAAGTAGCGTCGGGTCAATCCAGCCTGGACGAGTGCCGGGCATGGTTTTCCAAATATGCAGTGCCAAATGCTTAGCGGTGGAAACTCCGCAAAATCCGGATTGTAGTCCCCGGTGGCGGGCGGTATCTTTGGTAAAAAAATACGACCTATGGAAGAGCCAGCTAATGCCTCATTGGACTACCAGCGTATCGCGAAAGCAATACGCTTCATCGAAAGCCACTACAAAACCCAGCCCACGCTACGCCAGATTGCTGACCATGTGGGGCTGTCGGAGTACCATTTCCAGCGCCTGTTCACGCGCTGGGCCGGTACGAGTCCGCAGCGGTTCGTGCGCTTCCTGACGAAAGAATACGCCAAAGAGCAGCTGGCTACCTCGGCCAACCTGCTGGAAACTACCCATGAGGTCGGGCTATCGAGTCCGAGTCGGTTGCACGACCTGTTCGTGACCTACGAAGCCATGACCCCCGCTGAGTTCCGGGCGTTGGGCGCGGGCGTGTCCATTCGTTACGGCGTCCACGAAACACCCTTCGGCGAGTGCCTGATCGCCGTGACCGGGCGCGGGATTACCGACCTGCGGTTTCTGGACGAAGCGGATCAGGTCGAGGATGTCGTGGCACAATTGCGTTCAGAATGGCCGAGCGCCGACTGCATCTCCGACGCTACGGCTACGCTTCCCTACATTCAGCAATTGTTCTATACCGAACAGAACCTCTCTCAACCGCTGCCCGTGCTGCTGCGCGGTACCAATTTCCAGATCAAAGTGTGGGAGGCCCTGCTGCGGATTCCGGCGGGGCGCCTCGTCAGCTACGACGACGTGGCGCGATCCATCGGCCAGCCTACCGCCTCGCGCGCCGTGGGCACCGCCATCGGCAGCAACCGCATCGCCTATCTCATTCCTTGTCACCGTGTTTTGCAAAAAACCGGCGGGCTGGGCGGGTACCGCTGGGGTACCGCCAGGAAGCAAGCGATGATGGGGTACGAGGCGGGGCGCTTGCCGGTGGTGGGGCAGGGGGAGTTGTTTTGATAGGGGGGAGGAGGAAAAGGATTTAAATGAAGGATAATATATAGGACATGAAAAGCCAAATTTTGCGAAATGCGGTAAGTTAGTGGGTTTTTTTGAGATTGAGAAAATCAGTGGCGGTGAGTCAGCGATAGCCACCGCCGCAACTCCTTCTGTGGGTGGATTGATGTTAATTTCAAAATGACTGATTTTGATTTAGCAGGATTTGCCCTGTTGTGCAGAAAAGTATTCCTCAATACAAGAACCCAAATACCCAAAGTGGTACCGTCGGCCCGATGCCCGATTCGATGTCGTCCTTCACGACATAGGCGTTTGGTAGATCTGCGACTTGTTTTTGAGATTTGTTTTTACCGCCTACTTCGAAGGTATAGATGCCATCCACCAGAAAATCAGCGGCCTTGCTTTGCCGTACGTTGTGAGCGTGGCTGAGTTGATTAAAGAAAAAGGTTTCGCGCAAATTACCTTTATCGGGCTTGTCGCCCGACAGGGCAAAGGCAAGATTGGTATTGTCCAGGTAAATTTTTTCGGGTTTTTGCAGCGTAGCGACGCTGATTCCTTCGGCGTAAAGGAGACGAATCAAGCGGGCCTGTTCAAGAAAATGTAGATAATTATTAACACTGTTGCGGTGAATTTGGCTCTTTTCGGCCAAGCTCGTCAAGTTGGGTTTAAAAGGAACGTTGGCCGCCAGGATGTACAACAATTGCAACATTTTACGGGCATTGCGGATATCGAAATCCTGCAACTCGGCCATGTCATACTCCACAATCAGCCGGATGAGCTGCTGCACCCGCTGCGAAAACCCGGCCTGATCTTCCTGAAAAAAAGGATAATAACCCGAAGCGAGGTACGTTTCGAAATGCTGCAAAGGCTTGAAGCCGCCGGTTAGCACTGTCCGCCACGGGCGACTGTCGGAAACGACATCCGGCAACGTCAGCGGCTCGGCTTGTAGGATGTTCTCGAAGGCCAAATACTCCCTATAGGATAGTCCCGGCAACTCGTACAAAAGTGCCCGGCGGCTCAAATCTGCTTCCTGACGGGCGATGTCGATAATCGAAGAACCCGTAAAGACCAGCTGTAAGTCGGGGTAAAAGTCATAGAGGTTTTTCAGATGCTGCGCCCAGTTGGGATATTTGTGCACTTCATCCAGAAAAAGAATCTTCCCGCCTTTTTTATAAAACTGTGTCGCCGTTTCGGCCAGGGAGTTCGTGGTAAAGTAGAGGTCGTCGAGAGTGAAGTAGGCCGCCTCACTCGCTGACTGACCCAATGATTTGAGTCGTTGCAGCAGCAGTGTCGTTTTGCCCGTGCCGCGCGCGCCTTTGATCCCGATTAATCGGTTGTCCCAGTTGATTTTCTGGTAAAGCCCGCGCTTGAATCCCATTTGGGTACGATCGACCAAAATTTCGGATTTTAAAAGTAATTCTTCCATATCTGCATATTTGGATAGGCATTATTCGGGGCGTTTTGCACATTAAGATATGCAAAAATATCGAAGATTTAAGAATGTCTACTAATGGAATGGCAATTAATGCTTTTCTAAATATCTCAAATTTTGGCGATCAACTCAATCCAAAGAATGTTGCTAGTGCTCTACATCGTGAATGGCAGTAGTGTAGCTATTGTACAATTTCTCAAAACCACTTTACCAGCTCATCTGCAACCAGCGTATGCCCTGCTTCGTTGGGGTGGTTGCCCTGCGCCATATAATGGCTCAGGGCATCGCCTTGCTGGCGAACGGTATCGAACGTCCGGTAGCTGTCGACCAGACCGGTCTGGTAGCGGGAAGCCAGTTGTCGAATCTGATTGGCGTGCCGGTTAAGTTCGTTTTCGGGATCGCGCATATCTACTTTCAAGTCGGGTGTGAGCGTGAGCAGGATGACTTTGATGCCTGCCTGCTGTGCCTGCTCGATCATAGTCTGCCAGGATTGTCGTGCTTTTTCCAAACCAATCCGCCGATCATTAAGCGCGTAGTCGATAAAAAGTACGTTGGGTTTGTGAGGTAATACATCCGTCTGAAAGCGCGCCGCACCCTGTTCGGAATTTTCGCCCCCGATGGCCGTTACCAATACATTGATGACTGCGTAAGGGTATTGGGTTTTCAGTTTTTTTAGCAACTGATGAGGATAAGCGCCCAACGTATTAACAATCGGCGTTTTGAAGTATCCAGCCGGAACACTGTGACCGTGAAACAGCAGGGTAATAGAACGGTTCTTCGGCCATTCTTTACTCAACTCGCTTTTGATGTCCGTGAGATAAGTACCTGGGTCTGCGATGTCCAATGGCGATGGTTGAAAAGCTGTCAGAAAATTGAAGAGCGCAAAAATGGCGGCAAACAGACTGACCTTTTTCATACACTTGATCATATTCATGGGTAAGATGAGTAAGCGAACTAAAGTACTTTTTAATAAAATCCTTTTCTGATTCTGCGGAGCCAGCCTAATCTTATCGCCGGTAATCGGCACTATTCCGCCTTTTATTCTTCATTTCATAATTTAGAAGCTGTTTGAGTTAGTTTTTATTGATAAAAATGAGTGATTTTTTATTAAAACAAGGGGCCAAATTTGAAGTTTGGCGACGCAGGATTGGTGAAAAAGCACCATTTTAAGCTTGAAGGATTAATTCAAACAGCTTCTTGTTTCTTTCCTCATTTTTTGCACTTCTTCCAGACCGATGAACGTTTTCGCAATGTTTACGATTAATTAATTGTAAAAAACTGCTATTCAGCTAAAAAGTCCGTACTTTTGCGGCTTGTTTTTGCGGGGCGGAGACTGGGAATTGCTTTCTCTGGCCCAATTGGCTGAAAAAATCAACAACTGACCAGGTAAAAAGAAATGCAATCCATTCGTAACATCGCAATTATTGCCCACGTTGACCACGGCAAAACTACGCTCGTGGACAAGATCATCCACGCATCCAAGCTATTTCGCGAGAACCAGGAGTTTGATGACCTGATTCTTGACAACAATGACCTTGAGCGCGAGCGCGGCATCACGATCACGTCCAAAAACGTGTCGGTTCGCTATAAGGATGTCAAAATTAACGTTATCGATACCCCAGGCCACGCCGACTTTGGTGGCGAGGTGGAGCGCGTCCTGAAAATGGCTGACGGCGTGCTGCTGCTCGTGGATGCCTTCGAAGGACCGATGCCGCAGACCCGCTTCGTGCTGGGTAAAGCGCTGGAACTGGGCCTGAAGCCCATTGTGGTAGTCAACAAGGTAGATAAAGAAAACTGCCGCCCCGAAGAAGTACAGGAGAACGTGTTCGACCTGATGTTCAACCTTGGTGGTACCGAGGAGCAGCTTGACTTCGTAACCGTGTACGGTTCGTCCAAGCAGGGTTGGATGGGGCCCGACTGGCAGCATCCCACTGAAGATATTACGTTTTTGCTCGACACGATTATCGAGCAGATTCCGCCAGCTCCCGTAAATGAAGGTACGCCGCAGATGCAGATTACTTCACTGGACTACAATGCTTTCGTGGGTCGGATTGCCATCGGCCGCTTGCTGCGTGGTACGCTGAAAGAAGGCGCACAAATGTCGCTTTGTAAAGCCAACGGGGTGATCAAGAAAGTGAAAATCAAAGAACTCCAAACCTTTGAAGGTCTGGGCCGTCAGAAGGTGAGTGAAGTACAGGCGGGCGATATTTGCGCCGTGACGGGTATCGACGACTTCGAGATCGGCGACACCCTGGCCGACCTGGAAAATCCCGAGGCTCTGCCCCGCATCGCGGTGGACGAGCCAACGATGAACATGCTCTTCACGATCAACAACTCACCGTTTTTCGGTAAAGAAGGTAAGTTTGTGACCTCGCGCCACCTGCGCGACCGTCTGATTAAAGAAACCGAGAAGAACCTGGCCCTGCGCGTAGAGTCGGGCGGCAGCGAAGATAAATTCCTGGTTTTTGGCCGGGGTATCCTGCACCTGTCGGTATTAATCGAGACCATGCGCCGCGAAGGGTATGAGTTACAGGTAGGGCAACCACAGGTACTTTTCAAAGAAGACGAAAACGGCAACCGCCTCGAACCTATTGAAACAATGGTTGTGGATGTACCGGAGGCTACGGCAGGCAAGGTCATCGAACTAGCCACGCAGCGTAAGGGCGAACTACTGGTAATGGAGCCGAAAGGCGACTTGCAACACCTGGAATTTGAAATCCCGTCGCGCGGGCTGATCGGCTTACGCTCCAACGTGCTTACTGCCACGCAGGGCGAGGCCGTGCTAACGCACCGTTTCAAGAGCTTTGAACCCTATCGGGGGCCAATTCCGAGCCGCAACAGTGGCTCCATCATTTCTAAAGGAACGGGTATGTCTACGGGCTATACCATCGACAAATTACAGGATCGCGGACGTTTCTTCATTGGTCCGGGCGAGGAAATTTACGGCGGCCAGGTAGTGGGCGAACATAACCGTCCCAACGACATCGTGGTCAATTTGCAGGAAGCCAAGAAGCTCACCAACATGCGGGCTTCCGGCTCCGACGACGGGCTGCGTATCGCGCCGAAGATCAACTTCTCGCTGGAAGAATCTTTGGAATATATCCAGAAAGACGAGTACCTGGAAGTAACCCCCGGCAGCATTCGTATGCGCAAGATCTACCTGGAAGAGACGGATCGTAAGCGTAACGCGGCGAAGCTGGAAATGGCATAGTCGGCCATAGGCAGTCGGCCAACGGCTTTCGGCGGGGTGATGTGCTGATTCTTTAACGCGGTTAGTGCCTGGAGCGCTAACCGCGTTTTTTCATTCGACGTAGGGCTGGTCGATTCTTCCCAGATATACGCCGCGTAATTCTCCGGCCAGGAGTGCTTTTACATCTTCCCCTACGTTGGGATAAAGATGCTTGTCCTCTAAACTATCAATAGCAAGCCACTCGACGGACAACGCCGAGGTATGTTCAGGATTGAGTTGAGGCAAGCCCGCGATAAGATGTACCGCAAAGACGGCGTGGAGCGCATCCTTACGGCCATCTTCCCCGATTACCTCTCCACACAGAATCAGTTGGTCTACCTCAGTTTCCACGCCCAGTTCTTCCCTTAGTTCCCGCACGATTACTTCCGACAGGCTCTCGCCGGGGTCGGGATTGCCGCCCGGCAGGGCGTAAACGTCCTGGCCTCCATAATGGTACTTCATGGTAAGGACACAGTTTCTTTCGATAATCAGGGCGGAAGGGCGGACGCGCATGGGCTAAGTGATTTTTGAGATAATTGTAAAAGTAAGCCTTCTTCAAATGCCAATTTGAGAAATTACTTAAGCACAAAGAAGTTTAGCCATTACCGAAAGAGTAAAGCTATGGCTAAGCCGGCTTTGAATGATGAATTCATTTCTATCAAATATCATCCCGATGAAAAAAATCTTCCTGCTTTTTTGCTTACTCTCATTTTCTGCTTCTCAAGCTGCTCCATCTGCGTCTCCTGAGGTCGCAGTCCCTGGCGCGGCGGCGCCCGACGCCATTTTGGTTTTTTCTAAAACGGCGGGCTTCCGGCATAAATCCATTGCGGCGGGCAAAGTAGCTTTAATGAAACTGGGGGCCGAGAATAGGTTCCAGGTAGATACAACGGAGGACGCTTCGGCCTTCACCCTCGACAACTTAAAGAAATATAAGACGGTGGTGTTCTTAAGTACTACCGGCGATATTCTTAACGCCGAACAGCAGGCTGCCTTCGAGAAGTACATTCAGGGTGGAGGCGGTTGGCTGGGTATCCATGCTGCTGCTGACACGGAATACGATTGGCCCTGGTACAATAAACTAGCGGGTGCCTATTTTCTCAGCCACCCCAAGCAGCAGAATGTGGATATAATTGTCTGGAACAAAGTACATCCTACCACCAGCTTCCTGCCCAATATGTGGCGGCGATTCGATGAGCTGTATAATTATAAAAGTATTCAGCCGGGCATCACGGTACTGGCTACTCTGGACGAAACCAGCTACGAAGGGGGTAAGAACGGGCGGATGCACCCTTTCATCTGGTACCACGAGTTTGATGGCGGACGGGCCTACTACACAGGCGGCGGTCATACCGACGAATCATACGTGGAGCCCCTGTTTGTAAAACACCTGCTGGAAGCTCTCAAATGGACGATGCGGCGGACCAAGTAGAAACACGGTATGCCATGTTTCTGACCAAAGCGCATCCTCACACAACCATTTTTTCAATGAGCAACATGAAAATGTGGATGACCTTAATGTGAATTTCCTGAATGCGATCCGCGTATCCGAAATGGGGTACGCGGATTTCTACATCCGCAAGTCCCGCCAGTTTGCCCCCGTCTTTACCCGATAAAATCACCACTTTCATACCTTTGGAACGGGCCGCTTCCACGGCTCGAAGGATATTGGCTGAGTTGCCGCTGGTACTTAGCCCCAATAGTACGTCACCCGGCCGCCCCAGCCCCTCAACGAAGCGCGAAAATACGAACTCGAAGCCGAAGTCATTGCTCACACAGCTCAGGTGACTGGGATCGGAGATGGCAATGGCGGGCAGCGCGCGGCGGTTGTCACGGTAACGACCCGTAAGTTCCTCGGCAAAGTGCATCGCGTCGCAGTGCGAGCCACCGTTACCGCAAGAGATAATTTTGCGGTTGTCCAGGATAGCTTCGGCCATCAGCGCGGCGGCGCTTTCGATCACTTTAAGTTGCGCAGGATTGGTCAGAAACTCATTTAGCACCCGTTGGGCTTCGGTAAGTTCTTTAACTATTAAATCCTGATAACTGCCATTCTCCATTGTCGACTTTCCATTATCCATTGATTAAAAAATCTGCTGGCGATAAGGAATGTTATATCGCAGCGCGATTGTGTGTAGGCGGGTTTTTCGGACCACCGCGTAGTTGGGTGTTTCTTCCCGTCGCCACATCAGGCGACCATCCAGAAACAAGTTGTGGGTCAGCATGTACGACAGCCGCAGGTCGGTAAGCCGCGTGAACTGGGATGCACCTTGCGTGAGAAAATTCCCAAAGTCGTCCACCCTGGTTTCGTAGTCCAGCAGAATATTTCCGCCCAGATTTTTTCCGTCAAAATCCAGGCCTTTGTGGGTCCACATGATGGTGCCATAGGCTGTGAGGCGGGGGATAGGCTTGTAGCGGATAATAGTCAAGAACTCCGTAAAGTTGGCACCTAACGGGTGGGCCAGCGGCTGCCGCCAGTGGGTATAGTTGCGCGCGCCGTCGCGGTGGGAGTAGGTGTAGGGCCGGGCCATATTGTACTCTGCCTGTAAGTCCAGGTTTGGTATGCCGAATGCATCCACGTATTTGCCCCCTATCTGGGTAGCGTACTTCTTTGTCCAGGAGCCTGTATTGCTAAAATAGTACTTGGTCAGGAATTCATCCATCATAAACTGCCCGTATATCGACATACGTTTAGCCACTAACCAGCGAAAATCAGCCCCTAAAAGGGCGTTGTCCTGGCTTCCCAGGTACGACTCCACGAAGCGGTAGAAAATGATAGGATTGAGGTAGTTGAGATCAAACCCGGTATGCGTGCTGTCGGGACCAAATACTTCGGCTTCGAAGATTCCGATGTTGAACCGATCTGAGAGGTTGAGGCTCAGGTGGTGCATGGCCGTGTACTTTTTGGTTTTGTAGCGGCTGAGACTCCCGTTCGGAGTTTGGAAGTTGATCATGCTGGACCACAAATTGGTATACTGAAATTTACCCAACTGCGTGGTGATCTTAAGAAAAAGATAGGGGCTGCTAAGGTCAGAAAGTATCATGGAACGGTAGCCGCTGCCAATGAAATTGCGGTCATGACCAAACTGGACGGCAATGTTTTTCAATGGCCGGAAAGTGATGTAGCCCCGCGCCGACAGAAAGTCAAGCCCCAGACTACCTGCGGCCTTTGTCAACCCTTCTCCCGGAGTGTTGTATTGGCCAATATAGTTTTGGACATATCTTGGAAAAATCCCCTGGTTATCCGCCACAAAGCTGTAAAATCCCAGTTTCTGGTTGATGATGCCACGAATCTCCACACCCCGGGCCGTAAACCACATATTTTTGCTCGTATTGGTTTCGGCTCCGTAATAATTATCGGAAGCGAAATTTACGTGCAGGTCTACGTCCTCGGTTTGCAGGCTGTACAGGTCCGAAGGCTGATCGAAGAATGTTCTTTTTTTTACCGGAATTTCCGTAGAAATAGTACCCAGTCGCGACATGGCCGCAATCGAATCCGGCATAGGCGGCTCGCTGGTTAGCCACTCCCAACTGTCCTGGCGAAGGTAGTCGATCGTGGCGCGGTCCACGGAGGTGAGTTTAACGTTACCCTCTTCAAGAATGCTGTCGGTCAGAGCTACGACCGCTTTTCGCTCGAAGGGCTTTACATTAGAATGAAATCCCTCCGAAAATTTGCCTCGTTTGATTTCGAGCCGGTCAATCAGATGATAATAGTCGTCGTTGAGCGGAATAAAGGTACTTTGACCGAAACAGTACGCCCCCCCCGACAACACACAAACACACAACAGCAGTACTTTACGGATCATTGGATTCATTGGAGCAAATAAGCGCGTGGGCTCTTGAACAGGAATAGCCAGCACAAAAGGTGCCAAACGCACATGCCTAAGCTTAAAAAGTGCCAAACTTAGTTAATCTGCGCCTATAAACGATAGAGTTTTTTCCGAAATCCCTATCATGGCCTCAATTTTTGACTGACGGAGAAGTTCTTCCTGACCTGTTCGCATTTGTCCCTATCTTTGAGGTCAACAGAGAACCCATCTCTTTAAGGCTGAAATCTCGAAATGGTACGCATTTTCTACAAAGAAGGCCGCCTGATTAAGCGCGAAACCGACGTGCGAGAACTGGGCAGGATCGAACATCCGCTGTGGGTTGACTTACAGTCGCCCTCGCGGGAGGAAGAGGAATGGGTGGAAACCAAGTGTGACATCGACTTTCAAACGCCACAGGAAATTGTGGAAATCGAAAGCAGTGCGCGTTTTTTTGAACAGCACGACACGATCAACGCCAACTCCAATTTTCTACAGATCAATACGAACGGCTACCAAACCTACCCCGTGTCGTTCATCCTGCGGGGCAACGTGCTATTCACCTACCGCCGCGGCGACTCCAAGACATTCGCCGACACGGTCAAGAAAATGAAGGTCAGCCCCGATACCTTCCAGACGGGCGTAGACTTTATGCTGATGCTGCTCGAAACCCGCATCGAGGCCGACGCCGATTCGCTGGAAGCTATTTCACGCGATATTTCCTCGATTAGCAAAGACCTCATCCGGGAGCAGAAAGCACGGCAGGAAGTACTTATCAGAATCAGCTCGTTGCAGGAAATCACGATGATGCTGCGCGAAACGTCCATCGACAAACAACGCGTGCTTTCGGGCATTTTGCGCAGCCAGTACTTTCCCGAAGACCGGAAGGAACATCTGCGTATTATCCTGAAAGATATCAGCTCACTGCTGGAATACACCACCTTCAACTTCGAGCGACTGGAATATTTGCAGAATACCTTCATGGGCCTTATCAACCTCGAGCAAAGTCAGGTGATCAAGATTTTCACCGTCGTGACGATCATTTTCATGCCTCCCACGCTCATTGCGGGCATTTTCGGGATGAACTTCGTGTCGCTTCCCACCTCGGGCTGGTCGTGGGGTTTCTGGGCGTCGCTGATACTGATGGTGCTGTCGTCGTTCGTAGTACTTTGGTTTTTCAGGAAAAAGCGGTGGATTTGATTCCGCAAACTTCCCGAAAGTTCAAAACTTTCGGGAAGTTGAATTCAGAACAAGACGGTCAACCTTTTTATGTCCCTCCACTTCACCACTGCCCAAACCGACGATGACCTTCGCCAAGTCCTGGATTTGCAACGTCGGAATCACAAAAGCACTGTAACCGAAATCGTAAAGCAAAAACAGGGCTTCGTCACAGTGCGCCATACCTGGGAGCAACTCAACGCCATGCATCAGGCAGCGCCGCAGATCGTCGCCAAAGACAGTGAAGAGGTGGTGGCCTACGCCCTGGCTATGCTGCCGGACGCCGCTACGTTAATTCCCGACTTGCAGCCGATGTTCGCGCTTCTTGATGAAATAATATGGCAGAATAAAAAACTGACGGACTACCGCTACTACGTCATGGGCCAGGTGTGCGTGGACGAAGCCTACCGGGGGAAAGGCGTGTTCGATGGGCTATACCAGAAACATCGCGAGCTATATCGCTCCGATTTCGATTTGCTTATTACTGAGGTATCGATCAACAACACGCGCTCCATGCGGGCGCACGAGCGGGTAGGTTTCCGCACGATTCACACGCATGAAGACCATGTAGATACGTGGAATGTGCTGGCGTGGGAATTGTGAAACTACGCTCCGCCAGCTAATGCATTCTTAAATTTAGGCGGTCTCAAAAACCGCATAGAAATTGAAGGTTTTCCAGCGGTTCATGTCCTTTGCCGACTTGATGGGAGTAGTTTCGGCCTGCTCATCGAAATCGGCGAAATAATACAAGGAGTACCCCAATCCCGCTACCGTTTCGTATAGTTCCGCCCTTTCGGCCGGCGTGGACCGCTTGAAGCACTCCGCCACCAGCACAGGCTTATATTTCTTTAAGATACCACCGATTGACTCGATAACTTCCCGGTCGGCGCCTTCTACATCCACTTTGATAAACGAAAGACGAGGCAGAGATTCAGCGTATTCCCGCAGCAGAAAATCTTCCAGAACAATTCCCTGCACTTTTTGAGGCAATTGAAATGACCCTTGGTTGGAAACTACCTCATTGGAGATTCCCCCATTGCCAAATGAAGCTTCCGAGGAGGCGTAGCTGAACTCTCCGGCCTCTTTGGTGATGGCAAATGGATAAGGGATGATGTTGGTCTTCCCGGGATTGAGCTTCACGTTGGCTTCCAAAATCTTGTACACCAATGGATTCGGGTCGAAGCCAAGGGTGATGCCTTCTTTTCCGGCCGCAAGCGCCATCGGTACGGTCGTGTCACCGATGTTGGTACCTATGTCGATGCAGAGCGAACCCTTAGGAATAAATTTTTTGAAAAAATTCACTTCCTGCTGCGTAATTGTTTTCGGGCGAATAAGCGGATTTTGCCAATTGGCAAACTGAATCTCACCTTCTTTTTCCAGCTTAAAAGTATCGATAGTATGACCATATTCCTGAGTATATCGGCGCGCTCTTTTTCTGGATAATTTCTTCGAAATCAGTTCTTTCAGGTAGTTGATCATGGTACTTTTAAAGTAATGGTGAGTTAATATAGCTGGCTGCTTTGCCTCCTAAATTCGCTTAAAATTAGTGAATTCAAACAACCTGATTCCCGTATTTTTTTCGAACCAGTAAAGCAGGCGGTCTTTCAAATCAAACTTCTTTTTGTTCAGATCCAACTCCACCTGCCAGTCCTGCCGGGCTATGCGGTCGCGCATGACTACTGGATGTGGTTCGGTAAAGCGGGTAAGGGAATCGAATTGAGAATAGTCGAAAAAGTCCTCGCTGGCCAGCATTTTTTTCCATTCTTCATCTTCGTTCCAGAAACGCCCCACGTTTTTCATTTTCTTCTTCATCTGGGCGGGACTTTTTACCCAGCCATAATGATAAATTGCTGCGCCCGAGTGCTTGACGCGCAGCTTGGCTTTTCCCTTGCGGAAGCCCTGCGCGTCGCGGTAAGCCGAAATGGCCGGATCGAAGCGGACGATTCTGACTTCGTGGCGGTACCAGGTGCGGCTGTCGCCGACGTAGTCGTAGGTACCATAAAAATGCAGATAATCGAACAGCAGCGCTTCTACTTCGGGACTTTGGGCGTAGCGTTCGCAGCTCGCCCGAACCGTGGCGTGGTACTTTTCATGAAGTACTTCATCGCCCTGAATATAGAACACCCAGTCGGTATCGGCAGGGAGCTGCCGATAGGCCTTGTCGGTTTCGACGGCCAGGACTTGCCCGCCCTGCCGCAGCGACATATCCCACTCCGACCGTACGATGCGTAATTTGTCCGAACCAATGGACTGAATCAATTCCAGCGTTCCATCATCGCTCTGTCCGACGCTGACCAGCATCTCATCCACCACGGGAAGTACCGAGCGAATAGCCTCCACGACGGGGTAGTCGTTGAGCAGGGCGTCTTTTATGATCGTGAAGCCGACAATCTTCATGGGCCAGTTGCAGTTGGGAAATAGCTTAAAGGCAAAAGTAAAGAGTTAGAGCCGCAAGTCCCGCCACCAGTTTCATTTTCAAAGGTTTTTATTTTCTAAACCTATTGATGACTAAATAATTGTCTTTTCCAAAATAGAACTTTTCCAAACAACTACCCTCGGGGAACGAAGCCAGCTTGAATTTCAGCGGGCATCATCGTAGTTTTGTTTATTCCAAATTTTCGCTAACAATTCTGTTCGGCGTGCCGTTATAGCTTCTCTTTTTACACTAAAAAACACCAAGGTTTCATGTCACAAACAAGCACAACCCACCAGGAACCGCTTCTGATCGAAGATCCGCTGCGGTTTGTTCTGTTTCCTATCAAGCACCAGGATATCTGGCAAATGTACAAACGCCATGAGGCGTCGTTCTGGACGGCGGAGGAAATCGATCTGGGGCAGGATATGAAGGACTGGAACAACCTGACTAATAACGAGAGACATTTCATTTCCCATATTCTGGCCTTTTTCGCGGCCTCCGACGGTATCGTAAACGAAAACCTGGCTATCAATTTTCTCAGCGAAGTACAGTACGCCGAGGCCAAGTGCTTTTATGGCTTTCAGATCGCGATGGAGAATATCCACTCCGAAACGTACTCACTGCTGATTGATACGTACATCAAGGACCCCGCCGAGAAAGACCATTTGTTGCGGGCTATCGATACGGTTCCCTGCGTGCAGAAGAAGGCCGAATGGGCGCTGAAATGGATCAACAGCCCAGAATTTACTGAGCGTATCATCGCTTTTGCGGCGGTGGAAGGCATTTTCTTCTCGGGTTCTTTCTGTTCCATCTTTTGGCTAAAAAAGCGTGGTCTTATGCCGGGATTATCGTTTTCCAACGAACTGATTTCGCGCGACGAAGGATTGCACTGCGAATTCGCCTGCCTGCTTTACACCGATCACATCAAAAACAAGTTGCCCGAGTCGCGTGTCCTGGAAATTATGCTGGACGCCGTAGAAATCGAGAAGGAGTTTATTTCCGAAGCCCTACCCGTGTCGCTTATCGGCATGAACGCCGACCTGATGAAGCAGTACATCGAGTTCGTAGCCGACTTCTGGCTTGAGCGGCTGGGCTGTGCCAAGCATTTTGGCGCATCCAATCCCTTCGATTTCATGGAGTTGATCTCGCTGCCCGGCAAAACCAATTTCTTTGAGAAGCGCGTCGGTGAGTACCAGAAGGCCGGTGTTATGTCTGGTGTCACCGACAAAGAATCCGGTCATAAGATTGCGTTTGACGAAGATTTTTAAAAAGGGTCAATGGTTAGAGGTCAACGGTTTGCTGATGTCATCTGCGCGGGTTAAACTGAATCGTAGAACGCCGTTTAATCGTTGATCTTTAACCTTTCCTTTTAACCCTCGTTTATAATTCTCCACACCAACTCGCTTTCATAGCCCTTGCTCAGTGCGTAGCGGACAAGTTTTTGTTTGCGCTTGCGGGCGTCGGACTCCGTGCGCGCCAGTTGTTCCTGCTTTTTTTCAAGTAAGTCTTTGAGGGCTTCTTCGTAGGCGGTTTCGTCGATTTCACCCATGCCCTGGTCGATGTTGTAGTCGGTCAGGCCGCGCCGGGAGAGTTCCTGTTTGATGCGCCTTTTTCCCCATTTTTTTTGCCTGAACTTGCTGCCCGCGTAGGTTTTGGCGAAGCGCTCTTCGCTGAGGTAGTTCATCGAAATGAGTTCGGCGATGAGTTCGTCGGCTTCGTCCTCTTCCCATACGCCCCACTTTTTGAGCCGCTGCCGCACCTCATCCTGAGTGCGCTCCTGATAGGCGCAGTAAGAAGCAGCTTTTTGAAGTAAGAGGCGATCCATTTTTTTTGGTTAAAAGGTCAATGGTTAAACGGCGTTCTTATCTGTTTGCTGCGATTTTTTTAGCTATCAAAGTCAAAATCCGACTCTTAACCGTTTAACCTTTAACTCTTTTTCCCCTCAGTCAAACCGATTGCCGAAGGTGAAGGCAATACCCAGGTGTACCGTCAGGAATCGGGCCGATTTCTCGAAGTTGAGTTGCGTGTTTCCTGCCTGATTTTTACCCAAACCTACATTGTACAAGGCTTCCGCCGTCATCATTAAACCCTGCGTAATGTCGAAGCCAACGCCCAGCTTGGGAGCCAGACCAAAGTTGTACTCTTTCGAGCTGTCGTCATAAATATTTTGCCCGTTGAATTTGAGATCAGTGATCAGGGCCGAGCGAATGACGCCCGCTTCCAGACCGACATAAGGATGAAAATCGGTGTCGGTGATATGGTACTCGACGGTCGCCATCATTGGAATTGTGATTGCCGTCAGTTTGCCATCGAGCCCTCCGTCGGTCTGGCCGATTGTCTCGGTATAGGCTCGTACACGCGCGCCAACGGCCAGTTGGTAGTTGAAGTAGTATTTAGCCTCCAGTCCGCCGCCCCACAACCCACTGCCACCCGCCTCGGCAGGAATACCGTAGCCCAGGCTGGCACCCGCGCTCAATTGGGCCAGAGCGGGCGCTTCAACCACCAGGCTTAATATTAACAATCCTAAATACCACCCTGATTTCTTCATGGTTAGGCCAATTTTCTTGAAATTTGTCGTTATTGTTTTTTTCAAAGAAACAGTGCGCCACTCGGTTTTCCTATTTCTGCCCTTGTATGACAACTGAAAACCATTCTTCCCTGTTACTTATTAATTTTCTGTCTATATGAAACTGGCTCGCCGCGAACTCCTCAAAATTCTACCTGCGCTTCCCGCAATTTCCTGGCTGAAACCTGCTACGGCCGCCGGCACTATTCCGTTCACGATGCGCTTTGCGGTGGCCTCGGACGGCCATTACGGGCAGCCGGACACAGAATTTGAGAAATTCCATACAGATGTAATACGCTGGCTCAACCAGGAAAAAATGCAAAAAGGCCTGGACTTCGCCATTTTCAACGGCGACCTGATTCACGACGAACCTACGCTGATGTACGATGTCAAGACCGCTTTCAAGCGGCTGACCGTTCCGTTTTTCGTTACGCGGGGCAACCACGACCGCGTGGGCCTCGATGTCTGGGAAAGTACCTGGGGCTATCCGACCAACCATAGCTTTGCGCGTGGCGAGTACGCTTTTATTCTGGGCGACACTTCCAACGAGAAAGGCGAGTACCTGTGCCCGGACCCGACTTGGCTACGCAATGAAATTGCCAAATACGAAAATAAGAAGGGCATCTTTGTCTTTCTGCACATTACTCCCGTCAAATGGAGTCCACAGGGACGCGACTGCGAAGAGGTGCGCAATTTGCTGGAAAAAACACCGAACATCAAGGCCATTTTTCACGGCCACGAACACGACGAGGACGATCGTAAAATGAGTGGTGGCAAGCCTTTCTTTTACGACGGGCATTTCGGAGGTAGTTGGGGTACGACTTACAAAGGCTACCGCATCGTAGAGATATACGAAGACGGTTCCTGGCAATCGTACCAGTACAATCCTACGGCCGCCCCAATATTGAATACATTTATGGGAAAGAGTTAAAAATAGGGACAAAGTACTCAGCTTGCTCGCGGTTCCCGAAAAATCGACTTTGTTTCTTACTTATAGTACTTTCAATAGATGATTCTTTTTCCCTTTCGATATCAGTACAAAACGGTTTTGTAAAAGGTCGAATTCGGCGGGAGACTGGTCAGCACTTGTTACTTTCACTTTATTGATACTTACGGCATTTTGCTGAATGGCGCGACGAGTTTCGCCTTTTGAAGCATAGATTTCACCATTGGTAGTATTCGAAAGCAAATCGGTTACCGTGGCACATCCTTCCCAATCGGCGCGGCTGATTTCGGACTGCGGTACGCCCTCGAAAATAGTCTCAAACTCATCAGATTCAATAGTTTTCAAAGTATCAAGTGTGGCTTTGCCAAAAAGTACTTCGGAAGCTTTCACGGCCAATCGATAGTCACGGGCAGAATGAACACGCGTAGTTACCTCCTCGGCCAGGGCTTTCTGCATAATACGCAGGTGCGGAGCCTGGGCGTGGTCGGCTTCCAAGGTTTCGATTTCATCCTTGCTGTATAAGGTGAAAACGCGCAACTGCCGGGGGGCATCTTCGTCCGATTGGTTAATCCAGAATTGATAGAATTGGTAAGGGGTAGTCATGGCGGGGTCGAGCCAGACGTTGCCACCCTCGCTCTTGCCAAACTTGGTACCGTCGGATTTGGTAACAAGCGGCGTGGTGAGCGCAAATGCTTTAAAGTACCCTTCTGCATCCCCTTCTTTTCGGCGAATCAGCTCGGTGCCCGTTGTAATATTACCCCACTGGTCGGAGCCACCCATCTGTAGCCGAACGCCCTTGTTTTTATAAAGCCAGTAGAAATCGTACCCTTGGAGTAACTGATATGAGAATTCGGTAAACGAAATCCCTGTTTCCAATCGCGTTTTAACTGAATCTTTGCTCGTCATGTAATTCACGGAAAGGAATTTGCCTACTTCCCGCAGGAATTGCAGAAAACCCATTTCCTTGAACCAATCGTAGTTGTTGACCATTTCGGCAGAATTCTCGCCGCAATCAAAATCCAGAAACGATTCCAATGGCTTACGAATACCTTCCTGATTGAGCCGCAGCGTTTCCTCCGACAAAAATGACCTTTCTGACGCCTTAAACGACGGATCGCCGATCATGCCGGTAGCTCCCCCGACCAGCGCGAGGGGCTTGTGTCCGGCCCGCTGAAAATGCACTAGTAGCATAATCGTGGCCAGGTTCCCAATATGCAGTGAGGCGGCAGTAGGGTCGAAACCTATGTATCCGGTTGTCATCTGTTGGCTTAGCTGCTCTTTAGTACCGGGCATGGCGTCGTGCAGCATTCCCCGCCAGGTAAGTTCTTCTATGAAATCAGTGTGTTTTTTGGTCATCTCTGCCTGAAAGAAATTGATTTTTTGTGGGGAACAAAGGTAAGGTGATTATGGGATTGTAGCGAAATAACCCGGAAAATGGTGGGAAAATACCTAGGTCTTTATTAGCGAACAGGATAGCGTTAATCAATATTTTTAAAATTTAACCATTCTAAATAGTGATTTTCTGCCTGAGAATGAAAGCGGGTATAATTATATGTCGGTATGACTATATAACCATATATATTGAAATAATACAAATTTGGTGACGAAACAATCAGGCCCTTGAATTTGATATTTTTATACTAAAAGAAATTTGAGATTGGTTTTTCAATCCAAAATAGCAAAGCTGGCGTAGTTTTTTAACAAGTCCCAGTTCTAAACGAATAAACAATTTTCAAAACCTTTCACAATTATGAACAAAACGACAGAAAGACTATCACTTACCAACGGTTCTGAGGAGAATCCGATTGTGGATGTGGTGAATCGTCGCTTCTTTTTGCGGTCGGCCGGACTGGCTGCTGCTACTGGAGCTTTTTTCATGCAGTCCTGTATTAAAGATCACGATTTAGGCCCCGACGGCGCTCCCGCTGTGAACCTTGGAACAGGTGACATCGGTATACTGAACTATGCCTATGCGCTCGAGCAGCTGGAAGCAGCCTTCTACATAAAGGTGATTGATTCTCCTTATGTAGGGATGAGTGACAAAGAGAAGCGTTTTCTGACCGATATCCGCGATCACGAGGTAGTACACCGCGAATTTTTTAAAGCTGCTCTTGGTAGCGCTGCAATTGGAGGCCTGTCTCCCAATTTCTCCGCAATCGATTTCAGCAACCGTGATAGTGTTCTGACCACCGCTAAGGTGTTTGAGGATACGGGAGTATCAGCCTATAACGGTGCAGGTATTCTGATCGAAAACCCAACTTATTTGTTGCTGGCAGGTAAAATCGTATCCGTTGAAGCGCGCCACGCCGCGATCATTCGCGATATGCTCATGCCTGACACTATGAGTTTTGCCGGCGATGACATCATCGATGCCAATGGCCTCGGTCTTTTGAAGCGTCCTTCGCAGGTACTTCCTGCCGTAGCGCCGTTTATCTACAACCAAATCGATGCGTCGGGTCTGCCCACTCCTTGATCATATCCTTTCAACCCCAAACACATTTAACGAGATACTATGAATATTTTCAAAATAATTGACGAAATTCAGCAGGTGGACGGTGATGCAGTAGAACGTTTGCAGCACGCTTCCCGCCGCAGCTTCATGACTAAGCTCAGCCGCAGTATGGCTGCTGCCGCTGTGCCCGCAGCGATGGGTACTATTTTTAATAAAGCCTACGCTTTTACACCCGGCGCTATCGAAGTACTTAAGTTCGCTCTTACGCTGGAGTACCTGGAAGAAGAGTTTTACGTAATGGGCACAAATGCTGCTGGTCTTATTCCTGCACAATACGGCGTTGTTTTTAACCAGATCAAAAAGCACGAAAGCCAGCACGTTAACTTCCTGAAAACGGCTCTTGGCGCGGCCGCGCCTGCCAAGCCAACTTTCGATTTTACGGCGAAAGGAGCATTCAACGATGTATTTACTAAGTTTGACACTTTCGTTTTCCTATCACATGCCTTTGAAGATACAGGTGTTCGCGCTTACAAAGGTCAGGCAGGGAATCTGATGGCTAAGGAAGATGAGCCACTGTTGGACTACGCGCTGCAAATCCACTCGGTAGAGGCGCGTCACGCGGCCAAAGCACGTGATATATTGTCTACTATTCGTAACAACGAGCGTATTAAGCCTTGGATTTCACTGGATGAAGGATCACCAGCGGCAGTCTATGCCGGTGACAATAACACGGTGCAAGGTGGTACAGACATTACCGGAATCGGTGGAAAGTCACTAGACGCCGTTACGGAGGCCTTCGATGAGCCGCTTACCAAGGATGCAGTACTGGCTATTGCCAGCATGTTTATCGTGTAATGGTAAGGTAGTTTTTAGAAAGAACAAAAAAGCGAAGCACTCTGGTGCTTCGCTTTTTTGTTAGCGATTTTCTTCAAATGCGGGTTTGCTGGCGTTGGTACGAATGTAGCTGCCTGCTGCCGAAGCACCATTGCCAAAGCCGCATTCGTAGGCTTGATCGAGATAGTCCACCTCAAGGGTGCTTTCCCCAAAAGTGAATAGAAGTTTACACTTACCGAATTCATCGTTTTCGTAAACAGCTTTATTTCCATGCAGAGGAATTACACTCTTCTCAATTCTTGCCATGTTGTAGCTAGGTCCACCCCGCACGGCATCCACGTCGATGGTAATCTCGCCGGAAATTGTCTGCAAAACTTTGATTTGACCCGAGCCGCCGTCTTCGGGATATTTATATATGTAGGTTCCCGTGAGGTCGGGCAATTTTTTGGGCGGTACGGTAGTTTTGGTAGCTTCCCGAAGCGTGACCTCGTAATCTTTCCCTTCCCGCTTCAGATCTCCCCAGTTACCCGTCCAGCCCTTGCCTTCCGGATCGAGGGTATACATTCCCGTCACGGCACCATCATTCATCAATTCGTGAAGGAACATACTCCCGTCCGTGACATTGCCCACCACCGTAATCGGAATACCTTTTTTCTTGTAAACTACCATTCCGAAAAGGGAGTTTCCGTCCTGCATGAGCGTGAGAGTAATAGGAATTTTACCATCAAGCGAACCTTCATAGGTAGTTTTAGTTAGTTTTTGGGCTGACAAGCCAATGCTTGCCAACAGACTGAGGACCAGAAACAGAGAACGGAGCATGATGCGATGTTTACACGAAAAAGGATTGTTATACTAAGAACCACTGAATGTGGCGACATTCTGCACATACAAAGCAGGTAGCTTCATGATTCATCCAATCAAGATTGAAGAAAGTAGCCAAGCTCGTGTTCAATTGTGACCTTCGGGCCCAGAAGTAATCATTTTTACAGACCTGGCAGATTATCTGATGCCCGTTGGACTCATACTGCTTGGGTTCTTCTTTTTGGAAAAGACTCATCCTATCTCAATACTTTTTATATAGCGTATCTAACTTGATAATCGACCAAGTATTTTCTTCGTGATTGTATTGTGAAACTCCTTTGAAATTGATGTATGCCTCCCCTCCAAATACAGTAATATCGAAAGGATAATTACTCTGGGCGTCACGCAACTTATAGTTATAGTTTAGTTCATAAGATCTGTATCCTCCAATTGTTTTTACAAGCTTTTCATTTTGCCGAGTACTATTCAGGATACGTTCAAGTTCTTCGGGTGTATCTTTTTCAAAAAAATACCCAACTAGAATTTGAAAGGCAATAGCCAGTGCAGCAAGCGAGATTACAATCTTACGCCCTTTCTTCACGGTGACTTACTTCACAACCTTCATCCTGCCCTGCATCAAAGTATAATGTCCCGGAAAAGTACAAACGTAGTCGTAATCGCCCGTTTTGGCCGGAGCGATGAAGTAGAGTGCCTCACTACTTTCGGGTTGCATGAGAGCGGTGTGATAGAGCACATCGGGCGAATTAGGAATGTAATTCATTTCCTGACCTTTCAGGCCCAGTTTGAGAGCAGCTTCGCCTACTTTATTGGCCATACCAGGGTTGGTAATTACGAGGTTGTGCAGCATGTCGTCATTATTATTGAAGACGAACTTCACTTTACTACCCGCTTTCACCTGGATTTCAGTTAGATCAAATTTCAGACCCGGCTTGGTGCCCAGCGTAATGACCTGATCGGGGCCGTTGGTCCAACTGGCAGGTTGGGTCGTGACGCGCTTGGCGGAGCTTATCGCAACGGGTGCTGCTTCGCTCATAGAATGCTGGCTGTGGTCCATAGCCGCACCCACACCGCTCTTGCTGCTGGCGGTGAATTGGGAAGCATCGGCCTGGTTACCAGGCGCAATTTCATTTAAGGTATAATAGCCGACATTGTGCAGCAGCGACCGGCCTTCTTTCGACTTTAAGCCCTCGGCCTTTACTTCATGAATATAGCCCTTGCGCAACTTGCCTGCGTCCACTACCAAACGGGCGCTCAGGCCATCGGGAGCAACCACAATACCCCTGATCGCCAGCGGCTCTGCATGGATGACGGGACTGCCGTAAGTGTGATGGTACTTGTAGTTGAAACTATTGAGACTGTAGGAGGCCGGATTTCCCGCCGTGGCCGCATCCACGGGCAGCGTAAAAGTCAGTTCAAAGCCATCGGGCCGTGAACGAATGGTTTTGATTTCAAAGGGCGTTTGGCCCGTCCAGACCAGCCGCTGAATGCCAAACGGCGCCTTACCCGTGGCCGACCAGCCGCGAGCAGTCTGCCCCACGAACATCGAGCCATCCAAGCCCCATACCATACGGATCAATCCTGACTCAAAGCCCTCGCGGAACGGGAAGCACGCGCCCTGCCATACGCCATTGACTTTTTCCATGTCTACCCGCATGATTTTGCTGTGCCCCTGGTCACCGACGAACATTTGCCCGGCGAATGGCCCGAAGGCACCGCCTGTGGTGTCTTCTTTGAAATCTGATGTAGAAATACCCATTAATGTGTGCGGAAACCAAACAGCGGGCGGCTTTATGCCGGGAGTAGTTTTGGCTACGTCGTAAAGCGGTTCGCCTGTGTCGGGAATATCTCCGGGTTTCAGCTTCACGGGTGAGCCGTCTTCACTACTCCACCGTAGTCCGGCCGGGTTCCCCGCAAAGTCGCCTTTCTCTAAATGCGTCATGCGGCCCGACCCAACCCAGTCGCCCTGGTTTTCGGTGTAAAAGATATCGCCCTGAAACTGGCCGAAGCCCGCCGGGGAGCGCAGTCCCGTAGCCCAGGGAGTCAGCGAGCCATCCTCGCCCAATTTAAGCATCCAGCCCCGCCACTTCGACTGGCTGGCTCCTTTGCCGATCCAGTCGAGGTTGAGGGTCACGATCATTTCGCCATTGGACAGCGGCACCGGGCCATAGGAGTACTGGTGGTAGTTGCCGGACAAAGGCCAGCGGGCGAAGGAATCATAGATATCCGCCACGCCGTCGTTATCCGTGTCCACCAGTTTGGTCACTTCACCGCGTTGCGAAATCAGGAAATGATCGCCCCGATACAGTAACCCCAGTGGTTCGTGCAGCCCGTGGGCAAATCGCTTGAAGGTAGGCCGCCCATTGCCAGTCATGTAGGGATTTCCGATCATCCATACCTCGCCGCGCCGCGTCGAGACGCCCAGCCGGCCGTCGGGAAATACCGCCAGGCCGCCCACTTCCATCTCGATATTCTGCGGAATAGGCATCGTGACGATGCGGTAATAATCCTCTTCGGTCATCGGTCGGTTCTGAGCAATGGCCAGCGAAGCTGTTACCATTATTCCGAAGATGATAAATGCGTACTTTTTCATTTGATATTCAAATTTTTACATTAAAAATAGCTCGAAGATTTTCTAAAATGACAATGTTTAATTGCGCGGAAAAATCTTCGGCTGTTACTATTAATCCTTATTTGATCTTATTACCAAAAAAGGCTGTAAGTAGTTGTGTCCCCCAACGGTAGTAATAACTCCTGCTTACCCGCCGAATTGCGTTGCGTTACACGGGCATTTTTGTCCACGCGCACGTAATAACGATCATCAATACGATATAAGCCCTTTTCCAACATTGTGATAGCATCACCGGAACCCAACAGAGTATACATGCCCGAAGGTGCATTACCTTCTACTGAAATCCTACGGGTAAGCCCCTGCGCGTCGGCGGTGAGTTGGTCGGTCAGCGTAGCGTTGCCAAAAGCGTACCGCATCGTGGGGACGCCATCGGCGTTCAGGCGGTAGCCGAGGTAGTTTAAGTTAGCAGAATCGGGCCAGGCGGCAGAAAGGGTACTTAGAGGTGCATAGCTGCTTTTGCCCGAAACCATTACGGTAAGTCCGGCGGTTTCCAGTAATTGCGGCTCCCCGCGCTCGTACCACATTTCGGTCACATCGGCGAAAGGACCGCGCCAGGCTTGCAGCAATGCGCCCCGGTTGAGGTCCATAGTATAGTGCCAGCCCGCCGGATTGCCCACCGAAATTGCGTGGGTACGCTTGGCTTTTTCGTCCTGATAAAGAATGAAAGAACGGATCATTTCGGGACGAGTGTCGGGCGACACGCTTAGGTAAGGCTTAGGTTCCGGCACGGGCAGCGACGAGAGCGCAGTCAGGTCGTAAGGGCGGATACCGGGAGCGGACACGCTCAGACCCAGCGCGGGTGCGCGCCACGGGAAGCGGGAATAGCGCAAGGCGAAATGGTGAATACCTTTATCGAGCCTCACTTGCCCCGAATACCGATTCTGGGAAGTACTTTCGCCTACTTTAAGTACCTCTTTGCCATCCACGGTCAGCAATGATCTGGGACCAGACTGGGCAATGGTGAAGGTGTAGGTACCGGGTTCGGTCACGTTCATTTCTCCGTCAAAAACAAGGTGTGCTTCCTTGAGGCCACTTGCCAGTTCCTGAGTAATAGTTTCGGTTTTCGCTTCCCTTTCCAGTTTCTTGGGTTCAGGGGTATCCCAGGAGTCAGTATAAAGCTTGTACGTCAGATTACCGAGGGACAATGGCTTGCGATTGGCCAAAGGTTGGTAGCCGATATTACGGAAGGCTACCGTGCCTTTGGTTACCTCAAAAGACAGAGGCTCTCCCGCAGAAAGCGAACCCGACAAAGGGAAGTAATCGCCCTGTTGCACGGCTACACCATTCAATTTTAGAGAATTCAGCCGTGCCATATCAGGCCGCAGCGTCGAAGCATCGTAGGCCAGCTCCATCGTTTGCCACAACCCGGCGGCCTTGGTAGCGTTTTGAATAGGAAATGTTCCGGTGTAGCCGCTAGTAGAAACGCCCGCCTCATTGACCGGACCACCTTCCGAAAGCAGCACGCGCGGTCCGCCGGGGAGTGTGACGTAAGCCTGCGCTCCCGGCGAAAGCATGAAGTCGAACCGAAGCCTTAAATCCTGCATCGTGGCTTTGGTTTTGATTGTCTGTCCGGCAGTACCCACCAGGATGCCACCCCCTTTCTTGTCGTTTGATATTACGTTGCCATTGGTTGGGTTTATCATCAGCTCAGGCATGAGTTTCCAGCCATTGGAAGGCGAAGCAAAGGCACTCAGATCATTCAGTGAGATGGGAGTATATCCGTCAGGCTGCGCTTGCCCCCGAAGGACTGTGGAACCCAGAAAGAGAAAAGCTGCCGTGCAGAAAGAAAGAAATTTGTACATACTATTGTTCAAAAAATTGAATGCAAGTTAACGAATTGGCGAGAAATCGGTGGCTTTCAGGTAGGTAGACTCTACTTTCTCCACCAACTTACCGTTGCGCTCGGAATCGTCCCGCGCTTTGATCCAGTCGGGATCAGCTCGGAAGGCGTCGAAAGCTTTTTTGGCATCTTCCAGGCTTGGATGCGCCAGCATGTACACCAACCGATTTTCCAATTCGTCGGGCTGCCAGTAATTAAGATTAGTCATGCCCTGTTTGGCAAAAAGCGCCGTCGTGTGGTTGCGGAAGCGAGCCATTAGTTCGGGTAACTTTCCCGGAAGGGTGTAGTATGTACGGAGTTCGAAAATGCGATCTTTGGCCGGGCCGGTCACTTTCATAGGAAACGAAAAGTCTGTTTCGTGCATAAACATGTTTTCTACCCGACTTACGATTTTGCCGTCTTTTTCCGAATCACCCTGCGCCTTTTTCCAGTCGGGATCGCTGCCAAATGCTTTCCACGCTTTGTCACGATAGGCGCGGTCACCGGGGTAGGAGAGTACATACACCAGCTTGTTATCGGTGTTGTCGATCGGTACCCAGTAGCCGACATTGGTCATACCGTGCTTCTCAAAAAGCTTCATCGTGTGGTCGCGAAAGCGTGCAAGCAGTGCATCAAGGCGGCCCGGCTCGCAGTAGTAGATACGCATTTCGTACAATTTGGCAGTCTCGTCGGCCTTCTGCGCCGCTGTTTTATTGACCAGGGAAGTTCCGGCCAGCAAAAAAAATAGAAACGTTAATTTGGAGTTCATAGGTTATTAAAGATTTCTTGAATCACAGTAAATGCAGTGCTATTAAAAGCAAAAAGTGATCACATCTAACCCCCGCTCCATATAAATGTATGATTGATTTCTTTGAAAAATTTTGTGCTTCTTTTCCAACCTTTCCTGACTGGCCTACCTCTATGTTAATGTGGAAAATGTAACGTTTTAGCTTGTGTAATTATTTTTTAGTAAAAAAACAAGATAGCTTTTTATGATGTTTTTCGGAAATCCATGGCCCGCCTCTTTTTTAAGGTGCTAAAAAACAGAGAACTAAAAAATATTTTTTTTGGCAGGAACAATTTGCACTTCTCTATGGTACTATCTATAAAACTTTAACGTTTCTAAGAAATCAAACCCCCCAAAAGGTTTACCTACATTATAAAATTATCCAGACTATGAAAAAGCGAATCCTCGACATCCTACATAATTTTGGCCTGGAAGCCACCGCCATCACCGATGATGCACACTTTGTGAAAGATCTCGGCTTCGATAGCCTCGATCTGGTAGATATGATCATGCAACTGGAGCAGGAGTTCAATATCGCCATTCCCGATGAAGATTACTCTCGAATCACGTCTATGAGCAGCCTTATGCAGTATTTGCAGGAGCAACAATCAGTACCTGCCTGAGAAATACGGGGTTGATAAGTACTCAAAAAAAGCAGCGTGGCCATTCATTGACCACGCTGCTTTTTGCATTCAGATGCATCGTTATTCCTTTTTTAATTAAATCGGGCGTGATGACATAGCCTGTGTGGTAGAGCTTATAAACTGGATTTTGGGCAATATTATAACTCGTCGGCCAGTACATCCCACACATTATTCGCCACGATCCGGTGTCCCTCGGGCGTGGGGTGAATGCCATCAGTCTGGTTGAGTTTGCGAATGCCGCCTACGTTTTCTAGCAAAAAGGGAATCAGGGTCACGTTATTTTTTTTGGCTAATTCGCTATATAGATCACGGAATTCGTTGGCGTAAGTTTTCCCCATATTCGGCGGAATCTGCATCCCGGCCAGAACAATTTTGGCGGCGGGGTACTTTGCCTTCACTTTATCCATGATCGCCTGCAGGTTTTGTCGGGTTTCGCTAAGCGGGATGCCGCGCAGACCGTCGTTGCCGCCGAGTTCCAGTACGAAAATATCCACCGGTTGGCGCAGCACCCAGTCGATGCGGCTATTGCCGCCGGAGGTAGTTTCGCCACTCACCCCGGCGTTAACTACCTTATAGTCCAAGTGCAGCGAGTCGATTTTGTCCTGAATCAAAGCCGGGAAAGCTTCGGAAGGCTCCACGCCGTAGCCCGCCGTCAGGCTGTTACCGAAGAAAAGTATGGTGGGTTTTACTTTTTCCGCTGCGGCCGTGTCATTCGGGGTGGTAGTTGTCTCCTGGGCGGTTTCGGAGGATTTATTATCAGAACAGGAAGCCAGGCAGGCTATCAGGCAGAATATTCCGGCAAATCTTGAAAGTAAGTGCATGGTTTTTTTGAAATACAAAAATGACTTTTCAATGTAGGACCAAACCCGGACAATTGCTATTTCTGGGAGTCACGCTTCCCGAAGCAACAGCGAAATGCGGCAAAATATTCCGTCCGCTCGTCCATTCTGCATTGTAGGTTGTTTTTCAAGAACTTAGTTTTGCCAAAAAAAGCCTCAATACTATGAAATTGCCCTCGATTTGGACATCTCTGATTTTCTTCGCCTTGATTGGCCTGAATTCCGCCTGTGGGCTATTGCCTGCCGAAGAAAAAACCTCCGCCCCCGAAGCACCTGTTCATACGCTGGTATTTTTGGACAAAACCCAGAGTGTGAATGTAAATAAAGGATTCGTTCAGGAAAAGTACCGCCAGGCACTCAACGAAATTGTGGAGCATAATATGGCCAACAAGGGCGATCAACTGGAAATTTATTTTATCCACGAAAATACTTCCAAGGCCAAGGCACTTTCGCTGACGGTACGCTCCGAAAAAGAAGGGATTGAAAATGCCAACGCCACCGACCGGGAGGCCATCGAAACCGCCTTTCAGATGTCATTGCAGCGGGAGAAGGGAATTTTCCTGCGTCAGGCCATGGCCAAGCTCAACCAGCAGAACACGGGTGCATCAAACCAGGCCACGGATATCTGGGCCAGCCTACCCATTATCGCCAAAGCCGCCGAAGACGGGGCGCAGGTGCGGGTCTATTATTTTAGCGACATGATCGAGAGTGTAAAAGGCCCCGACCGCCGTGATTTCCACGTCCAGCCGCCCACCAACGACGCCGAGGCCGAAACCTGGGCTAAAGCTGACGCCAAAAAGCTGGAACAGCACGTCATCGGGACGCCCGAAGTCACAGTGGTGTCCCCTTTTGAACCGACAGCTTCGACCCAGGAAAATAACCCGCACGTGACGCGGTACTGGCAGGTACTTTTTGAGGAATTGGGCGGGGTTAGTTTGGAGGAGATGTAGTGTGGTACGGCTGGTTGGCACCTCGCCTATCTACTTCCGCGCACCCACTTGGTATCGCCCCGGAATAGCCTGGTACCCAATCGGCCGCAGTGGCGTCAGCCCTGCCGCGCGTTGCCAGGTATTGATCTCCGCCACCGACCAGTTGCCTGAAGTACTTGTCAATCCAAAAAACAGATCGGTGCTGCTGCCGACCAACTCGGGAGCGGACTGTGGGTCAGGCCGGATGAACTCGTTGATAATGAACACGCCGCAGGGCCGCAGGGCTTGCGCGGCCTTTTGGGCTACGAGAATATTTTGTTCCTCAGTAAAATGGTGCGCCACGCTCGACATAAGGATGAGGTCGTAGGTACTTTCCGGCAGCTCATCGGTCAAGATGTTTCCGGCCCGATGAACTACCTGATCACCCATGTTTTGCTTCGCCAGCAGCGGGGCGGCTTTCTCCACGGCTCCCGGCAAATCCAGAATAGTAGCTGTAAGACTAGGATAGCGGCGGCAAGTTTCCACCGAGTGTAGTCCGTGCGAACCGCCGATGTCCAGCATCTGCGTGGCGTTTTTGGGGATGGGTACTTTGCGGGCAAACTCCTTGGCCTCTGAAATAGCCCCGGCCCACATGCCGCGCTGGTAGAGTTCCCAGTCATCGGCTTGCAGCGAGTCGTGATACTGTAAACCTTTCCCTGTTTTCAGGTACTCACCCATTTTTTCCAGCCACGACCACACGATGCGGTTGTTATAGATAGCCAGATCGCGTACCGTGTCGGGGCTGTCAGCCAAAATCCACTTGCGGGTAATACGCGTCAGGCGATATTCATTTTTCTTGAATTGCAGATAATTAACTGAGGTCAGCACGCCCAGCAGCTGCGTCGTGGCCCGAACATCGAATCCACAAGCTCCGGCTATGGCTTCGGCGGTTGTATGGCCGTTCTGGATAGCCTCAAAAATACCGCCGTCTACTGCTTCCAGCACAGCACGGCTGATGACGGGCAGTACTTGCGCGTGAAGCAGCGGCATAGGCACGAGATTGAGTCGTAGCGCCAGCCACTCTTTGAGATTGTCAGGAAATACGCGGAGTTGCATCAGCCAGCCCAGTTTTCGCGATCCAGACTACGATACTGAATCGCCTCGGCCAGATGTTCAATTTTGATGTCGTCGCTACCCGCCAGGTCGGCAATGGTGCGCGAGACTTTCAGGATGCGGTCGTAGGCGCGAGCCGAAAGACCCAGTCGGTTCATGGCGGTGCGGAGCAGGGCCCGGCCTGCGTCGCCTATCTCGCAGATTTCCTTCACCATTTCGGGCGGCATCATGGCGTTGGAGTAAATATCGGGGCGATCCTTGAAGCGTTCGGTTTGGCGGGCACGAGCCTTGATAACGCGCTCCCGAATCTCATCGCTGCTCTCTGACTTACGGGTGGAGGCGATCTGGTCGAAGGAAACGGGCGTCACTTCCACGTGCAGGTCGATGCGGTCGAGCAACGGGCCGCTGATTTTGTTGAGGTACTTTTGTACTACGCCCGGTCCGCATACGCACTCTTTTTCGGGGTGGTTATAGTACCCACACGGACAGGGATTCATGCTGGCAATGAGCATAAAGTTGGACGGAAACTCAACGGCCATCCGGGCGCGCGAAATGCTTACCTTACGCTCTTCCAGCGGCTGCCGCATCACTTCCAGTACTGTGCGCTTGAATTCGGGTAGTTCATCCAGAAAAAGTACCCCATTGTGGGCCAGCGAAATCTCGCCTGGCTGCGGAAAACTACCCCCGCCCACCAATGCTGCATCGCTGATGGAGTGGTGCGGCGAGCGGAACGGTCGCCGCGAAATGAGTGTAGAGCGTGAACCGAGTTTCCCGGCCACGGAATGAATTTTGGTAGTTTCCAGGGCCTCCTGTAACGACAACGGCGGAAGAATGGAAGGCAACCGCTTGGCCAGCATCGTTTTGCCCGCGCCGGGCGGTCCGATCATAATGGCGTTGTGGCCGCCGGCTGCCGTTATTTCCAGAGCGCGTTTGATATTCTCCTGTCCCTGTACGTGTGAAAAATCGGCCTCGTAGTCGTTAACGGTATTGGCAAAAATATCGCGGGTATCTACCACGAGCGGCTCAATGTCGCGCTTACCCTCGAAGAATTCTACGGCTTCCAGCATCGTTTCGACCCCGATTACATCCAGATTGTTCACGATGGCGGCTTCGGGGGCATTTTCCGTCGGCAGAACAATGCCCTTCATACCTTGTTTGCGTGCTTCGATAGCGATAGGAAGTACCCCTTTAATTGGCCGCAGGCTGCCGTCGAGCGATAGCTCGCCCATGATCACGTAGTCTTCCAGACTCCGCTCGCACTTAATCTGCTCCGAGGTTTCCAGCACACAGAGCGCAATGGGCAGGTCGTAGGAAGAACCTTCTTTCTTGACATCGGCGGGGGCAAGATTGACAACTACCTTCTGGCGGGGCATCCGATAGCCTCCGTATTTGAGCGACGCCTCTACACGCTGCTGGCTTTCCTTCACGGCGCTGTCGGGAAGTCCCACCATGAAGAAGTGCAACCCCTGGCTAACCGCGACCTCAATGGTGATCATTGAAGCATTGACGCCATAGACTGCGCCGCCGAAGGTTTTGGAGAGCATAGGATAAGGTTATGTATGAAAGGCTAAGCTTTTTGCAAAAATATAACAATTTAAGGAATAGTTACCGGCTTGTGAAGCTATCACTGAATTTGGTCTACTGCAATAATTGAAATTTAGGCTGATAAAAATGGAAGTTGCCACGAGCATTGCACAGACCCGCAAGAGACTCCGAAAACTTTTGATTACACCCTTTTTGACAAAAAGAATTTTAGTTTTGTCTAATATTAGATTAGTACAAATTATATGTTATTGAAAAACCAAAATTAGTCTAGCAAGTAATAAACGACTTGTTGTACTATTTGTATAATCATGGTATTATTACAAGAATAACGTAGGATCGTGAGAGGAACTTTTCATAATGCGACTTTTGCTATTGACTTGTGTTCAGTGCGTTGGTACGTTTGTAGCGTCAAGTTAAACGAAAAAGGCTTTCTTGGTATAACCCAGAAAGCTTTACAGGGCAAGATTAATCAAATGTTAAAAAAATACAATAAATAGTGGTCGTAACTTAATAATCAATTATCTATCATGAAAAGAATCGTATTAGTAGCTGCAGTATGGATGGGAGTATCCGCTGCCAACACAATTACCGCCAAGAATGTTGACCGTACCACTATCGAAGTACGCGAAGAAGGCACCGTAAACATGACGGTGAAGACCTACAAGGACATGAAGTTCCGCCTCACGGTGCAGGACCTCACGAGCCGTCTGTACATCGCCATTAAAAACGCTTCCGGTGAAACACTTTACAGTGAATACGCCCGGGAAACCGAAAACTACTCGAAAATCTTCGACCTCTCCAATTTGTCTGACGGTTCGTATGCGTTCGTCGTTGAGACAGACAAAGGCCGGGCTGAGAAGGCTTTCACGATTAACACGGAAACCACGCGCGTCGTGTCGACCGTATCCGCCGAGTAATGCGGCGATGTAGCAGATCAACTTGCAACTTGCCCTGAAAATTGAGTGCGGGCGACCGGATTGACATCCCGGTCGCCCGTTTTTCTGTCCCTACCGTATCGGTGCGGATGCTACCGCGATCTTGGAATCAGCCGTGCCGTAGTAAAGCCACCACCGGCCCCTGTAAGGTACCAGCGCCTCCACAAAAGTCACGTTGTTGACTTGTCCCGTAATTTCGTACGGCTGGTCAGGCTTCATAAAATAACTCTTCGATCGGTCGGTTAGGCGCTCAGGCGCATCCGGGCTGAACAGGAACTGCCCGGCGGCGTAGGTACCATCCGGCAAATTGGTATCGCCTTTTTGGGCATGATTCATAGCGTTGTATATCAAAACAATACCTTGGGGCGTAATGATTGCCGGCGGGCCGGGTTCAAGTAACCGGTAGTCGAAGTGGCCAGGCCGGAACTCCGCTACGGCTTTCAGCGATTTGTCGCCTTTGGTAAGCGGATACCAATTGACGAGGTCGTCAGAAACGGCCACGAAAAGTTGCTGTTTGTCACCCCAGTACATCCAGTACTTGTCATTGATTTTTGTGGCAATGAGTCTGCTATCTACCCGGCGGCAGACAATGGCACCGGACTTTGACCATAAGTCCTCACCTCCGCCCCGTATAAAATTGTTGAATGCCAGTCCGTACTTGGTCCAGTGTTCCAGGTCGGGCGACATTGCTACGCAAAGTCGTGCTTTATCGCCGTCGTAGGCGGTATAGGTCATCACGTACTGCCCTTCGGCGGTTTCTACCACGCGTGGGTCCTCAATGCCACCTTCCCACTCGTACTTCTTCATGAAATCATTATCGGGATACAAGACGGGCTTGGGCATCCGCTTAAAATGTACCCCATCGGTGCTTGTAGCCAGCCCGATACGGGAAGTGCCTTTGTACTTACCAACCTCATCCTCAGCGCGATAGATCAGGAAAATTTTTTTATTGCGTACTACGGCTGCCGGGTTGAACACATCCTTGGCCTCCCAATGCACAGCTTCGCCGCGTACGGGGCAGTTGAAAGTAGTTGTGGACAATGGTGTCAAGACCGGATTGGCCGCATTGTGTTTACGAAATGGACCAATTAGCCACGATTGCGCAGCAAGGGAACTGCTGAGGAGCAAGCCGCCCAGGAGGAGAATAGGTTTCACAGGAAATTTAATTCAAAGGTTTAGGGTATGGTTGTTTATATAGAGTCGCGCGATGTAATGACTCTGTATTCTTTTAGAAATAAGTGTACTTGCAGTCAGGGCCGCCGCGGGGCGAATGTTCGCGGCGGCCCTGACTGCAAGTACCTCAATTATTTACTAAAACCTCCACCGTACAAAGGCCTCCATCGCCTCGTATTCGGCCAGGCCAAGCTGATCGTATAGTTGCGCGGTACCCTGGTTGCGCTCTTCGGCCCGCTGCCAGAATTCCCGCGAGTCGTCGCCCTGGAAAACCACGCCGTCCTTCTGCGACTGGTGCTTGAAGATACCCATACGCTTCTTAAGTACCTGGTCGGGGCTCATCGGCACGGCCATTTCTATCTCGTGGATGTCCCACTCGGCCCAGGCACCGCGGTAAAGCCATACCCAGCAATCTTTCATAAAATTCTTATGTTTCAGGCGACCAATTGCCGCTTCAATAGCATCCCAGCACACTTTGTGGGTACCATGTGGATCGGCGAAGTCGCCCGCCGCATAGATTTGGTGCGGCTTGATTTCCTCGATCAGATCTTCGATAATGACGATGTCCTCCTCGCCGAGCGGCTTTTTCTGCACCGTTCCCGATTCGTAAAAAGGCAAATCCAAAAAATGAACCTGCGCATCGGGGACGCCCACGAAGCGGCAGGTGGCCTTGGCCTCGCCCCGGCGGATGAGCCCCTTGACGTGCCGTACCTCGGGCGTGTCCATTTCACTGTCTTTTTTGGTTTTCAAAAACTCCTTGGCATCGTGGAAGATCTTATTCGTAATATCTGTATTCTCGATGGAGAAACGCTTGTTAAAATCCACTACGAAATCAATAAAGCGCAGAGCTTCATCGTCGGCGACAGCGATGTTGCCCGAGGTCTGGTAGGCTACATGTACCTCGTGGTGCTGGTCCACAAGCCGCTGGAATGTGCCGCCCATTGAGATGATGTCGTCGTCGGGGTGTGGACTGAAAATGATGATTCTTTTGCGGGCTGGATTCTTGCGCTCGGGCCGATTGGTGTCGTCGGCATCGGGTTTGCCACCGGGCCAACCCGTGATGGTATGCTGTAACTGATTGAAAATGTCAATATTAATTTCGTAACCCGCTCCCGATTGCGCCAGCAGGTCGCTCATACCGTTGTCGTTATAATCTTTGTCGGTCAGTTTCAGGATCGGCTTATCCATCGCCTGAGAAAGGTAGGTGACTGCCTTCTTGACCATCTTATTATCCCAAACCACCGAATCCACCGCCCAAGGTGTCTTCATCCGGGTCAGTTCTGAAGCCGCCCTTTCATCGATTACAAACGTGACGTTCGGGTGTGCCTGTAAGTAAGACGCCGGGTTACGTTCGGTTACGGGACCTTCTACGGCACCACGCAGAACCGGCGCTTTGCGCTCTCCCCAAGCCAGCAGCACAATGCGCTTGGCACTCATAATGGGGGCAATTCCCATCGTAATGGCCTTACGCGGTACTTGCGACAGTCCGCCGAACTCCATCGCGGCGGCGGCGCGGGTCGAGTGGTCGAGGGCGATCAGGCGGGTGCGGGCGTTGATGAGCGAGCCGGGTTCGTTGAAACCCACGTGGCCATTGCCACCGATGCCCAGTAGCTGGAAGTCGAGACCACCGGCCTGGTTGATCATGTTCTCGTAGTTGCGGCAGTGTTCTTTGATCTGTGCCGGAGGTATGGTACCATCGGGCAGGAAGTAGTTTTCTTTGGGAATATCCACCAAATCGAACAGCTGCTCCTTCATGAACCGATGGTAACTGTATATGGAATCTGGTTCCATCGGATAGTACTCATCAAGGTTGAAGGAAATGACATTCCTGAAACTCAGCCCTTCCTCACGGTGCATTCGCACTAGTTCGGCATATACCGTTTTGGGCGACGAACCCGTGGCCAGACCCAGCACACAGGGTTTATTGTCCCGCTGTTTTTCCCGAATCAGGTCGGCTATTTCGTGCGCCACGGCCTGGGAGGCTGCCCGGGAATCCTCATAGATGTGGGTAGGGATTTTTTCGTAGGTAATCGGCTGACCGATGCTACCATTGGTCCGAACGGTCGATTCCTGGTCGGCGGCTTGCATCAGAATGGCTTCGGGAATGAGGGTTGGAGAATCCATGAGTAGGGATTAAATATAAAGTTTATGGAAGAATGGGTAAGGCACGTCATACGGTTCAGCCGCAAATCTACAAGGTATTATTT
>CAZCOG010000029.1:0-77693 GCA_964500445.1 uncultured Persicitalea sp. | reverse complement strand
GTTACACCCCCTCGAACTATTTCAAAGCATTTTGCCCCTCCAAGATTCACTTTGGAGTCGCAAACTTATAGCCTTTTCAGTTATTGCCAAAATTCTTTGTGAAATTTTTATAATAAAAATTAACTGCAGCTCCGATTTGCTTCGTAACTGCCGTTAAAAGGGGTTTTTACTTAATTAAAAACGAATTCCGAAATTGATCATTTTTACCGCGGGCCCGCGGTTATCCTGAAATAAATTGTTCATGTCGTAGTGGACAAAGAAATCGGGGAAATTTTTGATGCCCAGCTCGAAGGCGGCACCGTAGCGGAAATCATTTAAGTAGTAGTTGCTTCTTTCCTTGTCTTTCTTGCCATCGGGATATTTAATTTTGGAATAGCCACCCAGCCGATATCCCACATACCCACCAGCACTGATGTAAGAAATAAATGAACCGTTAAAACTTACCGTTGGCATAAGCGAAAAATTGATATACGGTACCGTTAGCTTCGTTTTGCGTACGTTGATCTCCCGATTTTCATTGTCCTCAATAAGCGGAAAATCAACAGAGGAAGGCCCTTTTTCTATGGTGTTGTTCCCCTCAAACATAAGGTTATTCCAAGCTACATCTAGGCCAAAATCGAGGTGTAATCCGGCGTTCTTACCCCGCGCCAGGGTAGCACTTTTTACAAAACCAAGACTAATGTAACGCGAACCAAACGGACGCAAATCATAGTCTTCTGAGTTGAAAGTACCTGGGTCATTTTGGGCGTAAGCATTCAATCCCAAGGCTATGTTGAAGCCCCGGCGCGGACTGGAATATTTCCGCACCCGACGAATGCGCATGACCCGATCACCATCATTGTTATAATCGTCGTCGTAGTCCCGGTCACGGCGGCTCTCGCCGTCGCGGGCAGTGGTATCGATGCCACTACGGCGATCACGGTCATAATCGTCGTCACCACCGACTCGCACCCGGTCGCTACCATCTTTGATATCTACGCCTCGCGTCGTGATTGTGACTTCAGTGTCGCCGTCTTTGATGCGGATGCCACGCAGGTCAATTCGAACATAATTTTTACCCTTGACGTCAGCACTGTCTTTCAAGTACTTGCGTCCATCAATATCTTCAAAATAAATTTTGGTTTCACCCTGCATTGTATCTAGGCGAGCGCCCAGATCTTTTAATAGTGAATTCAAGTCGTATTTCATCAGCTTGTCGAGCTCTTGACGATTTTCTCCGTAGATGATCATCCGGGTTTTGTCGCCAAAGGTGATGATGATTGAGTCTTTTGGAGCGGGCGCAGCGTACGAAGCTGTACAACTCAGCGCAACAAATGCGCATATAACGAGAGATTTTACGATATTTTTCATGGTATGTAGAGTTAAAGTTTGGTCTTATTTTTCAATTCCTGGTACTTGTCGGAAATCTTGTCTTCCCCGGTGCGGAGGCGCTCGTCGGCGCGGGCGAGGATTCTTTTTGGGTTAAAACCCAATTCGTCCCATTCGACTTCGTCACCCTGTTTGGCATTTTTTAATTGGCGCAGTACCCGAAGGAATTTCGAGGCTTTTTGGTCTTCCTTTCCTCCATCCTCCGTTTCTATATGCGCTACAACTACACGTTTTTGAGGGTCAGGTACTATTTTGCCTGGATCAATCGCTGGAAGTTCAACATGCTCTAAGGTTTTCATATCGTCATTTCTCGTAATCAACTGCTCAGGGGCTATCTCTGCTTTTCCTACTACGGCAATTTTAACATCTTCCAATACTGGAGTAGGTTCGCTTTTCGGAGACTTTGGAGAATTATCTGTGGTATTCTTTGCCAATGCCTGGGCTTGAAGTACGCTGTTCAGTTCACTCTCACTTACTACGGTCTTAGGTTTGGGTTCGCTAGCTAAGTTCTCTTTCTCATTTAGTGGCAAAGCGGGTGACTTTACATCTGCCTTTGGGTTTACCGTTTTTTCCATCTTGGCTATTTGCTCTTGTGACTTCTCCGACTGCATTTGGTTTTGCCACATCAAATAACCTGCCATGAGCAAAATTGTAACACTTGCGGCGACGTACCAGTACCATCCACCCAGACGGCGGGCTTCTTTTTTCTGCCCCTGCTCGATCCGTTTCCAGAGGTCAGGCGATGGCGTCCTTTCTAAGTCGGAAAGTTTGCGGGCAAAGAGATCGTCTATATTATTATACTTCTTCATACTCTACTTTTTTTTTTAGTTCATTCTCCCAATCGGTCACAAGTTGCTGCAGCATAGCCCGGGCCCGGTGCAACTGCGATTTGGAGGTACTTTCGGTGATGCCCAGCTTTTCGGCGATCTCGGCATGAGTATAGCCTTCGATGGCATATAGGTTAAATACCGTCCGATAGCCTGTGGGTAAGGTGTCGATCATCTGTAACATCTCCTCGGTTTCCAGTGCCTCATCGGCCAGGCTATTGTCTACCACCTGCTGCGCCTCGTCCAGAATGGCATCCTCCTGAATTCGTTTCCGTTGTCGAAGATAGCCGAGCGATTCATTTACCATAATCCGCCGCATCCAACCCTCGAAACTACCCTCGCTTTTGAACTGCCCGATCTTGTCAAAAACTTTCATAAAACCTTCTACCAACACATCTTCGGCGGTCATGTGGTCGCCGACGTACCGTATGCATACACCCAACATCCGCGACGCGTAACGATCATATAGTTGACGCTGCGCTTTTGGGTCGCCCTTGCGAAGGGCCTTGACCATTTGGGCTTCCTGGTCGAATAAAGGTAGTATGCGTGACATTCCTTCGGGGTGTTTCAATGGCAAGATGCACATTCACCCCCGGCAGGTTGCATGGCATGATTTATTTTTTTACAAAAAAAGGGAAACGACTGTCTTTGAGTCGTTTCCCTTTTTCGATTGGGTGTGTTTATAACACTTTTATGCGTATCAGCTTCCCATCGCCTGCCGAACGCGGGCAGCAACCATTCTTTGTTCTTCGCGGGCTTTCTTGCTATTCTTAAACCAAAAATAGGCAAACAGGGCTACAATCAAATAGGGCATAATGAACAAGTACATAATCCCGGTATTCAAACCGATTCCGACATTATTACGTCCATTACCCATTGTACTTTCCACTGATCCCCTACACATCGCACACTGCGCCCATAGCTGGCCAGTATTTAACACGAGTAGCAAAAGCAGTAAAACAATTTTACTCAGTATATTTTTCATTGGTAATAAGGACTGATTAACAAATAGACGATCACACCCGTAATGCTTACATAAAGCCAAATGGGAAACGCCCATTTAACCGCTTTCTTATGCTCAGCGATCTGATTGCTATACGCAAAATAAACCGCCCTCAGCACAAACCAAACCACAACGACCGACAGTACAATATGGCTTATCAGAAGGAAATAATAGATGGGCCGAATCAGTCCTTCGCCACCAAACGCTGTGGATTCATTACTCAGATGATACAGCACATAACTCACCAAAAACAGCGAGCCCAATACGAAGGCAGTCGTCATGGTACGGCGGTGCGCTGCAACATTTTTCCTTTGGATAAAAAGCAGACCCACTACCAGCAGTATAGCCGTAAGTGAATTGACGATAGCATTGACATGAGGCAGAATCTTAGTCCAGCTCCCCAGATCGACCTTTTGCCTTACGCCCAATAAAACCGCTACAACTACCGGGATGGCCACAGCCAAGACATTGATAAGGCGGTTGTACTTTCGGCTCTTTTCTAAAAATAAGGTTTCCAACTTATTTATAAAGTATAGAGAATAAAAATGTGAAGTAGTACTTTTTTGTAAAAACTGAATAGTATCTCTATTCTCAGTTTCTCCAATTACTTCCTAGTTCTGCTTCCGATTATGTTCAAGGATTTTGATTTCAGCCATAAGACGGTCGATTTCCTCAGGGTCAGCAGTATCATAAAATCCACGAATGAAGCCCGCACCGTCCACCAAACTTAACCTTGATTGGGAAGAAATGGTTTTCAGTCCCGGCACTTTTTCGTTTAACCGAAAAACAGTTTGCAGAGTATAGTTGAGTGTAGAATCTGACAGGGGAGCAATCTGCCATCCTGTTTCCGATTCTCTAACCTCTTTTATTGAAGAAATAAGTGGTGCATTATTCTTTTCAATTAAAGTAAGAATAATAAATCCGGGATAATCCTGGTGCAGACTCTGAACACGGGCGAGTTGACTCAGAACCTCCTTACAGGTGTCAGCGCAGGGGAATGAGAGAGTACTTACCAGTACTGTTTTTCCTTGCAAAGAAGCCGCTGAGATAGTACTGCCGTCAGCAGTTATCAGAGAAAAATCCTGAATTTGGTAGAAGGTAGTATCGCCATCGGGATTGACAATGGCGTTGTTCGCGACATCCCTAAGTGACACGAAATAGGGAAGATCGTAGTGGTTGGTAGTAAAAACTTTGAGGAACAGATAAATTAAAACCGGGAATACCAATGTAAGCATCAGTAACCCGGTTTTTATGTATTTCCGCATGGGTAGTTTACCTCGCTTCAAAGATCGAGCCGCCCTCCAGCATCAATGCCAATAGCAGCCATACTACAAAAATAACCGGAATCAGAATGGACCAAATCAGAGATTTCACCTCATGCTTCAGGTGCATGAATTCTCCCACAATGTAGAATGCCTTCACAATAGTGAGACCTACAAAGATTGCCACCTTTAACAAACTAGCGTGCAACGTAAAGGCAATCAAGAATTCAAATGCCGTTATAACAGACAGTATAATAAAGACTTTCCAAATCTGTTTACGTTGTGCTGCACCGCCATCGACAGGAATATCGTCGTGGCGAGCGGCCGCTTCGCGGGGTGTTGCGTGTATTTCAGCCATGATTATTTTTATTTAAAGGACTTAAACCAGATAGAAGAAAGTAAATACGAATACCCATACCAGATCGACAAAGTGCCAATAAAGGCCAACCTTCTCCACCATTTCATAATGACCGCGACGATCATAGTACCCCGTAGCGGCACGATAATAAATCAGAATATTTAATAGCACTCCGCTGAAAACGTGCGTACCATGGAAACCTGTGATGAAGAAAAAGAAATCAGCAAAAGCAGGAGGTCCGTACTGGTTTTCAGTCAGATTGGCTCCAAAAATTGTTCGCTCTACCCATTGCCCGTTCACAATTTCACGAATGACGGAACCACTTTCGGTACCGTGAATAAAGTGAGACCATTCCCAAGCCTGGCAGCCTAAAAATGTAAAACCACCCAGAATAGTCCAAAGCATATACACTTCAACCGCCGAACGGTCCATACGATGGCCTGCCTCTACAGCAAGAACCATGGTAACACTGCTGAAAATAAGGATGAATGTCATGATACCGACAAACACCAAAGGCAGTTCGATACCGTGCAGGAAAGGGACCGCTTCATAAACCTTTTCAGGAATAGGCCAATACAGGTTGGAGAAGGTAAAATCGGCTACTGCTCCATCGTAAGCGGGATAGCTAAACCGTACCAATCCGTAAGAAACCAGCAGAGCTGAAAAAGTAAAGGTATCCGAGATGAGGAAGAACCACATCATCAGCTTGCCGTAGCTGGCTTTCATAGGTTCAATGCCCCCCAGCCACATTCTTCTGGGTAGGGTGTCGGTAGTCGTTGCAGCCATCGCGTCGTTAAATTATCAATTGAAAGTCAATAAAAAGAAAAACAAATAGATCCAAAGAAAATCCAAAAAGTGCCAATAGGTAGCGCAAATCTCAATGCGACGCAGGTTTTTGGCATGTACCTTGAATCGAAATGCTGCCACCAGGGCAGTAAGCAGAACGATCAGGCCGCTGATCAGGTGGAAACCGTGTAAGCCTGTAAATACGTACAAAAACGATCCTGACGGATTGCCTACAAAGTAGACTTTCATGTCTACCATTTCCCGCCAGCCCTGAAACTGCATGCCAAGAAACAGGAGTCCCAGCGCAAAAGTAATAGAAATTGCCGTTTTCAGTTGGGTGAAATTATCTTTTTTTGCCGAAATATAGGCCCATTGCATACTAATACTGCTGAAAAACAGAACCACTGTACTGTACCAAAAGACAACGGGCATCTGAAATTCAAGCCAGTTTCCTTCTGCCCGACGCACCAAGTAAGCACTGGTCTGCGAGGCAAAGAGCATAACGATACTGACGATGAAGAGCCAGAGAATAAACTTCTTTGGATCTACCGAAAGGGTAGCTTCCGGTTCTTTTTGTATGGGAATTTGATGTGTTACTTCCATCTTTAATTTTCTACTAAATGACAGTTATAACTGTCTGGTGTTAACTAAGCGAATAAATTCGCGTTAGATCTTATCGATTAAAAACGCTATTTGTACAATTGGCAGGTATATAAATGAACCAAACATTAGCTGCAATGCGGTTTTATCCGTGCATTTGCGCATAAGGTGAAAGGTTTGGGCCAGGAATAGAACACCAAATATGGTGGCAATGAAGGCAGAGTTGATTCCAGTCATCCCCAACTTAAAAGGCAGCCAGCCGATAGGGATCAAGCAGAGCGTCCAGATCATAATCTGGATAGTCGTATTGAGGTCCTTGCCACCTTTGGAAGGAAGCATTTTGAAACCAGCCCTTTTGTAATCTTCATCCAATACCCAGGCAATGGCCCAAAAATGGGGGAACTGCCAGAAAAATTGAATCGCAAACAGAATACCCGGCTCCAGGCCGAAATGGTTAGTGGCCGCAATCCAGCCTATCATAGGAGGAAAAGCACCTGGAATTGCTCCAACAAAGACCGCAATAGGACCAACCCTTTTTAGGGGAGTGTAAACAAATCCGTAGAGAACTGTAGAAAGCGCAGCGAGTAATGCAGTTGTAATATTAAAGAATAAGGCGAAAATCAGAAGCGATGAAACTCCGAGTAAAATGCCCCAAATCGCAGCCTCCTGAATCGTAACTCTACCGCTTGGCAGCGGACGATCAGCAGTTCTTTTCATTAACTTATCCAGATCGATTTCGATGATCTGATTGATTATGTTAGCAGTCCCGGTAATACCAATTGCCGCCAGGCAAAACAGCCCCAGCATTCCCCAATTAATCGCTGGCATTGCCAGACTATACCCGAAGGCCCCCGAAAAGGCTACCAAGGCTGCCAGACGAAACTTCAATAGCTCAAAAAAAGCTTTTATTTTATTCCCAACTAAACTTCCACTTGACAAACTATTGTCGGATGCGATCATTCGTTGCTTATAGTTTTTAATGTTTTAAAAATCTGTTTGTATTCAGGATAATTCGGTCGCCAGCTGCGGATAGTTTTCCACTTTTGTATTCATGTTTAAACTCAGTAACATAATAAACTGGACGCCCGCCAAAAGAACAGCCAAAGTCAGGTGAATAGGTTGTGCAAATGCAGGTACCCCCATATAGGCCAAAATTATCCCTACGACTATTTCCACTCCTACAATTAGCAGTGTCCAGCGGGCTAAAGGATATAATGGACTAAAGGGCGTAACATGTTTCTTCACCCGGAAATAAAGAAGAACATTGGCTGCTAGCACTAGGATAGAAAACGACCTGTGCACGTAAAATGTTAGCCCCAGTTCATCGATCCATTGGCTGCGAGATGCGTATCCCATCCGAGCGACTACCAAATCAATAGCTTCCCGTACTTGGGTACCAATTATGATCTGAACAAATGATAAACCAATGACTGTAAGAACAATAGTTTTAAGACGTTTCTCAGCATTGATCTTCCCTACAGCCAGCTTATCAGAATAGCTGCGCGCTAAGATATAAAGCAACACAAACACAATGACGATCGCTACAACCATATGCAGCGTAATCATCAAGGGATGAAGTTCAGTTGAAACTACTTTGGAGCCGAGCCAGCCTTGAAAGCCAACCAGAATAAAGGCTGCTAAACTAGCGTAGAATAATTTGGAATGACCTGAACGCAGGAAAGGAACAGAGACCACTAAAACAGCAAAAATTAGAATCCCCGTGAATGCGCCCAAAAGTCGATTGACATATTCAATCCATGTCTTGACCGCATTGAATTCTACCTCTCCTTTTAATTTAGCTCCGTAGATTTCCTGATAATTCGATGGTAGCTGTGATACCTCAGTTGGAGGTACCCAGCTACCAAAGCATTTGGGCCAATCGGGACAGCCCATGCCTGCTCCGGTGCTTCTGACGACGCCACCAGCTATAATAAGCAGGTACACCGTGACTACTGTCACTAAAGTCAGACGCCGGAAAAGGCGATTATGTCGGGAATCAATGAGGTTGGTCGAACTGGTCATTGAAGTTTTGCGCCTCAATCTCGGCTTCCATTTTTATCTCCTCGTTTTCGTGTGGAAGATTGGATTCAAGAGTCTGCGAGTAAGGCACATTTTGAGGAATAAAGTCTTCGGCAGCACCAGGCTTGCTATAATCATAAGACCATCGGTACACTGCAGGTATCTCACCAGGCCAGTTACCGTGACCGGGATTGATAGGAGCCGTCCATTCCAGCGTATTAGAACGCCATGGATTCTGCGGCGAACGCTTGCCAGTGAAAATGCTGGAAAAGAAGTTATAGATGAAGACAAACTGCGCCAGGAAAGTCATAATGGCCGCGACTGTCACAAACATATTCAAATCCGTGTAAGAGCTAGTGAAATCGTAGGTCGTGAATTGGTAATAACGACGTGGGAAGCCAGCAATACCGATATAATGAAGTGGGAAGAACACCAAGTATACCCCGATGAAAGTCATCCAGAAGTGAATTTGGCCTAGCGTATTGTTCATCATCCGACCGAACATCTTGGGGAACCAGTGATAGACTCCGGCAAAGAAGCCAAAAGCTGAGGCTGCCCCCATCACGATATGGAAGTGAGCTACCACAAAGTAAGTATCATGCAACTGAATATCCAACGCACTATTTCCCAGGATAATACCCGTCAATCCACCCGAAACGAAGAACGACACCAAGCCAATGGAAAAAAGCATAGCCGGGGTAAACACAATATTACCTTTCCACAGCGTAGTGATGTAATTAAATGCTTTTACAGCGGATGGTACTGCAATGATCAGCGTTAAGAACATGAATACAGATCCCAGGAATGGGTTCATACCCGTCACAAACATATGGTGTGCCCATACAATGAATGCCAGGAAGGCAATGCCAAGCAGAGAAGCGATCATGGCACGGTAGCCAAAAATCGGCTTACGAGAATTGGTGGCGATGATCTCGGAAGTGATTCCCAAGGCGGGAAGCAATACGATATACACTTCTGGGTGTCCCAGGAACCAGAACAAGTGCTGGAACAGTATTGGGCTACCACCTACATTGGGAAGTGCTTCGCCCGCAATATATATTTCCGAAAGGTAGAAACTAGTACCGAAGTTTCTGTCGAAGATCAATAGTAGAGCAGCGGAGAGTAAAACGGGGAAAGAAATAAGACCCAATACCGCCGTAATCAGGAATGCCCAGATTGTTAATGGCAGTTTATTGAAAGTCATACCGCGGGTCCGCAGGTTAATTACTGTTGTGATATAGTTGATACCGCCCAGCAACTGCGACACAATGAAGAGTGCCATACTGATTAACCACAAACTCATGCCCAACTCTGAACCTAAGTGTGCCTGTGGCAATGCACTTAATGGCGGATAAACTACCCAGCCACCCGCTGCCGGTCCCGTTTGCAAAAATAAAGAGGCAAACATGATTACGCTAGCCGTAAAGAAGAACCAGTACGAAAGCATATTCAGGAAACCAGAAGCCATGTCGCGTGCTCCAATCTGTAAGGGGATCAAGAAGTTACTAAAAGTACCACTTAAACCCGCAGTCAATACAAAGAATACCATAATGGTACCATGCATTGTAACCAAAGCCAAGTAAAAATTAGGATCAAGTTTACCAGTTTCACTGATCCATTGGCCTAATACAGGCTTTAACCAGGAAATATCAGCATCGGGAAAACCGAGTTGAATCCGAAAGACAACGGACATAGCAATGCCCAGCATAGCCCAGAAAATACCTGAGATCAGGTACTGCTTGGCAATTACTTTATGATCCTCTGAGAAAATATACTTCCGCCAAAAGTTGGGGTCGTCATGATGTACGTGTTCTTCTTCGTACACGACTACGTCAGTTCCGGTTGATAATGTTGACATATTTGCGAAGAATTAAATGAGTTTGAAATTAACGAAGTGAAGCCGAAGTACCAATGCCAGTAGTATTACTACTGCCTGTCTCCGTAGCCATTGTGCTGTCGGGGTTGGCAACCGCTGGTGCTTCGGCAGGTATATACTTCATGGCTTTCGCCTTTAAATTGTCCGGGACCTTAGCCAGGTAATCGGGATAAGTTTCCAAGAAAGTCTTTTGTTCTGCCATCCACCGGCGATAAGAAGCTTCGTCTTCCACAATTAACCGAAGGCGCATACTGAAATGCCCAGTACCACAAATCTCGGTACATGCAATTTCATAATCGAAGTCAGGATTATTGAGCTCGGCTTTCATCTCTGCCGTTGATTTATCGGCTACAAACCAAAATTTAGTGGGCATACCAGGTACCGCATCCATTTTTACACGCATGTGTGGAATGAATACGCTGTGCAATACATCACGAGCCCGAATTTTTAAAAGAACAGGCTTATTAACTGGGATGTGTAATTCAGCCGTGCTGACAAAATCATCAAAGGCATTTTCATCCGACAAATCGATCCCCATTTCATTCTGAGCATCAATCAGTTTGTAATTATAGTTCCCGAGTTTATTATTATCTACACCCGGGTACCGTACGTACCATCCAAACTGCTTGCCCATTATCTCAAAAACTTCGGCATCTTTCGGTGCTTCCGACATGATGTCTGACCACGCTCTCCATCCGGTGAATACAAGCAAGGCCATTACTACCGCAGGGATTACTGTCCATATCAGTTCTAGCCGATGGTTCTCAGGATAATAGGTTGCTTTTTGGCCTGCTTTGTATTGATATCTCCAGGAAAAGTAAAATAAAAGGATATTGACAATAATAAATGGAATTGTCAGTATTCCCATCGAAAACCAAAACAAGTCGTCAGTACGGCGTCCATGAACGGAAGAAGCAGTAGGAAGAAAATCAGGCTCGGCACTTAGGTAAGACCAGACAAAACCTATCAGCCCCAGCACCATGAAAATCAGGAACATATTACCGTTCCACTTATTTCCTCCGGGTCTTGCATCCTCGCCATTAGTATCTACCGCGTTGACACCTTTCATTACCTTTTGCAGTCGGGAAATGACAAGGATGGTCAGGGCCAGGAAAATGACGGCAATTATCGCAATTAAATAGGACATGAGAATATTTCTTTAAACTGTTTAAGCAATGTCGTGGTGCAGTGATTCTTCCAGCATCGGGTGATTCCTTGGAATTAGGTTGGCCTTAGTTAGTTGGGTGGAAACAGACCAGATGAAAGCACAAACGAAAATCAGGATAAAACCAAATTCTACCGGACCAAAACCTCCGTTAGCTCCTACCGAACCAGGCATAATATTGGTATAAAAATCAAAGTAATGCCCAATCAAAACGCTCCAACAGGCTACCTTCAAAATGGAATGCGTCATCTTCGAATCCCTAGTCATCAGAACTAGGAAAGGGAAGAAAAAGTTTAGAAAAAGGTTGATGAAAAACGGTGCCTGATAGATGCCTCCGTAACCACTAAAACGAGAGCGATAGTATATGGCCTCCTCTGGCAAATTGGCATAATAAATCAACAAGAACTGTGCAAACCACACATAAGTCCAGAAAATACTGAAAGCAAAAACGAATTTACCCAAATCGCGCAGGTGGCTGTTATTCACTGCGCGGAGATAACCCATCTCGCGTAGCGTGACCACTGTCAAAGTAATAACAGCCAATCCACTCACGTGCCAACTCGCCAGCGTGTACCATCCAAACATGGTACTGAACCAGTGCGTGTCAATCGACATCACAAAATCCCAGGCGGAGGTCGAGGAGGTGATCGCGAAAACTACAAGGAAAGCCGTACCGTAACGAATTGACTTATAGTAGTTAGTTGTACCGCCTATCTGATCTTCTTCCAGAGATAAATTCCTTAAAACCCGCCATAGAAAATACCAGGACGCGAAATAGATCACCATTCTGATAAGGAAGAAAGGAGTATTAAGATAGCTTCGTTTACCGGAAATAATAGGATCATAAAGCTTATTACCTGGGTCAAACAACTCTTCGTGCGTCCAGTGAAACAAGTCGTGACCGCCCAGAAAAAAAGCAATCAGCATAATAACAAAGGTCACAGGCAGAAATGCAGGCATCGCTTCGGGAATGCGCTTAAATACTGCCGACCAGCCTGCCTCAGCGAGATAATTATAGGAAATGAAAAACATTCCTATCACTGAAATACCTGTAAAGTAAACGGCATTGACCCAAAGGTTGGCCCAAATTCTGGTCATCCAGTTTCCTGCGTGAGCGGCTTCCTCGCCATGCCCGGCAGCTCCTGCCGCTGCACCATGCGCAGCTTCAGCTGCTTCATGGCCAGAACCAGTGGCCAGAAGAAATGCGCCAATCAAGACCATAGCGAGTCCAATGCCGCCACCAATCAGCAGTTTTGTTCTGGCTCCTGAGGTAAAAATGAACTCCTCCTCTACGGAAGGTATTGCGTGTACTGATGCCATCTTTATTTAATGGTCCGCATAGACGGACCGAAATGGATGATTAACAATGAACAATATATTTGGCTGACGACTTTATAAAAAACAACTTCGCTTTTTGCCAATTAATTATCAATTACTGCTTTTGGAGTTGCTGCACATAGTGAACAATTTTCCAGCGTTCCTCTGGATCTACCTGTGAACCATGTGGCCACATTCGGCCTTTACCGTAGGTGATTACATGAAAAATGTGGCCGTCGTTGAGTTCCAAAGCCTTGTAGTTAGGGACACCTTTATACACTGCTCCAACAGTACCATCACCTGCTCCGCCTGCTCCATGGCAGTGCTGGCAGTATCTTTCGTAAAGGACTTTACCTTCGCTCAGCGTCTTTTCATTCAGTGGTATCGGGTTTGTTAATGTACGTTCGGCGATTCCTATGCTGTCTTTAGGAATATTATACATCATCAAATCAACCTTTGTCGAATCACCCGAACCAAACTTTGTATCGTAATTTGCTCGGGATACTGTACCTTCTACAGGAAGACGCATATTCAGTCCCATTGGATTAAGAGGATTGGCCTCAATCTGACGATAGGGTTCATAACCTACAGGATAGTACATATTCGGAGCGTACTCTACTCCTGTATCATTATAATCGTGTCCACAGCTGCTGGCAAAAAGTGCTAATACAACTAGGGCGATTATGTATTTAAATCTAAAATTCATCATCCGCTAAATTAGAATTGTTTGATATTCACTTCCTCAGCTCCTGTATCACGCAACTGCTGCGTGATTTCGGCCTCAGTCAAGCGATTGCCCTTTAAGTCAATGGCCATCACAAATTTGTTGTCGGTTGAGCGAGGGTCAAACATATTAGGATTGACTAAACTAGGTCCCAATCCATTGGTGATGAAAAACACTGTCACCATACCAAAAGCTGTGAAAAGTACCGTCAACTCAAAGGTAATTGGGATGTAATTGGGAATGGAAATCGGGTCTTTTCCGCCGACGATCATCGGCCAATCAATACCCATCGTCCAAATAGTCAAGGTCAATGCACAAATACAACCCGTGACGCCAAACAGGAAAGCAGCAATACCAATTCGAGTGCGGGGATGCCCCAGCGCATCATCCATACCGTGGATGGCAAAAGGAGAATAAACTTCTGAAATCTTGACTCCCGCTTTGCGGAGTTTGGGAACGGCGTGTAGAATGACTTCGTCATCGTCGTACACCCCAACCAAATATTTACCGTGAGAATTTGCCATGATACTAAAAATTGAAAATTACTGAGCGTCTTTGTTGTAGGTTGGGCTGGTCATACGCTCGCCCTTAGCAACGCCGGCCACCTTCTTAGGAAGAATCTCGGACGAAGACCGGAGTACTGCTTTTACCTCCGCCATGTTGACCACAGGCAAGAACTTGGAGAAAAGCAGGAACAATGTGAAAAAGAAGCCGAACGAGAAAATGTAATCACCAATATCGAACATTGTCGGTGAGAACATCGCCCAGCTCGATGGCAGATAGTCGCGGTGCAGCGATGTAACGATAATTACAAACCGCTCGAACCACATACCGATGTTTACGATTACAGAGATAAAGAACGTCCAGGTGACGCTACGGCGGATAGCTCTTGACCAGAACAGCTGCGGTGAAACTACGTTACAAGTCATCATCGTAGCGTATGCCCACCAATAAGGTCCCGTGGCGCGGTTAATAAAGGCATAGCTTTCGTATTCTACGCCCGAATACCAAGCAATGAAAAATTCAGTCAGGTAGGCTACCCCCACTATAGACCCCGTGAGCGTGATGACCTTATTCATGGACTCAATGTGCTCCAGTGTAATATAGTCTTCCAACTTATAAACGACCCGCGTAATCAGCATCAGGTTCTGCACCATCGCGAAACCGGAGAAGATAGCGCCCGCTACGAAATAGGGAGGGAAGATAGTTGTATGCCAGCCTGGGATAACTGAGGTGGCAAAGTCCATACTTACAATGGTGTGCACTGAAAGTACCAACGGTGTAGCCAGACCCGCCAGGATCAAGCTGATGTACTCGTACCGCGCCCAGGTTTTGGCTGAACCGTTCCAGCCCATCGCCAGTGAACCATAAATGAAGCGAGATACTTTATTGCGGGCGCGATCCCGGATAGTAGCCAAGTCGGGAATCAGACCGATGTACCAGAAAACGAGCGATACTGAAAAGTAAGTACTAATAGCAAACACGTCCCAGACCAGCGGAGAGTTAAAGTTTACCCACAGCGAACCAAAGGCATTGGGTAGTGGCAAAGCCCAGTAAGCCATCCACGGACGGCCCATGTGCATAAGGATGAAAGAAGCGGCGCACAATACGGCGAAAATCGTCATCGCTTCCGCTGCCCGGTTGATGGATGTCCGCCATTTTTGCCGAAAGAGCAAAAGAATGGCTGAAATCAAAGTACCGGCGTGACCAATACCTACCCACCATACAAAATTGGTGATGTCCCAGGCCCAACCAACGGTTTTGTTCAAACCCCAAACGCCCAGTCCCTCCCACCAGGTCCAGAAAACGCAGGCGGTACCATAAATGAGAACGATCACGGATATAATAAATGCAACCCACCACTCTTTGGTTGGCTTTGCCTCTACGTGACGGCAGATATCTTCCGTTACGTCGGCGTACGTTTTTGCACCGGTAACGAGCGGCGGTCTTACGGGTGAGGTGACATGCATACGGCTAAAATTTTGTGATATTTAATTGCTATTTATCGATGATCAGGCGTCAGCCATTCCAGGAGCTTCCGCTGCCTTATTACGAATCTTGGTTAGATAAGAAATCTGCGGACGCACATTGATTTCTTCCAACATATGGAAAGCCCGTCCTTCACGTTCTATTTCCAGAATTTTAGAAATTTGGCTTTCGGGGTCGTTCATGTCGCCGAAGGTAATTGCATTGGTGGGGCAAGTCTGTGCGCAGGCAGTAACGATTTCACCATCTATTGGACGTCTTCTGGCCTTCTTGGCATTGAGTTTACCCTCCTGAATCCGTTGCACGCACATCGAGCATTTTTCAATTACTCCACGTGATCGAACGGTCACTTCGGGATTGATAACCATTTTCCCGAGGTCATTGTTGAAGTTGTAATCGAAGTCGTCGCTATCAAAGTACTTAAACCAGTTAAAACGACGCACTTTGAAGGGACAGTTGTTAGCGCAATAGCGTGTACCAACACAGCGGTTGTAGGTCATTTGGTTCAGGCCTTCCGAGCTGTGCGTTGTGGCTAATACGGGGCACACGGTCTCGCAGGGTGCATTATTGCAATGCTGACACATCAGAGGCTGGAAAGTCACTTCTGGGTTTTCCGAAGCCTCTTCCAGATCGTTCAGATTCTCAGCCGACTTACTACTGTAATAGCGGTCAATGCGAATCCAGTGCATCTCGCGGCGGTTAATTACCTCCTGCCGTCCAACCACTGCTACGTTGTTTTCTGACTGGCAGCCGATGACACAAGCTCCACAACCTGTGCAGGAGTTAAGGTCGACAATCATACCCCATGAATGGTTTTTGTACTCATGACCATTCCAGAGAGTAATATCAGTCGCTTCCTTAGGGCCTTCGGAAGTTTCTACTTCGGGGACGAAGCGGCCCGCCATTACATTTTTTTGGTAATCACTCAACACAGAATCTTGCAATACCGATTCGCGCCCCATGACTGTGTCATGAGTTTGGGTCTGGGCAATTTCTTTGGTACCACCACTTTTTGTCAAAGTAACTTCTCCCGGACGGAAAGAGAGATAGCCGTTATTGAAGGTAGCCCATGGATACACATTCACACCAACACCGTCGGCTGATTTGCCCGCTTTCTCGCGACCATAACCGATGGCCACTGCCACCGTACCTGCAGCCTGCCCAGGCTGAATAATTACGGGTAGTTCCAGCGCTTTTCCTTTGTAATCCAACTTAACTAAGTCACCCTGTTCTACGCCAAGTTCAGATGCGGTTGCTTTGGAGAGACAAGCGTAATTGTCCCAGCATGCTTTGGTAACCGGATCGGGGAATTCTTGAATCCAGGGATTATTGGCCAAATTTCCGGTACCCATACCTACTTTTTCGTAGAGGACAAGTTCCAGACCTGAGCCATTTGCTTTGTATGTTTTGTTCAAAGCAGCAGCATCGTCGGAACTGCTGGCTAATGGAGCAGCAGTAATAGAATTCGATGAAGGCTGGCTTTCTGGCGTAATTTCAGAAGTACTTGTGGCTGCGGCAACTTTGGGTTCAAATACACCATCGTGCAACGCTTTCATCCAAAACTGCTCGAATCCGCCGCCTGACCCCTGTGAATATATATTACTACGCCAATAGGCTTTAATATATTCATGGTAGTCTTCGCTCTTACCCGCCCACTTCAACAGGCTCGACTGAGCTTGCCGGGTATTGAATATCAGGCTGATTGTTGGTTGTATTAGGCTATAATAACCTGTTCTTGGTTCGGCATCACCCCAGGACTCCAAATAGTGAGAGGCGGGGCAAATGTATTTGGTCAAAGATGCAGTTTCGTCGGCCCGGTCAGCAAATGAAATACTCAATGGTACTTTGGGCAAAGCGGCTGCAATTTCAGCTCCACGCGGATGATCATAGACTGGATTGGCATCCAGGAACATAACCGCTCCTACTCGACCGCCCTTTAACTCATCGATAAAGCCATTCATCGCTACATCGTCTCCCTGGCGCAAATTGTACGCTGCACCCGAAATAGTAGTGCCATTACTACCCAACATATTATTGAGCGAGCGAACCAGGTTCTGGACATTAACATCATTCACTCCGCATACGACTAATGCCTGCCCTTTGGCAGCAATCAGATCAGCGGCGGCCTCATCAAGGAGAGGAACATTGACAGCGGCAGTCGAAATCGAACTACCGCCCATTTTGCCCGCAACTTTGTTATACAAGGCAGCCACCACCAGACCAATCTGTGAAGGTTTTACCGCCGTACGGTAGTCGGCGTTGGAACCCGTCAACGAAAGCTGTGACTCGAATTGGTAGTGCCGAGACATTTCTTTTTTACCACCCTTAGCACTACTCAGTTTTCGCGTTTCGGCGTACTGCTTTGCGAAGGCAATGGGGGCGATCCAAGTGCCGAGGAAGTCAGCGTCGATACTGACTATGGTTTTGGCTTTACTAAAATCGTAGGCAGGTACTTTGCCACCATTGGCTTTCAAAAGGGCGGAAGCAGAGTTGGCGTCGTATTGAATATGCGTTGTCGCAGGATATTTCGCCACAAAATCAGCAACGACTGCCTTTGTCGAGGGGCTAATGATAGTAGACGAAATCAGCCGAATAGGTGTGCCGCTTGCCGCTACTTTGGCCAGCTGTGCCATGATTTCTTTATCTACCTGATCCCAGCTGACCTTAGTATCCGCGCCTTTAGCGGGGCCCTTCAGTTTTTCGTTATCATACAAGCTCAGCAGCGAACCATGAATCCGAGCGCTGACGCCACTGGAAATACTGGAAAGATTATTGGGCTCTAGCTTGATAGGGCGACCTTCACGGGTCTTGACAAGTACGCTGGCGTAATCGCCGCCTTCGGCATAGGTAGAAGCGTACCAGTTAGCAATGGTCGGAAATTCACCTTCGGGCTTGTTGAGATAGGGAACAGCGTACCGGACGGGCGTTTCGCAGGCAGCGAGCGACACCGCCGCCATGCCGAAGCCGAGTACTTTAAGAAAGTCCCGGCGGTGGGTACCCATACCATCTACCAAGCTTTCATATTCTTTCTCAGCGGGAGGGGCAGGGGCAAATTCACTATTGGCATTTCTGACAAAGTCTTTATCGTTTCGCAACTCTTCAAGACCTTTCCAGTACCTCTTATTAGTATGTTCCATAAAACTGTTCTATACGAATCTCTCTTTTGGAATTATTATCGGGCTGGGTCTACTTCTTATTCTGTACAGCCTGACTATAAATAACTTTCATGGTTAACACTCAACTGAATTAATAGTGGCACTTTGAGCATTCCAGGCCGCCAATGTCAGCTACCTTCAGGTTTTCCTTGCTACCCTCATTGTGTACCTGTACGAGCTTGTCGTAGTAAGCATTGCCTTTAGTATTGACGTCTGTCTTACGGTGGCAATCGATACACCAGCCCATCGTGAGCGATGAGCGTTGTTCCACGACCTCCATGTTCTGAATTTCACCGTGGCATTGTTGACATTCCAATCCGCCCACATTCACATGCTGGGCATGGTTAAAGTAAGCAAAATCCGGCAAGTTGTGAACACGTACCCATTCAATGGGTTGATTATTCTCAATGGCTGCATAGATTTTCTGAATCTCGGGTGACTCTTTTTTAATCACGCCATGGCAGTTCATACAAATATTGGCCGAAGGAATGTGGGCCGAGCGGCTGCGGTTGGCACCCGTATGACAATAGTTACAGTCAATCTTGTACTCCCCGGCGTGCAATTTGTGCGAGTAAGCAATAGGTTGCTTTGGCGCATATCCCTGGTGCACGCCTACATTAAAGGCTCCGTCAATGAGAGCTTTGGTAACTAATAAAACAAATACCCAAATTGTCGCTGACCGAATTGCCGGATTATTGGCCGTCTTAGTCAGCGTACCTTTTAGTCGCTCCATAAAAGGAGTACCTGTTTGGCCTGCTGCTGCATCTCCGCTCACTGCTTTGGAAAGGAGCGTTACAACGACCAACAAAACGCCAAGCACAAGCAGCATCACTACTAAAAGCGCAACCAATACTAACACGAAAAGATCAGACGGGGCGCCGGATTGCGCGACCGCTGCGCCAGCCGCTGCCGGAGCACCTGCCGCCGCCGCTGGAGCCGCGTTAGCCTCCTCTACATAAGCCAGAATATTTTTGATATCATCCTCTGACAAGTTGGGAAAGCTAGTCATTTGGGCCTGATTATATTGCTTATATAGAGCCACAGCTGCTGGATCACCCGCTGCAATCATTGCCTGCGAATTGTGAATCCATTTGACCAGCCAAGGGAAGTCGTGCCGTTGCTGTACGCCTTTCAGACCAGGCCCTACCGACTTTTCGGCGGAGGTATTATGACAACTGGCACAGTTTTGTTTAAAGATAGTTTCGCCTTTAGCTGCGTCGCCACTTGCAGCATCGCCCGCTGGTGCAGGGTCCTGCGCGAGGGTCAACAAGGGAAGACAGAAAAGTAGCAGTCCTGTAATAAATCGTTTCATTTCAAGGGGTGATTTTTTCTTAAAAAAGGTCTTCTTCGCTACCGGTATGATCGTTTTTTAGGTATCTGCGCCGAATCAACGCGCAAATCTACTCCACGATTTTTTATCCACAAAAGGATTTGGGCTATATTTTGCCAGACCCATCTATTTATACTTTTTCTAAGCTGAAAGAACTATCAATACCGCAAAAAAGCCCAATATTCAGCGTTCTGATCTGCTTATCACAAAAAAATACCATTTGTATGAGCCAATTGTTTTGACTTTTACAAATGGTATTTTTCCAATCTCTGTAACTTAACTTGTGGTGAGGTTCCGAGCGGATTCGAACCGCTGTACGAGGTTTTGCAGACCTCTGCCTAGCCACTCGGCCACGGAACCAAATTTGCCATCCGGTCGCCCGCTTTCGCCCGCTACCGGAAGGCAAATTTAGAAATTATTCGGATGCTATCCGCTTATTTTTCTTCTTTTTCGGCTTTCACCTCATCCGTTTTCGCTTCGGCCATTTCTTCTTCGGCTTCCGCTACTTTCTCGGCATTCATTTTTTCTACGTCAGTAGTCGTTTCTTCAGCTGCGGGTTCAGCTTCCGGTGTTTCGGCAGACTCTGAGTTTTCCGCTTTGGCTTCGGCAATCTTAGCGTCCAGCTTGTTGGCCACGGGATTGATATCTGCCTTAGCAATGGCGGCTTCAGCATCAGCCTCTACCTCCTCGCTAAGTGGCTTCTCTATCACTTCTTCAGCCGTAGCTGTTTTCCGTGGATCATCATTGGGTTTTTCCTCCTTTTTAGTAGAGTTCTTGCCTTTTTGCTCCGAGCCTTCCATCTGCTCTTTCAGAGCCGACAGTACGTCCAGATCCCCGAACGTAGTCTTGTCGCTTTCACTACCCTGGCTGGAAGTGGAACTGGAAGAAGTACTGGCTGTCGATTTCGACGACTTCTTTGAAGCTTTTGCTTCTACCGTTCCTCCCTGCCACACTTTGGTGTGTGACAACACAATTTTCTTTTCTTCTTTCGAGTACTCCAGCACCATGAAGTCAAGACTTTCGCCTATTTCAGGCATAGATCCATCTTCTTTCGCCAGATTCTTGATGGCTACGATGCCCTCAATACCATAAGGTAATTCGAGCGTTGCAAACTTATCACCCTTGAAGAGTACTGTGCAGCGATGTACTGAACCTGGAACAAACAGCGTCTCAAAAGTATCCCAGGGATTTTCTTCCAGTTGCTTGTGGCCAAGAGCCAGACGACGATTGGCAGCGTCCAGTTCAAGTACTACCACATCAAGATTTTCACCTACTTTTATAAAGTCAGAAGGATGCTTGATCTTTTTAGTCCACGAAAGGTCGGATACGTGTACCAGTCCATCAATACCTTCTTCCAGTTCGAGGAACAGCCCAAAGTTAGTGAGGTTACGAACAATACCCGTGTGACGGCTACCGATAGCGTATTTTTCCTGCAATGAATCCTGCGTCCATGGATCTTCGGTGAGTTGCTTGATACCCAGTGACATCTTACGATCATTGAGGTCCATTGTCAGGATTACAGCATCCAGTTCATCATTGACTTTCAGAAATTCCTGTGGGTTGCGCAGATGCTGAGACCACGACATTTCGGATACGTGAATCAAACCTTCTACACCCGGAATAATTTCAAGGAACGCGCCGTAATCAGCTACATTGACAATACGTCCCTTCACTTTGGTGCCCACACCCATATCTTCGGGCAGGGAGTCCCATGGATGGGCTTGCAGCTGTTTCAAGCCCAATGAGATGCGCTTCTTGGCTTCGTCGAAGTCCAATACTACAACATTCATTTTCTGATCCAATGACAGTACGTCGGACGGATGACCGATCCGGCCCCACGAGATATCCGTGATGTGCAACAGACCGTCTACACCACCAAGGTCGATGAATGCACCGAAGTTGGTCATGTTCTTGATGATACCTTCCAGTACCTGACCTTTCTCAAGATTGTTGAGGATCAACTGACGCTGAGCCTCGAGATCTTTCTCAATCAATATTTTGTGCGAAACTACCACGTTGTCATTAGCGTGGTTGATTTTCACAACTTTCACTTCCATCCGCTTACCAACGAAGACGTCGAAATCACGAATGGGCTTCACGTCGATTTGTGAACCGGGCAAGAATGCCTCGATTCCGTAAACGTCCACGATCAGGCCACCTTTGGTGCGGCGCTTCACAGTGGCGTCCATTATTTTGTCGCCGTCGAACGATTCCTGAATATTATTCCAGGCCGTGATTACTTTTGCTTTCTTACGCGAAAGGATCAACTGGCCATTGGCATCCTCCTGGGTTTCTACGTATACCTCAACCTCGTCGCCAATTTTCAGGTCGGGCAGGTCGCGGAATTCATTAGAAGACACGATACCATCAGACTTAAAGCCGATGTTCAAAATCACTTCACGATCGGTGATACCTACCACCGAGCCTTTCAATACTTCTTTCTCCTGGATGGGAGAAATCGTGTCGCCGTACATTTCTTCCAGTCGCGTGCGATCCGCGTCGGAATAACCCGTACCAAAACCCTTGTCGTCAGCCGTTTCCCAGTTAAAATCGGGAACCACTAAATCTTTCTTAATTTTTGCCATAAATAATGAGAAGAACCGCCCTGAAATACATCAGCCCCCGGACGAATGGGCTGAAATTGATGAAAAACGAAACTTTTTTTGGAAAACAGACCGCAAAGGTAATGTTTTTTTTAAAACAAACCCCTTCAACACAACTTTTGCAGAAATAATGTATCAGTAAGCGACTTCCTTGGCTCCCAGATAGGGCAGCCACCCCTCATCAACGGTACCCGACAGGTCCCGGATAAACATAAGAAAAGAAGGACGGAACGGCCGTTGTCTCAGCGGCATGGCGGCTTCCTCGGGCGTGTAGTCACCTTTACGGGAATTGCAGCGCTTGCAGGCCGTGGCCAGATTGTCCCAGTTGGTTTTGCCACCACGCGACTTGGGGAGCACGTGATCAAGTGTAAGATTGTCGTGAGTACCACAATATTGGCAGCGGTTTCCATCACGCTTGAAAATATTCTGGCGGGTCATCATTACCCCCCGGTAAGGCAGATGGATATAACGGCGCAGACGAACTACGGTGGGCATAGGGTAGGCTTCGCTTACAGTGCGAAGTACATGCGTAGGGGAATGGGCGACCAGGTCAGCCTTTTGCATATACACCAATAGGAAAGCCTTCGGTACGGAACATACACTCAGCGCACTGTAATCCTGATTGAGGACCAAAACTTTCCTGCCCATAGGGATATGCTTGGTAATTCTTTCCGGCAATTTAAAAAATATACCTCATACTAACGCCAAATGGGCTTTAAATGTTAATAAAATTTTGTAAGAAGCCTAAAATTTAATATCCGGCCCGATCGGTTTCGCGCTTGATGTCGCGTTCTTTGATTGAGTCACGCTTATCATACAGCTTCTTACCCTTAGCCAGGGCAATCTCCATTTTGGCCAATCCCCTTTCGTTAGTAAAAAGTCGCGTCGGGATAATCGTCAGCCCCTGATCCTTCATATTTTCGGCCAGTTTGCGGAGTTCTCTCTTGGTCATCAGTAACTTACGATCCCGAATAGGATCATGATTATAATGGGTACCTTCGGTGTAGGGAGAGATATGCAGACTACGCACGAAAAGTTCATCATCCATGAAAAGGCAGTAAGCATCCTGAAAGTTTACCTTTCCCTGTCGGATGGACTTGATTTCGGTACCGGTAAGTACTATACCCGCCGAGAAAGTATCCAGAAAAAAATACTCGAACGAAGCACGCTTATTCTTAATATTGACCTTTTTATTTATTTTGTCAGACATCGCAATGTGGTACGGGCTACCAGCCCGTCTCGGGAACAAGAGTTATTCAAAAAAAGAACAAAGGTACCTTATTCAAAAACGCTATACCAATTCATATGAAATTCGGCCAATTGACGGCAGTCGCAATATTCTGTCTTAGCTTTCTACTATTTGAAAGTACCTATGTCCGCGCCCAGTCTGAGCAGGCTGAGGTGAAAGCAGTCGTGGCTCAGCTTTTCGTAGGCATGAAAGCGGGTGACTCATCGCTGGTGGCGAAGACGTTTACCACTGATGCCACGCTGCAATCCGTTTCAACGGCCGCCGACGGAAAAGTCAGAATTAGTAAAAATGGTATCGCAGGTTTCCTGAAAGCCATCGGAACACCCCACCAGGAAGTATGGGACGAACGAATATACAACTTAAATGTTCAGGTGGACGGACCCATGGCAACTGTCTGGGCACCCTATAAGTTCTATCTTGGCGAGAAGTTCAGCCACTGCGGCGTAAATGCGTTCACCCTAGTCGAAACGGAAAGCGGCTGGAAGATCGCTGCCATCACCGACACAAGGCGTAAGGAAAATTGTCTATAAAAATATAGACTCGATTGAAAGAAGGCTCCCGCACCTCCCCTACCCCTGTAATTCTTCCAGTTCCGCTCGGACAAACTCCATCAATTCCGTAATATGTACTTTGGAAAAATCGAATGGCACACGGGCGGCCTCGTAAATCTGACCGATCGGGGCCGTGTATCCCAGTCTTAACGCATCAAGGTACCCTTGTAATCCTTGTTCAGGATTTTCGCGGTAGTTTTTCCAGACGCCGATGGCCCCTAGCTGAGCGATGCCGTATTCTATATAGTAGAAGGGTACTTGATAAATGTGCAATTGGCGTTGCCAACCATAGGCTCGAAATTTTTCCAGTCCCTCCCAGTCCATTACTGAATCCGTAAATTCCTTGTAAATTCTGACCCAAGCTTCGGTACGCTCGGCATCGGTATGGGCAGGATTTTCGTATAGCCAATGCTGGAATTTATCTACCGTAGCCACCCAGGGAAGTGTCTCGATAATAGACTCCAAATGCTGAACCTTGGCGCGACGGAGATCTTCCTCATTATCAAAAAACTCGTCCCAAAAATCCATGGTCAGCAGTTCCATCGACATGGAGGCAAGCTCGGCTACTTCCGATGGTGTGTGCTTGAAGGAATTCAGGGCAAGGTCGCGGGTGACAAACGAGTGTACAGCATGACCACCTTCGTGGAGGAGCGTCACCATATCGCGAAGATTGGAAGTCGCATTCATGAAAATAAAAGGAACGCCGATTTCGTCCAGGGGGTAGTTGTACCCGCCCGGCGCTTTGCCTTTCCGCGATTCCAGATCAAGATGACCCATCCGTTGCATGATGCGCAGACAGTCGCCCAGAAAGGGGTCGAGCCGTGTGAAACAGCGGATCGTTTTGGCCAAAAGTTCATCACTGCTATTGAAGGGTTTAAGTGGCAGGCGACCGTGAAGATCCACTTTGGTATCCCACGGGCGTAATGCGTCCAACTGTAAGGTACTTTTGCGCTTCTTTGCCATGTCTTCCAGCAGAGGTACTACGGCCTCACGGACAGCGACATGAAACTCAAAACAATCCTGAGGTGTGTAGTCAAAGCGCCCCATCGCCGCAAACATGTAGTCCCGGTAGTTGGCAAAGCCCGCGTTTTTTCCTACTTCGTCGCGTAGTTTGACCAAGGTATTGAGCAGACTATCCAGCTTCTCGTGGTCCTGATAGCGGCGTTCGTTTATGGCTCGCCAGGCTTCTTCCCTTACATCCCGGTCGGTACTATACAGACGGTCGCCCGCTTTTTGCAAAGTCATTTCTTCTCCGTCCAGCGTTACAGTCATCGCTCCGGCAATGGAGCCATATTTCTGCTCCTCGGTTTGGAGCTGAGTCTGAAGTGGCACGTTTTCATCGCGGAATATTTCGATGGCCTTCTTCATACTTCGAATCGTGATATCGAAGCCCGTGTCCGTCAGTTCAGAAAGGAAAGAGCTATTGGCCGCTTTATTATCCAAATCATTGCCATAGGTCGCCAGTCTGGGCTGTATTTCGCTAATGAAAAATTGTAATGCTTTTACCAACTCTTCATTTGCGGTATCGCAAGTCTGGCGAATGTAGCGCCAGGCAAAATTCTCAGACAAATAGGATTCCAGTTCGCTGCGATCCAGAAACCACTGCCGAAGATCGGCGACATTATTAATCTTGCGTTCTTTAAGGTCTTCGTAAAAAGGCTGCACGTCTTCCCATCCGGTAAGGTGCATTTCTTCCCCGATAAACGGGCGGGCATGGCGCTTGGGTAAGGAGATATTCTGTTGTGGGTTCATGAATTAGCGGGTTCGCAGTAATAAATACTTTTCTAAAGAGAATTAACTGTAAGAACAAATTAAGAAAACGATCGGGCTTTCTATGATTTCATGCCAGACGGCCATTGTCCGGGTACTTGCAAACTACCCTGTAATAAGGTACTTAGGACTCATTGTAGAGTGTTTAGTTCTCCCTCATTTCTTATCAGTCTGAAACCTAGGTAGTGTTATCATGAAGCTAGCCCCATCTCCTACGCGACTCAGGGCGATGATAGTCCCATTATGCTTCTCAATTATTTTTCTGGTAATCGCCAGGCCTATACCCGATCCTTCAAATTTATCTTTGGCGTTGAGCCGCTCGAATAATGAAAATATCTTATCCCGGTACTGTTCGTCAAAACCTATACCGTTGTCAGTCAAAGTAATGCGGTACATTGCTTTGCCTACTTTTCGGCTCGAAATTTTGATGACAGGAGCTTTATCAGGATGGCCGAACTTAAGCGAATTACTGATTAAATTCTGAAATACCTGCTTGATCTGACCCCGGTTAGCTTCTATCTGGGGCAAATCCTCAATCAGAAATTGCGCTCCTTTTTCCTTGATTAGTATCTCATAGTCGTCCAGTACTTCCGCAACTACTTCTTGCAGATTAATGAGTTCAAAATAATTTTCATTCGTCGAAAGCCTCGAATAACTCAGGATATCTGTGATCATTGCCCGCATCCGTTCCGACGACGATATAATCTTGCTCAAAAAGATTCCACTCTTTTCCGACAACTCTTGTTTGTCGCGAAGCATGGTTGAAAAAATCAGAATTTTTCGCAAAGGTTCCTGCAAGTCATGCGATGCTACTGAGGCAAATTGTTGCAGATCATGATTGCTGGCCTCTAGTTCCGCATTGATAGCAGCCAAAGATTCGTTCTTTGATTTCAGAAGTTGCTGGGTTTCTTTCTGAAAGCTAAGATCCGTAATGATAACGCTCAACGCCGGCCCTTCGTCCTGTTGGAGTGTAGTTACTGACAATTGGCAGGGTACATGCCTGGAACCGTTGAGGACATCGATTTCAGTTTTAGTATCGCTAGCCCAGCCTTTCGTAAAAACATCCCGAAAAACTTCCAGGCAGTCAGGTGGAATGAATGACTCGAAAGCCACACCAATAATGCCTGAGAGCGGCAAGCCCACCATCTGCGCAAACATGGTATTACAGTAAACAATGAGCCCCTCTTGGTTAAGAGTGACAGCCCCCTCGTTCATTTTCTCAATAAAAACCCGGTAGTTTTGGTCGGCTGTCTTAAGGGTATAAAGCAGGTGCTCTTCATTAGGACCCTTCACCACAAGAGCGTCCACCTGTCCGGAACGAATCGCCTCGATAGTATCTGTGGCTTCTTCCAGCTGCAGTCGGAGCTCCTCGTTTTCTCGCTTTAAGTCCTCATTAGTCCGGCAATTATTCATTAGCTTGAAATTGAAATGCCCAGGCCCCGAAGTACTTTCCTGGTGTCGGACATATCACCGATCAACCGACGCTGAGGCAGCGGGTAGCTTTTTACCAGAAGTGGGAGGGCAATTAATTGTTCACGTTCGGCGACATCTTTCTGTTGATGAACGTCGATGATTTCGAGGGAATATTTGTCTTTTATATAAAGATCGCAAATTTCCCGTAAGTTAGCTATTGCCCGCCGCGAATTGACCGACGCCCCGGCGATGAATAGTCGCAGCTCGTAATGCGGGCTTGCGTCCTCCGCTTTTTCCAGCATCGAATCCAGGAGGTCGCTCATTCTAACTTCTTAGCGGGGCGTATGTTCAGGCCAACGAGTACTTTTTCCTCGTTGGAAAGGTCGCCGATAATTTTACGAATGGGTTCCGGCATTTTTTTTACAAGTGTGGGAATGGCAAATATTTGGTCGCCTTCGGCGAGCTGAGGCTGTGCTAAAAGATCAATCACTTCTATGATGTACTTATCCTTCAGGTGCGTCTCACAATACTTTTTCAGGTTTTTGAGAGCTGTCACCGATTTGGTGGTTTTTCCGGCAATGTACAACCTCAGTTCCCAGATTTCGTCGTTGTTTTGCATTCGATTTTTTCCATAATTATCATTCCTAAAGAAGTTGTATAACCTTTGAATCTACGTTTTTTGAGGATCAGAAGACTCGTAGCCTAGATACATTAACCCTTTGCAATATACTGCTTTCGGTTATCCTTTGTTATCACGATTCTTCGTCATCTCCTTCCGGTTTTTCTCTATGACTTCCTTTTTTAATTGCTCTTCGATATAGGTTTTATTTAACTCTTCACGAACAGAGTCGAATTCTTCCTTCAAGCTGGCAATTTTTGACTCAAGTACTTTTTTCTTGCGCTCGATTTCGCGGTCTTTCCGTGAAACGGCATGATCACGCAACACCGCACCGGCTTCTTCCATCAATTGCTGTGCTTGCCGCGCAGAACCTGTCAGAACGCCTTCCGGCCCCAGATACACATCTACTAAATCCAGACCTTCATCCGAAATCATGAACTCCCGTATTTGATTGGAATGCTTCATACCGCGTGACTTCATTACATACATCCCCCGATTGCGCTCGCCGTTAGCCTCTATGTCACGTACGAGCAGCCAGGCATCCACCAATGAGGACACATTTTCGATAGTCTGTTCACTAATGCTTTCAACCAGAGATAATGCCGTAAACATGACAGTAACTCCCTGGCCTTGCAGAAAATCGATCAGACGAATTAGCACGCTTTTTACCTCGCTCACTGATCCGACTGTTATCAGGTTAGTAATTGGATCAAGCACCAGTACTTCTGGCCGGAACTTAATGACCTCCTTATGAATCGCTACCAAATGCATCTCAAGACCATGCAGTGTAGGACGAGCAGCCTGGAATTTGAGCAGACCAGCATCAACATGTTGCTGCAAATTCATACCAATGGACTTCATGTTGCGGATAATCTGCTGCGGAGACTCTTCAAAGGCAAAATAAAGACTGCGCTCGCCGCGAAGGCAAGCTGCATTGACAAAATTCGCGGCAATGTTCGTTTTCCCGGTACCAGCTGTTCCGGAAACCAGGACACTACCTCCCCGGAAAAAGCCCTCGTTGCTAAGCATTCTGTCGAGTGCAGGAATGCCAGAAGAAATCCGGGAATCGGACACGCTGTGCCAAAGTGTCAGGGAAGTCACGGGCAGAATAGAAATGCCATCGGCGTCAATCAGAAAAGGGTACTCATTGGTACCATGTACCGATCCACGGTACTTGACAATACGAAGTAAACGCGTTGAGATTTTATTTACTATGCGGTGGTCAAGCAGAATAACACAATCTGATACGTATTCTTCCAGCCCCTGACGAGTGAGAGTACCCTCGCCTTGTTCGCCTGTTATGATGGTAGTTACTCCCTTCTCTTTAAGCCACTCAAAGAGTCGGCGCAGCTCGGCGCGAAGAATAGCCAAATTGGTAAGCCCTGAAAACAAGCTTTCAATGGTATCAAGTACTACACGTTTGGCACCGATGCTATCAATAGCGTATCCTAGCCGTATGAACAGTCCATCAAGGTCATACTCGCCTGTTTCTTCAATTTCACTGCGCTCTACCTGCACATGATCCAACTTGATGCGGTTTTCCCGCTGAAGCTTCTCTAAGTCGAAACCAAGCGAAGCTACATTCATGGCCAGTTCGTCCGTCTTTTCTTCAAATGCTACAAAAACGCCCGGCTCATCGTAATCCATGGCACCGTGTACCAGAAATTCCATCGAAAACAACGTTTTACCCGATCCGGCCGATCCGCATATCAAAGTAGGCCGTCCTGTTGGCAAGCCACCTTCGGTGATCTCATCCAGTCCTTTAATACCGGATGGGGATTTTGGTAAAGAAAAGCGCGGGGTGGTGCGATTCATGATACTTGGTTCTTATAGGCTGTCCTTTGCTACAGCACTCTTGTACTTGAATTTTTATTCTCAGGTATAAACCTTTTAGAGAGGAAACGAAAAACCTGACCTTATGAAAGAAAGCGATTGATTAACTGATAGCTAAGATCGGTAAACCCTTCAAATGAACTAGGCTTTGTGATGAAATTATCGGCACCTGCCCGGTAAGCTGACTCAATCAAAGTGGGATTAGAAGAAGTCGAGATCATTACCACGGGAACAGAGGAGATTTTTGGATCGGAGCGGATGGCTGCGATAGTTTCCAATCCGTTCATCTTGGGCATGTTCATATCCAAGAGGATCAGAGTAATCGAAGTTTGTTTATTACTTTGGATCAGAGCCAGAAGTTCGAGGCCATTTTCAGCTTCGACAATTTCGATCGATGCACCTGTTTCCTCAATGGCCTGACGAAGAAAAAAGCGATCGTCCTGGTCGTCGTCTACAAGAAAGACAGTCTTAACTAAGCTCATTTAGTGGATGAAGCGGGGGCTTTGGAAAGGTTTCATCGTTATAAAGATATTTAGGGCGAAAAATACGACATATCTTCTGAAAAAGTTCACTTTTCATCACCCAAGGAAGGATACCGTTCTACTTATGCAGGTTCGACCTGGTAATGACCAAAAAATCAAAAATCAAGTTTAAGCCTTTCCACAGGCTTATTGTCAATGAGGTGACTCTCCACAATCTCTTTCACGTCCGACAACTGTACATTACCATATAGGATTCCCTCCGGATAGACAATTACCGACGGCCCTTTACCGCATACATCAAGACAGCCCGTGGCTTGGGCGCGCATGCCGGGCAGCAGATCATGCTCTTTCATAGTTTCCTTGAAAGCAGCTACAAGTTCCGCGCCGTGAGCGGTTCCGCAACATTTTTTAGGAGCTTCTTTTTGATTGGTGCAGACGAAAACATGTTTTTGGTACTTCATTCTCAATTAGTTTTAATTAAAGGAAAGCAAAATTATCGTTTTGGTACGAAAAATGTTGTAAAGTTGTAGAACTAAATTAGACACCCTACCGTTTAGAAAATCCCAAGCATATTTGTATAGTTCTATTTTTTCCTAAAATGACCTTATGTTTAAATAATGTGATAGGCAACGCAACCATTTTGATACATTTTGCGTAAGTAAGTTGTTGACAGGGCTTAATCCTAAGTATTTTTTGAAAAAAGCCAAATAAATGTTTGCAAAGTAGTTGTCAAACCTATTACATTTGATTTACATTTTCGTTCAACCCAGGCACAAAGCCATCGTATATTCACCAAAACTAAAACCAGCAACAATATAGATATACCGCTCTACGTTAACTAAATCGAATAAATACAATGCAGAAATTTCAAGTTAGCGACAGTGAGTTGGTATCGCTGTACATCCGTGGTGACGAGAAAGCTTTCGAGAAACTAGTTCAACGTCATAAGTCAAGGATTTATACTACTATTTATCTAATTGTCAAAGATCAGTATGTTGCCGAAGATTTGATGCAGGATACCTTCATCAAGGCAGTGGATACGATTAAGTCAGGCAGATATAACGAAGAAGGTAAATTTTTGCCATGGATTGTCCGAATCGCACACAACCTCGCTATTGATTATTTTAGACGCGATAAACGCTACCCCAGCGTAGTGTTCGAGGATGGAAGCAGCGTGTTCAACACGCTTGACTTCTCGGAAGATTCGGTAGAATCGATCCAAATCCGACAAGAGACCCACGAGCAACTGCGGGAGATGATCCAGCGGCTGCCCGAGGTACAGCGGCAAGTTCTGATAATGCGCCATTACGAAGAAATGAGCTTTCAGGAAATTGCCGATGCCACCGGAGTGAGTATCAATACGGCACTGGGGAGAATGCGTTACGCGTTGATTAACTTGCGCAAGCAATTCAGCCAACGTACTCCGCAATATGACAAAAACGTTTACCTACGATGATGTAGTCAGGTATCTTTATGCCGAGACTTCCCCTCAAGAAAACAATGAAATCGTTGAGGCTTTGACCTCCGATTCTGACATGCTCGCTTTTTATCTGGATTCGCTCGAATTGCAGACCTTAATGGACCGCATTGTTCGAACGCCTTCCAGCCGGGCTACCGATGATATTCTGCGCTACTCGCGACAGTATCCTTCAAGCCAAACGGCTGACTTATCCCTGTAGTCGAGCCATTTAATGGTACTTATTTTACGGCTAGTTACTGCTTCTGTATAAATGAAGCAGTAGCTAGCTTTTTTTTTGTGTTTGGTTATCAGGTTTTCGACTGAAAAACAAAGAATGGCAGTTACTTTACATGATACCCAACAACCCAACACTAAAAATGCGCAAAAAAGAACGCTTTCAGGGACTTATTGACTACTTCACGACGCATTTTCCCGAACCGCAAACCGAACTTCACTATCGTAATCCTTACGAACTATTAATCTCTGTCATTCTCTCAGCCCAATGTACTGACAAGCGTGTCAACCTTGTAACTCCCGCCCTATTCGAGCGATTTCCTGATCCGGCCGCTTTGGCTTCTTCTGACGCCGAGGAAGTCTTTACCTACATCCGGTCAGTATCTTACCCAAACAATAAGAGCAAACACCTCGTGGGAACAGGCCGAATCCTCGTTGCAGAATTTAATTCCGAAGTACCCGGCAAAGTCGACGAACTCCAGCGGCTTCCGGGCGTAGGCCGCAAAACGGCTAATGTCATTGCTTCGGTTATTTTCAACCAACCCACGATGGCCGTTGACACGCACGTGTTCCGTGTTTCGCACCGTATCGGATTGGCTCCTCTCACCGCTACTACCCCTTTGGCAGTTGAAAGGCACTTGATGGCTTACATTCCAAAAGACCTCGTTCCGAAGGCGCACCATTGGCTCATTCTGCATGGTCGCTATGTGTGTATAGCCCGTTCGCCCAAATGCAATGAATGCGCCTTGACGCCTCTATGCAAGTACTTTGAGAAAATGCAGAAAGTAAAAATTAAAGGATAGACAAAATTTTATCTCCGGCATTCCAACGTTTTTTATCTGGGTGGGTTCTCTATAAAGTGAGGTCAGAGAATTTTCACTATTCTTCTGCGTTATTTTCCGTGGATTCAGCGTATCGGTTGGAAAAGAATTTTCAGCGATATGTCTGAACCAAATTATTGTACATAAAATAAAAAAATGAAGCACAATCAAATCAATCTCTTACTATTTGTCCTTTTGGCGCTCGGCTTGGGTGCTTGTAACAAAACCTTAGATTTCACCGACGAAGAGCAACTCGAAAAAAATGAACAGAGTATTCAGGAATATCTGACGACAAATAATTTATCAGCCACGAAGGATACTTCGGGCATGTACTATATCAAAAGAGTATCTAACCCACAGGGAGACAAGGCAAAAGTAGGCGACGAAGTGGCTATTTACAGCAAAATCTACACCCTTGATGGTACTGTCATCGATAGCACAGAAACGGCCGCCAAGAAACCGCTCCGTTTTACTTTTGGGACTAATTACCACCTACCCGGTGTCGAACGCGGCATTAGCTTGATGCAGGAGGGCGAAAAAATGACGTTGCTCCTACCCTTTTATCTTGCCTTCGGGAATGTTGGTTACGAAAACCTGCCTGCCTATTCACCCATTAGAGTCGAAATGGAATTGGTAGAGGTACGTACTGAAGCGCAGCAAATTGCTGATTATATTAGTGCGAAAGGCTATACTATATCCGAAACAACCCCGAGAGGCGTGAGAATCATCCGGCAAAAAACGGTAGCTGGTGATACGCTGGGGAAAGGCAAAACGGTTAATGTAAATTACGTTGGCAAATTTTTGAACGAAAAGGAATTTGATAAAGGTTCTTTCTCAATAACTACTGGTAACGGCGGATTTATTGTGGGTTTCGAAGAGGGCATTAGCCATCTTCGAAAAGGCGAAAAAGCCATTCTCATTTTTCCTTCTTCTCTAGGTTATGGAAAAAATGGCTCACAAAACGGATCAATCCGCCCATACACTCCGCTCATGTTCGAAATTGAGGTGCAGGAGTAGCCGGAATACGATTTATGGAGTAAGAAAGCCGTTCATCCCGACTCCCGGGATAGATCGGCTTTTTTTCGTAAATTACAAATGCATTTTTTTGCCGAAGGGAGTTCCTCGCATGGAGCTTCTCTTTTTATCCTCCAAATTTAACCTCAATTATCATGTTTTTTATCGTAATCGGCCTGCTCCTTCTGGTGGCGGGCTTTGCTATCAATACGCCTTCGATGCCCGTATCGCGGTACGCACGCCCCGTCAAAATTGCCGGCATCGTCATTGCCCTCGTAGGCGCACTTACCGCAAGCATCCGGCAGATCGACGCCGGTACTATCGGCGTGCAGTCGTTATTCGGGAAAGTTAATGACAACATCCTGGAAAACGGCCTGAACTTCGTCAATCCTTTGGTAGACGTATACGTTTTCGATACCAAAACTCAGAATTATACCATGTCGGCGATGGCCGCCGAGGGCGAACAGGCAGGCGACGACGCCATTCGGGTACTTTCTGCCGATGGGCTGGAAGTGGTCATCGACCTGACGGTGCTATATAAAATTCTGCCCAGCGAGGCCCCGGATATCTACCGGGAAATCGGGAGCGACTACAAAGATAAGATCGTGCGTCCCGTAACCCGAACCCGTATTCGCGATAATGCGGTTTACTATGATGCCGTGTCGCTATATTCTAAGAAACGTGACGAGTTTCAGGACCGTATTTACAAGACCATCGCCAAGGATTTCAAAGATCGCGGTCTGGTACTGGAACAGCTTTTGATCCGAAACATTAATTTGCCCGAGTCAGTCAAAAAGGCAATCGAATCCAAGATTAACGCTGAGCAGGAAGCACAGAAGATGGAATTTGTGCTCCAGAAAGAGAAGCAGGAAGCTGAACGCAAGCGCGTAGAGGCTAAGGGTATCTCCGACTATCAGACCATTATCGCCAGCAGTCTGACCGACCGTCAGCTACAATACGAGATGATCAATGCTCAAAAAGAACTGGCCCAATCGCCCAACTCCAAGATTATCATCATGGGGAGTGGCAAGGGCGGGGTACCTCTTATCCTGAATGACAAATAGAAAGGCATATTCCAAAAAATAAAAAGTAGGGAGTGAGGCTTAGCGTTTCACTCCCTTTTCTATTAACTACCTTTTTGTCTTTCTATTTGTCAAGAAAAGCCGCCAATCCTGTCAGATCATCCGTACCAATGTAGTCTACACCTAGTTCTTTTAAGGTTTTGTAGCCCAGATCGGTATTTGGCGTGGCCCATAGACGTACTAATTTTTTCTGAGCGTGTTGCAGTTGGACAAAAGTTTCGATACGGCTGCGAATTTCTTCATCCAGTGGCTGCTGTCCATCCCAAAGCTTGCCAAAGCTACCCATGCTGCTGCTCACTAAAACTACATAAGAAGCGGCATTCTTGGGGTATATTAACTCTTTACGTCCATCAAAAGTAAAGAGTTTGTCCTGCGCAAACATCTCCTCGGGTGGTGGCATTTCACCGCTGATGACCAACCTGACGTGCCGCAATTCTTTACGATGCGGCGCCAATAATTTTTGCAGTGTGGCCAGTGTCGCGGGCCCCGTATTTTTTATATCGATCAGTAGTTGTAATTCTTTACGCTGCGGATAGGGAAACCCCTTGTTGTCATTGATTTTTTGTAGAAGAGGCTCGAGATAAAGCGCTTTTAAAGTACGTTCCGGCTTGATATCTTCTGGATTATGGGCCACATACAAAGTACCCTCTTTCAAAAAAACGTCTGCTTCGATTGAACCAAAGCCCAGTTCGTATGCTGCATAAAAGGGCCTTTTCTGTTCGTAGTCATTGTGCGAATGCGCATTGGCAGTTGTATAAACGGCGGGTTGTGCACTGACATCAATAAAGCAGCCACTGATCCAGGCAAAAAGAAGCACGGTACAGCGGATAAAAACTGGTTTCTGGGGCATCATTAAAAGAGCCAAAAGGCTGTCTAGTAGAGTCATTATAGGTAAAACAATTAACTGAAAAGTCAAAAACGGTCATAAATACGTACTTTCCAATCCATATCACTAAGATAAGGCAATCAATCTAATAGACTCCCCAAAGAAAAAAAATTATTGGGTGAACCAATGATACAAGCAACCCAGGCCTCTAATCCTTCGTACTACCAGAAAACCACGAAGCATGTCCGAGCATAACTCCGCCGCTATACTTGACCTGCTCGACAGATGCTTGCAAGGGGATCGTCGTAGCCAGGAACTGCTTTATAAGCAATTTTACGGCTACGCCATGAGCTTGTGCATGAGGTATGCCCGTAACCGGGACGAGGCTCAGGAAATACTGAATGATGGTTTCTTCAAAGTATTTACCAAACTGGAAACTTTCGATCAGAAACGGCCTTTCAAAACCTGGCTGGGCAGAGTATTAATAAACACAGCATTGGACCAGTACCGCCGTGAAGCCAAACACCAAGTTCATGAGGACATTCACACAGCGGATAACATAGCAGTAGTAAACGAAAGTGCTATCAGCAGGCTGATCCATGAAGAATTACTAGAGCTAGTGCAATTATTGCCAACAGCTTACCGTACGGTGTTTAGCATGGCGGTTCTGGATGGCTACACCCACGAAGAAATTGCCGCAGAACTTGATATATCGGTAGGAGCGTCGAAGTCGAATCTATCCAGAGCACGGGGTAAACTGAAAGAGATGTTGTCAAAAAAAAGTATGGAAGAATATGAAAGAGTTGTCCGATGAGGAACTGGACGAGCTCTTCCGTAAATCCGTCGAAGAGTTTGATCCCAAGTACGAAGCCAGCGACTGGCAAGACCTGCGCCGTCGTCTCGATGAGGCCGACGGTATAACGGGCGGCTGGTGGTTCAGGAAATCGGCTCCCCGGTTGGCTAGCCTATTGCTACTCCTTCTGGTTGGGGGGATTAGTATATATTATTACTATACCGGAGACACTACTATTGCGAGCAGTACTATTAACAAAGAAGCTTCTCCAACAGTCATCTCATCTTCCAGCCAGAATAAGAAATCTGAAACCAAGGCTGAAAGCTCAATACCCCCCCGCCGCCGCGCCGCTCTAAGTGAAGATGAACCTGACTCAGAAATTGATAATGGCAAATTGGTTAGACAAGACAAAAAGCAATCACTAGTAAGCGAGCAAAGAGGAATCCGTAAAGCAAGAGAAGATCTGAGTGAAAGAATCCAGATAAAAGAATTGCCCCGAAACCCGGCGAGCGTAAGCGGAGTGCGCAAACAAACTACCCCGGATCGGGGAAGGGGCGCCGGGGCAATTCTTTTATCCCAAAAAATAGATAACCCAGGCATAGGCAAACCAATGGATATTGGCCGAAATGAAGTACCAACAGGCGTTAGCCAGCAAGAATCTGACTCCACTCGCTTCCAGAACGGTTTATCCCCAATAGATGCGCTAAGTTTTCGGTCCAAATTTTTGTCAGGCGACGGATTGCCGTACCCGGCAGTAGTTTTCGACCAGCCACTCGATATTCCTGCTCCGCCCTCCGAACAGCTGAAAATCAAGGTGCCACAGTGGTCGGTCAGGGTGGGTATTTCGCCCGACATCAGCACTGTGAGGCTATCACAAATGATGCAATCCATAACCCCTGGCCCAGCGGCTTCTTTGCTGGTGGAAGGCAGCATTTCCCAACGCTGGTCATTGCAAACAGGAATCATTCGAAGTCTGAAAATTTATCAGGCAAAAGGTAGTGAGTACGAATGGACGTGGACTTACAAACAACCACAGGGCCCAAGCAGTGTGAACGGTAATTGCACTGTGTTCGAACTACCAGTAAATATTCGTTTTGATATTAGTCAGCGACCTATGTCGCGCTGGTTCGTAGGAGCAGGTGTATCCTCATACAAGATGCAGAAGGAAAAGTACACTTACGAGTATTATACCTATGTCCATAATCCTATAAAGAGTTGGGAAAGTAAGACATCTTCGGGCTGGAGCTTCTTTAGCCATGCCAATGCCTCAGTGGGTTATGAGCGTTTCATCACAAAACGCCTTTCCCTGATAGCTGAGCCTTACGTCAAAATTCCTCTCCGCGGGGTAGGGATCGGGAAGGTCAATTTATATAGTACAGGAATCTGGTTCTCGGCTCGTTACACGCCTGTCTTTAGAAAGTAAAGTACTTCAATCATAATCATCTAATATTCTAAACTTAAATCAATGGAGACGAAGGAGAAAAACACAGTAAACAGAGGAGAGTTTCTGCGGAGCCTCGGTCTAAGTACCTCAGCTCTGATGGCCTTTTATTGTATGGGTACCACGCTTAGCTCATGTAGCACCAAAGATGACGATCCGACCCCGACTACGCCTACTACCCCTGGTGGAACTACCGCCGTGACGGGTACCACCACGGGCAGCGGCATCAATTTCAATGTCGATCTGACTTCTGATGATTACAAGGAACTCAAAACCGAAGGAAAGTTCAAGATCATCGGTGATACGATTGTAATTGCTACGGCCAATAAAAACTATGTAGCGTTATCAAAGACTTGTACTCATCAAGGGACTACGGTTAATTACCGTTCGGCAAGTAACGATATTATGTGTCCCAATCATGGCTCAGAGTTCAAGTTGGATGGAACAGTACAGAAAGGCCCGGCAGCTGCACCACTTACTGTTTTCAAAACCACGCTAAGTACAGATGGTAACTCTTTAAATGTAAAAGCCTAAACAGTTACCCCATGCCTCTTCTCCGCCTTAGTTTTATGTTATTCATCCTACTCCCTGCATTCGTCAGGGCGCAGGACGACCTGCTGGGCCAGCTTGAAGCCCAGGCCGATGACAAATCCGTACCTGTGGCGGCTACCTTCAAGTCGACCCGAATCATTAATGGTCATTCCATTGAAACTGTGAAGCGAAACCATCTGGATTTCCGCATTTCTCACCGCTTCGGACGGCTCAATTCCGGCGCTTACGAACTTTTTGGTCTCGACCAGGCCTCCATACGGCTGGGTCTCGAATACGGCCTGACCGACCATCTGATGATTGGCGTGGGCCGAAGCGGCGAGCAGAAAGCTTACGACTTTTTCGGAAAATACCGGTTATTGCGGCAAACGTCAGGAGGCCGGGCTGTTCCAGTGTCTGTGACGCTGTTTGGAAGCACCGTAGTCAGAACCCAAAAGTCGTTTGTTCCCGGCGAGACGCTGAGTTCCCAAGACAAGCTTACGTACACCGCCCAGATACTGATAGCGCGCAAGATCAGCGAAAGCCTTTCCCTACAGCTTTCGCCTACTTACTTATACCGCAACCGCCCTGAACTACCCGGCGACGAACGGCTTTTGCTGGCTTTGGGTGTAGGCGGGCGGTTGAAGGTTAGCCGTCGCGTATCGATCAATGCCGAGTACTTCTATGCTTTTCGGGAGCAAAACGACGACTTGCCCTACCATAACTCACTCGCTGTGGGTGTAGATATAGAGACGGGTGGACACGTGTTTCAACTGCACTTTACCAACTCGCTAGGCATGATTGAGAAGCAGTTTATTGGCGAAACAACGGGTGCATGGAATCAGGGGGATGTTCATTATGGCTTCAATATCTCCCGGACTTTCAGTTTTAACAAAAAGAAAAACCCTGTTGTCAACTAGGAGCTCAAGAAAAGCTGATCCCTGCGTAACTGCTGTTGCCGATTGAGTAGGGTTATCAATGCTAACTCCCCCGGATTGTCATCGACAATCGGTTACGGATATCCTGTCACTTTCGAAATTTCAATCATGAATATATCCCTCAAAGTACTCTTTCTGGTTTCTGGATTAATCTTTCTATCGGAAAAAAGTATGGCGCAAAGCAGGCGCTATGCTACTACTTCCGGGCAGACTTCTTTCCATTCGAGTACGCCCGCCGAAGACATTAATGCCGTCAATAAAAAGACTCAGGTGCTGCTAGATGTCACAACCGGAGAAATGGCTGTCTTGATGAATATGCGCGACTTTGACTTTCCGAACGAACTCATGGAAGAACACTTCAATGAGAACTACATAGAGTCGGCGAAGTACCCTAAGGCCACTTTTAAGGGAAAACTGGATCAACCCGTGGATTTTTCGAAAAGCGGCACCTACCAACTAGCAGCATCGGGTACTTTCATGGTACACGGTGTGAGCCAATCCCGAACGCTGCAAGGTAATTTGACTGTGCAGGGAGACAAAATAAGCATTAATTCAAAATTTGATGTCGCTCTGGCGGATCACAAGATAGAGGTACCCAAAATTGTATTTGTAAAAATTGCGCAGATCATAAAAGTGGAAGCCTCCTATGAATTGACACCCTATGTAAAGTAGGAAATTTAACGCCGTCCAGATATTTTCTTTCATTCGTCCTACTTTGGTGTTAATTTTAAGGCTAGTTTTTTGCAAAAAGAGCCTCTGATATGAAGACCAACGCTCACGATGAATTGATAAACGGCAGCCTGTTGCACCAATCGGTAACCGAGCGACTAGATACCGCCGAGGCTAATCCGGTAGCCCTTGATAACGAACTACTAGAGCTCATTTTTGATCTATACGACGACGACCGCGATTTCCCATATCAGAAAATCAGGAAGTTTTCCATCAGTGAAATCTTAACCTACCTTCAAGCAACCCACCGCTACTACCTTACCAAAAAACTACCTGAAATCGAGCAGTCGCTGCTGCACATTTTTAGCCGCTACGGCAAAACCCACGAGCTGCTGGCCGAACTCTGCTTCTTCTTCAACGACTACAAAAACGACCTGATCGAACATGTGAAAATGGAGGAGCGGGAGTTTTTTCCTTATATCAAACGACTCGTGAAGGCTGTGCAGGGCGACATGCCCAAAGAAGAAATAGCCGAATTGCTGGCGACGGCTTCCATCGCCCAATTTACTGATCATCATGATTCCATTGAGGACGAGTTAAAGGAGGTCAGCACCATCATCAAGCGGTACTCCGAGTACGAATCTACGCCATTGCCCTACCGTGTTTTCCTCAATCAAGTCGAGCTCTTTGAGCTTGAACTTCGCAAGCACGCTATCATTGAGGACCACGTACTGGTACCTATGGCAGAAGAGCTGGAAAAAAAATTGCGCGGCCAGTAGCCGCGCGATTTTTTTAAGAAGGTCTTCAAAATCCTTTACATTTTCTTGTTATAAAGGTCTTTGATTTCACTCTCCGAAAGCGCTGTAGTATAAACCCGGAATTGATCCAGTGCACCCAGATAATGTTTCATCCAGTCGGCAGGGTCACCATTAATTCCTGCCTGTTGCTGAAAGCCACCAATGATAAACTTCGAAGCATTTGTGAATTTCAGCGGCCCCAGCGGTGCATTATCTTTTGTCCGCTTAGCGACCGAAGCATCCAGCGGTAATTTATTCCCATCCAGATAAGTAGCAAAGGTAGAAGTAGTTGCGTCGTACGTGAAGGCGACGTGCTTCCACTTGCCGTAGGCATCAGGCCAGCGGTTAAGGCCATTTGCTTTGGTGCCATTCCCATTAAATTCAACCCAGTTGCCTGCAAAATTGAACTTGACCAGCATAGAATCATTTACGGCCGCTCCATCAATGAGCATAAAAGTATTGCCCCAAAAATCATCGGTACGAGGCAGCACAAATACAGTCTGCGCTCCGCCATTCCGCTCGTCGAGTTTCATCCAGAAAGCAAAAGTAAAACTATCCATCGTAGCTAATTTGCCGGCCGTATTGTACACAATCTGTCCAGTGGGTGATCCCTTGTAGGCTTTACCACTCACGCCATCTATGTAGGAGACCCCGGTGGCAGTTCCCCGTAATCCCAGAATACTATCTACCGGCGACCCTTCAAATGCAAAAAGTCGTTGCAGAGGAGCATTCAGGCTTGGATCATCGTCCGAAACATAATCAAAATCAGGTCGTACCATGTTTTGGCACGAGAATGCCGTCACTGCCATAAGCAAGAGGCAAAATTTTATTATTGTCTTTTCCATTTTCTTCATTTTTAAAAGTGGCTTATCGGCCTGTTCTGTGACTTTTCCGTCACTAGTTAACCCCATTTTTAGTACTCTGGATTCTGTACCAGTACACCTTGCGATTTATCAATTTCTCCTTGTGGGATAGGTAAATAGCGATTGCGGGGTTGATAACCCAGCGAGCGAAGTACTTCGTCCGCGATTCCCCAGCGTACGAGATCAAAGAACCGTTCATTCTCCATACCCAACTCTACGCGCCGCTCGTGACGAATAGCTTCGCGCAGTTTGGCCTGATCCGTCGTAGTGATTTTGGGTAATACGGTAGTGTTACCGGCCCGCGCCCTGGCACGAACCATTTCGAGCCAACCAAGTGCATCCGCAGTGTTTTGTTCCCCTCTCAGCTCATTGGCAGCTTCGGCGGCCCACAGCAGGACATCGGCGTACCGGATTACCCGCAGGTTCATCCACTGACCGAAACGGCTGTTTTTAGCCGCTCGATCTACCGGATTGGTATAAACTTTCTTATTCCAGTATGGTCTTGGAATACTGGTGGTAGCTGGCGGAATATTTTCATTGAAGGGGGCATTGACCTGCCCGGAGTACAACAGCGTGGCATCCTTGCGCGGATCTCCTTTTTCAAAAGCATTGGCCAATGAATCGGTAGGTGTGTTCCAGCCCCAACCTAAGTCGAATGTCCCCGAACCGCGAACACCCTGTACCTGAGCATACTGAATACCCAATCCTGTTTGGGATATATCATAGTAAGCCTGAATCTCTAAGATAGACTCAGCATTATTCTCGCCCGCTTCGCGGAAAATACTGCTGTAATCGGACACTAAGCTATAATTTCCCGAATTGATTACCTGCTTGGCAGAAGCGAGGGCGCTGGTCCAGTTTTTCCGCCACAGGAAGGTCTTAGCCTGTAAAGCCTGCGCAGCTCCCTGAGTTAGCCGTCCGCGGTACTGGCTGTCCCATGTTGCAGGAAGCGATGCGGCGGCAGCCTGCAAGTCACTGTCGATCAGAGTAAAGATTTCGGTTGTTGGTGACTTGGGAATATTTGCCTGAGCGGCGTCAGTCACCTTAAAGTCGATCTTAGGTACTTCGCCGTATGTACGCACTAAGTTGAAATAAGCATAGGCCCGCATAAATTTGGCCTCTGCCAGGTTGATTTGTGTACCATCATCGGTAGCTCCTACTGAATCAATATCGGAGATAACCGCGTTAGCTGCGTTAATAAGCGCGTAATGGTCGCTCCAGTAGGTGTTCATCAGCCACTCGTCCTTAACGTACTGAAACTTATCGTAGATATTCTCTTGCTGAACCCCATCAGTAACCGAACTACCCTTTACCGCGTCGTCGGACCGAAAGTTATGCACCGCGATATAAGGCAATGCCGATACACCGAAGGCCCGCATTCTGGCATATACGCCGAATACCTGGCTGTCAAAAGAGCCCGCCGGAATATCTTTCTCGGTATAACGACCTAGTGGTTCACGATCCAGAAAATCGTTGCAGCCAGCTAGCGTCACCAAGCCAATGAAAGCAATGGTGGCGACTGATTTAGTTGATTTTAAAAAATTCATTTTCATATTTTTCATAAGCGCTATACGCTCGTTTAAGATTTAAAAATCCTTGGAATCCATTTGATTAACGGCAAAATACCTTGTGTCCTTAAAAATTAACATTCAGACCAAACGTATAAATCGCCGGTAGCGGATACGTACCATTGTCCACACCGAAAGAGATAGTACTGCCGCCTATTTCAGGTGTAAAGCCCGAGCTATTGGTGAATGTGGCAAGGTTTTGTGCATTCACAAACACCCGCAACGATTTCAATTTGATACGGGTAAGCAGCTCTTTTCTGAAATTATACCCCAACTGTACATTACGAATCCGGAAATAACTACCATCTTCGATCCAATACGACGAAATAAGGTAGTTGTTTGAGCGTCCGGTATTCAGCACAGGCTCCCAGTTAGAAGTTCCCGCGCCGTTCCAGCGATCAAGCCGGGAGGTTTGGTAATTAAACTGCGCGAAAGTACCTCGGTTCCAGTCACGAAAGATTTCGTTTCCATATACGCCCGTGCCCTGAATTCCGATGTCAAAGCCTTTATAATTGGCCGTAAGATTAATACCGTACGTAAAGTCGGGGGTCGGATTACCGATAATGGTCCGGTCGGCCTCAGTGATAGTACCGTCGCCGTTGGTGTCAGCGTATTTCAGATCGCCGGGAGCCACATCTCCAATGGAACTGGGGGCAGATCTCACCACATCGATATCATTCTGATAGACGCCCGCTACTTTGTATCCATAGAAATAACCGATTGGGAACCCTTCGGTCGTTCGGGAAGCGCCGTTAATGATGGCAAAACCTTGGGTAGCAAGTTGTTTGACCTCGTTATTAAGTGTAGTGAAATTACCATTGATACTATAAGAAAAGTCATTGGTAACGTCTTGATTCCAGGTAGCCGTCAGCTCGATACCCTGGTTCGAAATTTGACCTGCATTGGTAAGGCCGGGGGCCGTACCCGCCGCACCGGGAATCAACGCCAGGATATCGTTGGTCAGCTTATTGTAGTAATTAGCTTCCAGGAACAGTCGGTTTTGCAGGGTATAAAGCTCAAAGCCCGCCTCAAAAGCTCGGATATTTTCCCAATGCAGATTAGGGTCATACAAGTACTCATTCTGTAAAGCAGCTACCACATTTTCGCCAAAAACGCCTGAATTAGCTGCCGTGAGCGTCGGATATGCCGGATACCGATAGCGTTCGTCGATATTCTGGCTACCCAGAATTCCCCAGGAGCCTTTGATTTTCAGATAGTCGATTACGCTTTGTTCCTTGAAGAAATCTTCTTCACTAACCAACCAACCCGCACCGATGGCTCCAAAATTTTGCCAGCGACCACTGCCTGTAAATGCTGAACTACCGTCGCGGCGGAAAGATGCATTCAGCAAGTACTTACCATTATAGTTGTAAAGTACCCGACCAAGGTAGGAGAGCGTCGCTGATTCCCAGGCCGAACCGTTACCACGCTTCGTAGATGGATCGCCCACGTTGTCGACGTACCAGTACTGCGGATCATTGGGAATTGGGAAACTAGATCCTTGCTGCACACTGGAACTGGTTGCCTCTGAACTCCGGTAGTAAGTGGTCACTCCACCCAGTACCGTCAGGTCATGTCCGCCGAATTTCTTAGCATAAGTGAGCAGATAATCCTGCTGCAACTTGGTAAAAATATTTTGGTACTGATTCACAGAAGTCTGCCGTACCAGATTGTCACGTTTATCGTCACCGACTATTTCTGGATTGTAAACCGTAATCAAAGGCTGGTATGAGCGACCCGTGTTAAAGCCATAGTCAGCATAAAGCGTGGCTTTGAAATTAAAATCTTTCAGAAAGAATACCTGACCAAAGATGCTACCTACTCCACGATACTCCCGATTGACAGCCGTATTTTTTTGCAGATCTACATCTACCAATGGATTATATACCTGCGCTCTCTGAAAGTCAGGCAGCGTATGATATAATCCAGTCGCTTCGTCAATGACAGGTGCAATCGGTACAGCCCGAATGGCCGATCCCACGCCTTTATTCACAGGAAGGTTAGCCTTATACGCGTTAAAATTAACACCGAATTTCAGCGACTTTGTCACGTTCAGTTCGTCGTTGAGGTTAACCGTAATCTTCTGATACTGTTCATTTTTAATAATTCCTTCCTCAGTCACGTAGCCCAGCCCCATATAAAACTTGTTCTTTTCAGTGGCCCCGGAAACGCTCAGGTTATCATAGTTCAAAACACCTTTCTGGAAAATCTGATCCTGCCAGTCAGTATCGCCCGTCCAGTTAGTGTAATTATAAGGAGCCGCGCCCTGGTTGGCTAATTGTTCATTATAGAGCTCCTTAAATTGATCAGCGTTTGTCAGATCCATCTTTCTCTGAACCTGCTTAAAACCCACCGTAGTATTAAAATTCACGTTCAATTGTCCATTAGCGGCTTTCTTGGTTGTGATGGCGATGGCACCGTTGGCACCACGTACTCCAAAAATTGCCAGCGAAGATGGGTCCTTAAGTACTTCTATGGATTCAATATCCGCCGGATTCAAAAAATTAATATTGTCGTTCAGGATACCGTCGACAATGTAAACCGGGCTGGCGCCATTAATCGAGTTAGTACCCCGGATGCGGACATCGGGCGAAGCGCCGGGCCGACCCGAATTGACTACCGAAAGACCAGCCACCCGGCCTTGCAAAGCCGATACAGGGTTCACGTTAGGTTTGTCAGCAATTTCGGACCCCTTCACAGTGACGATACTTCCCGTCAGATCTCGCTTACTGGCTGTTCCGTAACCGATTACAACTACCTCGCTCAGAGCTCTGACATCATCTTCAAGATTAACATTGATATTGGTTTGGTTGCCAACCGTCACTTCCTTCGGCGTCATGCCGATCATAGAAAAGACCAGCGTAGAGTTCTCAGACGGTACTGAAATAGAGTAATTGCCTTCGATATCCGTCGGTACGCCCGAAGTAGTGCCTTTTAACAACACATTGACCCCCGGCAGGCCGCTGCCATCTGCTCCTGTTACCTTACCCGAAACAGTAATATCCTGTCCCTGAGCGAGTCCGCTTAGTGTCAGCAGCATAGCCAGGCAAACAGATTGTAAGATTGCTTTCATAATATGATTGAATTAAAATGTGGAACAGTTCGCGGTTTATGTAAACAATGAACTAGTATAAAACCAACGCGCAAACGTGAAAAAAAATTACCTGTATATCTGATATGAATTAACTAATAGCTTGGATTATTCACATAAAAAATCGCACCAGCGTGTACTCCAATCTATTAAAATACCTTTCAAGCGGACATAGGAAAATAGTATATATCCAGCGTTTCCCTCTTTAATCTTTTTTAGAAGTAAGCCATCCTTTCTTATTATGAAAAATAAATCCTCGCGCCGCTCTTTCTTAAAAAGCTCAACTCTTACTGCCACCGCATTGACTTTCAAACCTTTTTACATTCTCAATGCCCAACCCAAAGCAAATGGGGAAATTATCGGTCATGGGACCCATAAATATAAAGTACATCTGGGATGGGGAAATCTTGACTCATCAAAATTTCCGGTCAACAATTGCCATGAGATGGTACAAGACAGTAAGGGGCGGCTGATCATGGTTGGTGATGATGTTAAAAACAATATCCTAGTGTATGATCGCTCGGGTAAACTGCTCGACAGTTGGGGCCACGAATACCCTGGTGGCCACGGCCTGACTCTCTGGAACGCTAACGGTGAAGAATTCCTCTTTATCTGTGATCCTAATTTGGGCAAGGTCGTCAAAACCGACTTGAAAGGGAAAGTACTGCTTACAATAGAGCATCCTTCGAAAGTAGGTGCGTATGAGGAAAAAATGAACTTCAAACCCACCGAAACCGCCATAGGACCGGATGGAACAATATACGTTGCCGACGGATACGGTTCACAATGGGTACTTCGATATACGCCCAAAGGTGAATATATCGACAAATTCGGCGGACCTGGCGACGGGGAGGATCAGTTTGCCACCGCCCATGGCGTAGCTGTCGACTATCGAAATAAAGCTAACCCTACCCTACTCGTAACTTCGCGGGTGCATAACTCATTCAAGCGCTTTACGCTGGATGGAAAGTACCTCTCCACGATTTTTCTGCCAGGTGCATTCGTTTGCCGCCCCGTATTAGACGATGACAATCTGTATGCGGGTGTTTGCTGGTCGCGTCTGAAGTACCTTAATCAAACGCCTAACTCCGGTTTTGTGACTATTCTTAATAAAGAGGATAAGGTAATCTCGAACCCCGGTGGTACCAAGCCTGAATACCGCAACGGCGAACTGCAACTAATGGTGCAAAACTACCCTCAGTTCATGCACTGCCACGACGTGTGCATTGATAATGATAAGAATATCTACATCTGCCAATGGAACGCCAAGAAAACGTATCCGGTCAAATTGGAAAGAGTCTGAAACGTTTTGGGAGTTTTATTATTAAGGAGAAAAAGCCGCTTTGATAGGGTCCGAGCGGCTTTTACTCACTAGGTACTTATTAGTCCTACGCCGGAGGGGGGGCAATTGGTGCTTGCTACCGATTTTGTCCGGTGTATTCGACCTTGGGATTACTACTGTGATTGACCAGTAACAGTTCCCCAAAATCGAAACTATCCTCAGCTATTTCGTAGCTGAAATCGCTCAGCCGTTCGGGGCTTTTTTCACGGCGACGGTCAATAATTTTACTGCGCGCTGCAGCATGAAGTCAGCCACTCATTTGCTGAATTTCGTCGAGGTTTACCACACTGCTTAACTGCTGCCACACCTCCTGTAAAAGATCTTCGGCATCTCTATGACTATCCACTCGAATCCTGGTGAAACCGAAAATTTTGCCACCGTATTCTCTGATGTTTTTAAGGATATTTTGCTCTGTTGATGTTATCAAACGGGGGGTAAAATTGCTTTCGTAAGGGAGGACGTGCCAAAACGGATTTTACCTAAAATGCCTCTGGGAGCGCGTCAGGAGCCTTTCCGGTGAAATCAATATGGTGATTTCACGCCCTAAAGTGGTGATTTCACCCGAATGCATTATAATAGTACAACCTCACCTCCTATTTTCGATTCAGAACTACACGCTAAAACAAAAACTGTACTATGAAAACGGAAATGGAATCAAAGTGGGCTTTAAGAAAAACGGACGCTACGGTGCTGGTTGCAAAGTCAGAACCCTTCACTTGTGAGGTGCTTGGCAGCCTGTTGAAAACGGAGGGATTTGATGTAGTGGGACGAGCTTCCAAACTAGATGATTTGATCAGTAAAATACAAACCAAAAAACCCGCCTGCGTCATTACTGAAGTCGGACTGATTGGTGACGCTGCCAAGTTGATGAGCGCCCTCAGCGAATTGAAGAAAGTACCTAAAGTAGTGATGTATGTCAACTCCCATGACACACGTGATATCTCGAAGGTTTTGGAAGCTAAATTTAGCGCATATCTCCACGCCGAGGATCAACTGGAAGAACTTTATCACTGCCTGCAATCGACAAGGAAGAATGACACTTACTATAGTGCATGCTTCAAAGATCTGATCCACGAGTTGGGTATTAAGGAAGCCGATACCGAGACAATGAACGTCATCAAGTCACTTACCAAGCGTGAACGGGAAGTACTGTATTACCTCACCAAAGGCATGACTGGTCATGAAGTGGCAGCACATCTTAATATGAGCTACCGTACCCTCGCTACTCATAAACAAAACATCACGCAGAAGTTCTCGCTCGATAGCGGACGGAACCTGCTGCGGCAAGGTTTGCAAATCAGGAGCTTTCTGACGGATCCGCAAGCGGCCCGACGGTAACAGCATCTTGTTTCGCTGAATTGGCTACGTTGTTTTCAAGCGACTGCTTGAGCGTCGACATCCGCGCTCTGGGCATGATGAGCTCTTTTTGGGGAAGTTTTCGGCAGTGCAGTACGTATTTTCCCTTTTCCCAGTAAGAGTAGCTGTCGAAGTAGTCAAGATTGAGCAGATAATGACGGTTACCTCGGAAAAACCGGTCAGGGTCCAGTTCGTTTTCCAGCTCAGCCAGTGACTTTGAAATTTTGAATCTTCCTTTGTTGTGTTCCACAAAATATTCCCCTTCTTCGGTTTCAAACAGGTAGCAATCCTCTACATTGAGGAGCGTTTCACCTGCGTTGGTTTTTGCCGAAATCACCTGTGTGTAGGTACGGGGCGTGCCAGCCGCCATAGAAGTAAGTACTTCCAGTACTGATTCATCAGGTCTGGCCGCCTTTTTCAGGTTTTGCAGGAAATCAATGATAAGAGAAGTGTTCAGTAGTAAATATCCGAGAATGACAATAAAAGGAGTATAGGTCATATAACCTTTGTAAGTATATAACATATCCAGGTAGATGTTCGAATACCGCTCTGCTGCGAAATTAGGGAACTCCCGAATAAGGAAACGCAGATGGAGTGTCACCGGAATAAAGAAGAAATAGGAGGTCAGGAAGAGAGGTAGAAATTTGAGTTCATACAATAATATAGATTTTACGTCAAGAGTTACTTCATCAATTCCCAACAGCTTATGATAACTCTCAATAAGAATCAGTACTATATAAAGACTTACCAACTCAGGCAAATAGAAACCAAATACCCAGTTGAGTAAATAACCTACTAGGCCGTTCGAATAGCTCAGATTTTCAGACTCCAGGTCGGGATTAAATGTCCAACTAAGCAAGGCATATAATAATACAATGACGAACAAGAGGACAACTCCACTCAGTGGCCTACTTAAAAAGGAGCGATTTAATTGGAGTGATTTCACGATCAACTATTTTTCTTAATGGGCTTTTTTACTTCTACTATCGGTCCACATACAAAAATCCCAACGGAATAAATCTAGTCATTAATGACTAGATTGAAAAGAAAAGACAGTAAAAAACACGGATTATTCCGGGTAGTCGGGTACTGTACCTTTGTAACATCAAGAATCAGAAAGGAATACCAACTGATTAATCGAAAAAGTTTCGCGATAACGCGCAAAGGTACGAACTCATTTATAAACCATTAAATAAACTACCCATGAAAAAGTTCGAAATCAAATCCAAAGGAAGTCTGTCTCAGTACATCAAGACCAATGCCATCAAAGCTAAAGGCGAGATTGCAAACAAGTTGAACTTCGAGGACTATGATAATGCTTCTTGCTTTCGTATCGAGGCGCCCGGCATGTCGAAAGGCCTGATAGCCTCCCTGTAAGCAAAGCATTTTCCACCCAAAAAATTATCCAACCAGTCATGGCAAAATCACTGGCATCCTACCAGAAGGTAGCGCAGGAGTGCATCGAGGCATTCGACCGGGTTGATATGCGGCGCGAGGAAGGGTACTGCGTACGATCGGGATTATTCTCAGCTAACCTTACCAACTTCCTGCCCCAGGTGGAGGAAAAAGAACACGAGATGCTGTACACGAATTTACTTCGTAACCTGTCACTTGAAAAATTCGATCGGCGGCTAATGCACCTGAGTGATGTATCGGCTTTGGAGGGTGACTTGTCCCTCATCAACAATTCGAAGAAGCCATTCATCTTTTGTACGTTTCATATTGGCTCGTACAGGCTAATCGCCAACGCACTCCTACGCAAGGGATACCAGTTCTCAACCCTGGTGCGCCAGGAAGTGTTTGAAAAGCAGAAGGATGAGTTTAAAGAGTATTGTGACAACATGCACGATACCTTTCAAACGCCCAGCAAAGTCAATATCCTGAACGCTGAAGATCCCCGCGTCCTATTGCAAATGACGCGGGAACTGAAGGCCGGACGTTCACTGCTCGTTTATATCGATGGTGACACCGGATCAGGGGAAGATCATAAGACAACAGTCGATTTTCTGAACCAGCAGATTAAGGTACGCAAGGGAATACCCTACGCCAGCTATCTTTCAGGAGTACCGATCCTGCCTATCGTACAGTATCGGAAAGCAAACCTGCAAAATGTACTGCGAATCGGAAAACCGATTGCAATGAAGAAAAACGAAGGCCGGGAAGAATTCAGTCAACGATCTCTGCGTGCCATTTACAAGTACTTTGGAGAGTACATCAAAAAATACCCCGATCAGTGGGAGGGCTGGACTTATATTCATAATGCCATGATTATCAAGCCCGAAACCACATCAACAAACATAACCTACAACCTTGCTAGGAAAGCGACTTATCGTTTCAACCAAAGTAGGTATCGCATTTTTGAGCTGGAAAGCAATTATTTGCTCTTTGACCGGTCAGCTTACGAGACATTCGAGATTACTGCCGACATGAAGCAGTATCTCTCAGCCCCGGTGGTGAAGAATCCCATCAAAACCCTGGGGGCCAATATTTTCGGCGAATTGCTCACTCGCAGCATCCTCGTCTGAATTCAAGACCTTGGAGAGATTCAAGAAGTTTTAGTGTGTGTATAGTATGGAAAAGCCTTCGCCTTTTGGGTGGGGGCTTTCTTGTTTTTAGGCAAGTTTCGGATCTGTCTAAATTTCAAGAACAAAACTTATCGAATCAGTCGCACTGTTGCGCCATTCAGCACCAGCGTTCCAACCAGCAAAATCAGGTAGGCCCAGCCAATAGGCACCAGAGGCACCAGCCACTGCACCCCGACCAGAAATATAAGAAAACCATAGCCGGTTAAAAGAAGCCCATACATGATACGAATTGTGGCGGTTGATCCCTGCTGCGCGTGAGTAAAAACAGCTAATGTGGAGGTCATGATTGGAAATGGCGTAAGTATTCCGCTCCATTCGGGGCCCAATTGCTCGGCGGCCTGAGTTAAAATAACTACGAAAATAGTGGCAACCAGCATCCTGAGCGGAATGTCGAAGCGCGGTTGACGTGGTGGCATATCGGCCTGACTGGGCTTTGGAAAAAAAAACAGTATACTGGTCAGTGCCACAAGGGAAATTGCAATGCCCCAAAGTAATGGCGGAGTGAAGTAAAATGATACTACCGCTATCACAAAAAACGCCCCGTAGCCTGCCAACAAAGTTGGCAGCCACGACCAACGGCGAGAAAGTGCGGCGTAGGAATAAGCAAAAAAGAATGTTCCCACTGCTCCCATCAATGCACTTGGAATAGTTTCGGCGGCGAAAATAGGCCCTTGCTCCCAGGCCATAAAAAAGGAAATGGGCCCCGCTACCCACGGAAAACCACCAATCCAACCGCCAAGACCAGCTCCCCAACGCCTGACACAGAGCGTAACACCGGCAATGAGCAAGGGCATCAAAGTTAATTTGATCAGGAAAATGTAGTTCATCCGGGTGGAGTTTATGTGGGTCGTGGCCCGCAAAGGTAACAAACCGGTAATGGTAGCCTGATAAAAAGATCGCTAATCAAAAATTTATAAACTCTGTTTTTTGCAGAATCTGAATTATACTCTTTTATAAGAGGGTTTACTCAAGATACTCACAATTGGCATCCTGATGTAGTCGTGACTTTACTGCGGGTACTTCTTATCTGCTAAGCGAATACTTTTTTCTGTATAACGCAAATCCCAATTGTTACCATCGGTCGTGTCAGGCGACATGATCCAGACCTGGAATTTTCCGGAGGGTAGTTTGCTGCGGAACAGGCCGTACTGAAGTCTTGGACTATAATAGGTTCTACTGCTTAGAAAACCTTCCCAAGAGTAAGGCACGGGTATAGCGGGAAGTGGCAGGGTATATTTTTCCGAAACCAGTAAAAAATAGGTTGGGTAAATCGGCTGTTTGTGTTGAGCGTAAAATTCAAGGTACTCTGCCGGCAAGTTGGTTTCGGCGATCCGATAGTTAGCCCTGGCCCCGAAAGTCCCTTTATACAATACCGATTTGTCCTTGACCTGAGTACGAAACTGAGCGGCGGAAGGAAGTCGGTCGGAGCCATACAGGTTACTCAGGCTACCTGTTTCAATGGATTCAACCAGTTCTTTCATTCGGGTAGGATGATTCCAGAATGGCCGGTCACCAAAGTTATGGCCATCTGTCAGGAAAGTAGTGTAGTTTTTCCAGTAATACCCATCGACCAGTAATTCATCGTGGTGCTTCCGCAAGTTAATAATGGAAGAAAAATAACTTTGAAAGTTGAGCGCCACAAAACTCAGCAGCCCCAATACCAGAACTACGGGCTGCACATAGCGAAGCCTTCTGGTAAGTACTAGCATCGCGAGATAAGCTACTGCCAATAGCACAGCTCCAAAGATCATATAGCGGCGCGAAAATATACTGCCGCCATACATAAAAAACTGTCCCATGGGTCTACTCAGTACGAACATAGCACCCGTTCCCATGCCAAACAGTAAAGCCCCCAACAAAAACCAGTAACTAGCTTTGAGGTTTTGGCTCAAAAAGAAACGAACCAGCCATCCCAGGAATATCAGACCGATAAAAATACCGAGATAAGCACTAGCCACCATGTCAGGATAAAAACTCTGCTGCATGGGGTGCGGGATGTCAAGGTAGAGCGCATTGCCCAGGAAACCCAGAAGCAATAATCCGTTGAAAACGGGATGCGTCCAAGGCTTGGGGGCATTGGCCGATGCGATAAATTGATAATTAAACAGAAAATAAAAACCTACGAAAATAATCGCTAACACTATCCACCAAAGCAGCCATTGGTACTTTTTCTGGAAGAATAGTATGATAGCGCCGATAATCCAGGCCAGCATTCCCGTGCCGCTTACGAAGGTAGCTATCAAGGCAGAAAGGGCTCCGATCCACCAACCAGCCCTGTTGGCCCGGCCCAGACTATAAGCAGATAGAAAAGCGAAAAAAAGTAATGGTGTATTTTGAATCGCAGCGATGCCCCAGAAGGCATTCTCGTAATAAGTAAGGTTAAATAGTATAAATGGAACTGGTAGAAAATAGTACCATGGCACACGCTCATCTCTAAGTGTGATAGCAAAGAGATAAAGGATTCCGAGGAGAAATAAATTACCAAGTGTAATTAACACCTTGATATTGACCGTCCCCGTAAAAAGGACGAGTGCCAGCATCACTAGTCGTTCAAAGGCAAACCGGTGCTGATTGACCTGGGTAAAAAGAATTTTGACAGCCTTGACAAAGTCCTTTTCCTGACGAAAATCATGCACCGTTTCCAGCAATACGAAATCGTCTGTGAAAGGAATGTTGACGAGATGAGCGTCAATGATGAGATAAAAATAGAAAATTGGAAGAAGTACTACACCCAGGCCAATTGCTTTTGTCAGATAACTACCTTTATTATAGGCAAATGATATTCCGAAAAGTACCAATAATAGCAGCACCAGCCCAAAATATTCAAACAAGTACGGATTGACGTAAAAAAGCTGACTATTCATTAATTAACAACAACCTGACATAAATATGTCAGATACGCGACTTTGGGTGCACCTGTGAAAAACAGTTGAGAGACGCAAGTTAAAAAATCTTTTTGGGGACTTGATGCAGGTAGATGAAAGCCCGTCTATCCATTAATTGTGAGCTGCCACCAAAGTTGTACTTAACTTTGTGGGTTATTTCTTTTGGAACAAAAGCCCCATTAGCAGGTTTTGTGCTTTACGAAGGCCTTTTGCCTTAATATCTCTTCCCTTCCTATCTTTAATCTACCTATTGTATGAAAAGAATCTCTTTTGCTTTTATACTTTTTGGGGCGGCATTTGCTCCCGGATTTGCCCAAACAAGTACTCAATTCCCAGAATACAAATTACAGGAAGCCGAGCTGGAAGCCCACATGAGATTCCTGGCTTCGGACGAATTGATGGGACGCCGTACTGGAGAACCAGGCAACCTTGTTGCCGCCCGATATATAGCCGAGCAGTTCCGACGCTATGGCCTTGCCAATGCTCCATCGCTAAATTCCTACCTGCAAACTGTACCGCTCGAAAAAATGGGCGTGTTGAGAGAAGGCGATTTGTTCGTCGGAAAAGATACACTACGTTCGGGGCAGGACTGGATTTTGATGTCAGGTGACAGGTCTGATATTGAAGCCCCACTCGTGTACGCGGGCTTTGGCCTGGAAAATGCCGATAAGGGCTGGGATGACTACAAAGGACTGGATGTAAAAGGAAAGATTGTGTTGTTGCAAAGTGGTTCGCCTGAGGCGACGGCGCCCCCCGAGATCATCATGGCGTCGAATGAGAAGCGCAAAATTGCGGCGGAGAAAGGCGCGGTGGCGGTCATCGAGATTTTCAAAGCCCCGGTTCCCTGGAACTTCGTAACCAAGTTTTTTGGTGGCGAACGCGTGGCGTTGTCTCCCGATGGTAAAACCGTAACACTGCCACACGCCTGGGTCAATGGTCAGGAGGCCAAATTTACGAAGATGCTTCGGGCCGCCGATAAAGTCCGCTTCCAAACCGCCGGACGCACGGTGCAAACGGTCAATGGCTATAATGTGGTCGCTTATATTGAAGGCACCGACGCCAAACTGAAGGACGAATACGTGTTACTCTCAGCGCACTACGACCATGTGGGTGTTGGCAAACAGGGCGGCCAACCTTATACGCCGGAAGACAGTATCTTTAATGGTGCCCGCGATAATGCCTTCGGGACGGTGGCGCTGTTGGCTGCTGCTCAGGCTTTGGCTCAACAGCCGCCGCAACGGTCAGTACTACTGGTAGCCTTAACGGGCGAAGAAGTGGGCCTGCTGGGTAGTAAGTACTACGCTAGTCACCCTCTCCTACCCCTCAAAAAATGCATCTTTAATCTAAATACCGATGGCGCAGGCTACAACGACACCAGTATACTGGCAGTCATTGGTCTGGATCGTACTGGAGCACGGGCTGAGATCGAGACAGCCAGCAAAGCCTTCGGCCTGGACGTGGTAGCTGACCCTGCCCCAGAGCAAGGACTCTTCGACCGCTCCGACAACGTAAGTTTTGCCAAACTGGGTATTCCCGCCCCCACTATCACACCAGGATTCAGGACCTTCGATGCGGAGTTAATGAAGAACTATCACCAGGTTTCGGACAATCCCGAAACGATCGATTTCAATTATCTCCTCAAGTTTTCCCAGGCCTATGCCTACGCCGCCCGCCTCATTGCCGATCGGTCGCAGGCTCCGCAATGGAGCAAAGGTGATAAGTATGAGAAAGCCGCAAAAGAGCTTTATAATCGGTGACTTCAATAAATTCGGGTACCGGCAGATACAGTTTCATCAATGATAACACTTGTAAGAACCGACTCTCACAACCAGGACTTCATCGATTTGGTAAAATTACTCGATGCCGACCTGAAACTACGTGATGGCGAAGACAACGTTTTTTATTCTCAGTTCAGCAAAATTGATTTGATTAAGCATGCTGTGGTAGCTTATGATGATGGGCAGTCGCTTGGTTGCGGAGCCATCCGGGAATATCAGCCAGACAGCACAGAAGTGAAACGAATGTATGTAAGGCCGGAAGGCAGAGGAAAAGGAATAGCAAAAAAAATCCTGGCTGAATTAGAAAGTTGGGCGGCGGAGTTGGGTTACGAACGCTGCATTCTCGAAACCGGGAAAAGGCAACCCGAAGCCATTGCACTTTACAAAAAATCGGGCTACCATATCATTGAAAATTATGGCCCGTACGCCGGAATAGAAAACAGCGTATGCTTTGAAAAACAAATTCTGCGGGAGAATTAGGTAATTTGCCGCCTTCTTTTGAAGGTCATTTTCTTTTTTCAAAACCCTAATCACCCTAAAACAGTTGAAGAGAGCAGAATTAATTCGCGAATGACGACACCCGACCAGCTACTGCAAGCTCTGCAGGATGAAATCGAGCAGAATACTTACGGCGAACATCCTGCCGAACTCTACGAACCCATCCGGTACATTATGTCGCTGAGCGGCAAGCGGCTACGGCCATTAATGACCCTCATGGTCGCCGCCCTCTACACTGATGACTGGCGTAAGGCGCTTGAGCCCGCGCAAGCCGTGGAAGTTTTCCATAACTTCACCCTGATGCATGACGACATTATGGACTGTGCTCCACTGCGGCGCGGTCAGCCCACAGTTCACGAAAAATGGAATGCCAATATCGCTATCCTGTCGGGCGATGTTATGCTGGTACGGGCCTACGATTTGTTACTAAATGTAGAAAATGATCGGATCAAGCGGGTATTAAAGCGATTCAACGACACAGCGGCCGCAGTCTGCGAAGGCCAGCAGCTCGATATGAATTTCGAAACACGCTGGGATGTGACGGAAGCAGAATACCTGAACATGATTCGGTTAAAAACTTCCGTTTTACTGGGCTTCGCGCTGGAACTCGGCGGCATCGTCGCCGGAGCCGATGAGCAGGCCACCTCGCTACTTTACGAAGCGGGCGTCAGTATGGGCATTGGTTTTCAATTGAAAGATGATTTGCTGGATGTCTATGGCGACCCAGCTAAATTTGGTAAGCAGGTAGGTGGTGATATCATCGCTAACAAGAAAACTTTTCTATTGATTGAAGCTCTGGAAAGGGCAACTGGTCCGACCAAAGTAGCGCTGGATGAGTGGTTAGCAAAGGAGGATTTTGACAAAGAAGAAAAAGTAAAAGCAGTCACCGCAATTTATGATTCGTTAAAAATCCGCACCTTTACTGAACAAAAGATAACTGAATATTTCGATAAAGGCTTCGACTGTCTGGAGAGGCTGGAAGCCGTACCCGCCCGCAAAAAACCACTTTTAGGCTTCGTGCATCAGCTGGTGGAACGGGAAAATTAATTTTCAATGTTGGATTGAGTGAGTGTCAGAATAAAAATGAATATGACTACTATTCACTCTTCCCAAAATTCACTCATTCACAACTAAATAATGTCGCTTACACTAATCATAATTCTCGTTACGGTTGCCATTAGCTACTATGCCTGGCAAAATCCTTCGACGCTGGAAAAAATGATCCTGAATCCGTATAAGGTTTCTAAGAAAGGTCAGTACTATCGCTTCATTACCTCCGGTTTTGTTCACGCAGATTTCATGCACCTACTGTTCAACATGCTGACGCTCTGGTTTATCGGAGAAGGCATTGAGCGACTTTTCGGCATGTTGTTCGGGGGAAACGGACGGATTTATTTTGGCGCTCTTTACCTGCTGGGAATTATCGTTTCCGACATTCCTACTTTTCTGAAACACCGTAATAGTTCCAACTATAATTCGCTGGGAGCGTCGGGCGGGGTAGCTGCGGTACTCTTTGCAGCAGTACTTTACGCACCGTTGTTGGAAATCTGCCTTTACTTTTTGTTATGTATCCCCGGCTTTATTTTTGGTATCCTGTTCATCGGTTATTCTTACTACGAATCGCGGCGCGGAAGTGGTTTTGTGAACCACGATGCCCATATGTACGGAGCAATCTTCGGGCTTCTCTTTATGGCAGCAGTATATCCGGCAGCGGTACCGGGTTTTTTCCAGCAAATCAGTGGCTGGCGGTTGTTCTAGAGAAAAAAGGCCCCTCTTTAAATAGTCGGGCTACTTTTAAGTACTTTATACAGTCGGCAGCTCGGCCAGAACCGTCACGCTACCCACAGTCTTGTCGTTCAGACTTACTTTTATCTCGGCGTCCAGCGGCACGAACACATCAACGCGCGAGCCGAATTTAATAAAGCCCATCTGGGTACTTTGCTGCACATTATCGCCTTCCTTCACGTACCAGCGAATGCGTCGGGCCACTGCACCCGCAATCTGACGAAATAGGATTTCCACGCCCTGTGAGTTCTGAATTACCGTAGTCGTACGCTCGTTATCGGTACTGGACTTGGGATGCCAAGCCACCAAGTAAAGGCCGGGATGGTACTTGAAGTACTTTACGACACCACTGATCGGATTCCAATTGACGTGGACGTTGAGCGGCGACATGAAGATACTGATCTGGCGACGGGGGCCTTTGAAGTACTCGTTTTCAACTACTTCTTCTATAACCACTACCTTACCATCACAAGGTGCTACGATGCGGCTTTCATCGGCGGTAACAACCCGCGTAGGAACGCGGAAAAACTGAACAATCAGGAAAAAGAAAACGACGCTGGCTACCAATAGTAGCCAATGCAACCAGATTAATTCGGGAATAAAGTACTGAACGCCCCAGTTGATCAGAAATAAAAGCAGGGCCGTACCGCCCATAATTATGTAGCCTTCCTTATGAAGTTTCATGTTATAGTCCAGTATAGTTAAATTTTCTTCATCGTTCAGAAATACGTGATTAAAGTATATCTGAACGATGAATCACCCGGCGGCTTAGTCGAAACGGTTTGTCTATTCCATCACGACGCAAGCCCCGTTCTCCACATCCTGCTCCACTTTCTTATATTTAATATTTTTCAAAACACGGCCATCACGGTACTGTACCGTCACTTTCTGATTGCGGTCGGCAATTTTTATCGAATGGGCGGGCTGCTGCTTCACCGTATTCTCCATATGACGGGCGTGCTGATTGGGCCCGTTCTCCTCGTAGTCGTCGCTCTCATCGCCCCGATTGGTTTGCAGAGCCGGACTCGGCTGACGACGGGCGGGCGGCCGCTGCACATTTTGTGGTGCAGCTTGCTCCTGCGGAATGTCGGCCTTCATTAGGAATGAAAGCATATCGAAGTTTACCTTGCTCAGAAAACGCTTGAACAGCTCGACGGACTCAAATTTGTAAATCAACAATGGGTCTTTCTGCTCAAATACGGCATTTTGCACCGACTGTTTCAAATCGTCCATTTCGCGCAGGTGCTCTTTCCATTCCTGGTCGATGAGCGAAAGCACGATAGCCTTCTCCATCTCGCGGACAATTTCGCGGCCTTCGGTTTTAATGGCTTTTTCCAAATTCACTACAACGCCCGCCTGCCGCATTCCGTCAGTGAACGGAATCATGATTTCGGCAATCGTCGCACCGCGTTCAGCGTGAATTTGCTTGAGTACTGGCAGTGCCTTTGCAGCAATCGCCGCATTCTTTTCGCGGTAATGTTTCTCTGCGGCCTGGTATAGTTTCTGGGCACGCTGAGCGTCATTGAGCCCGCCATATTCGCTCTCATCGAACGGTGGTTCGATACCAATGGCCGTCAGGGTGGCCAGTTCAAATTCGGCGAAGTTATTGCCGGTACTTGCCACGATGTCCTCACAAACGTCGAAGAGTGTATTGGCAATATCCACTGCGAGGCGTTCCCCGAAAAGAGCGTTGCGGCGGCGACGATAAATCGCGTCGCGCTGGTAGTTCATTACGTCATCGTACTCGAGCAGCCGTTTCCGGGTACCGAAGTTATTCTCCTCTACTTTACGCTGTGCACGTTCGATGGACTTGGTAATCATACTGTGCTGAATTACCTCTCCTTCTTCCAGCCCCATACGATCCATAACTTTGGCCATGCGGTCGGAGCCAAATAGCCTCATCAGGTTATCTTCCAGCGATACGAAAAATTGTGATGACCCTGTATCACCCTGCCGTCCAGCACGACCGCGTAGCTGGCGGTCTACCCGGCGGCTTTCATGACGTTCCGTACCAATAATGGCCAAACCACCCGCTGCTTTGGCTTCAGGCGTCAGCTTAATATCAGTACCACGTCCGGCCATGTTCGTGGCGATGGTCACCGTACCAGGGATACCCGCCTGCGACACTACATCGGCCTCGCGCTGGTGCTGCTTGGCGTTAAGTACCTGGTGGGGAATCTTGCGCAAAGTCAGCATCCGGCTGATAATCTCAGAATTCTCGACGGAAGTAGTACCGACCAGTACCGGACGCCCACCTTCGACCATCTCCACGATTTCATCGGCTACGGCATTGTACTTCTCACGCACCGAGCGATACACCTTATCCTCTTCATCTTTCCTGATAACGGGAACGTTAGTGGGGATGGATACGACGTCCAGTTTGTAAATTTCCCAGAACTCACCTGCCTCGGTTTCGGCCGTTCCCGTCATCCCCGCCAGCTTGTGGTACATGCGGAAGTAGTTTTGCAGAGTGACGGTAGCGTATGTCTGGGTGGCGTCTTCTACTTTCACACTTTCCTTGGCTTCGATAGCCTGGTGCAGCCCGTCAGAGTAGCGGCGACCATCCATAATGCGGCCCGTCTGCTCGTCCACAATCTTAATTTTCCCGTCCATGATGACGTACTCGACGTCTTTCTCGAACAGGTTATAAGCTTTCAGCAATTGGTTGACAGTGTGAATCCGTGCGGCTTTTACGGTATAATCACGGATCAAAGATTCCTTCTTCACGACGCGCTCTTGTTCGTTCAGTTCCGCGTCTTTTTCTATGTCATTCAGTTCGACCGCAATATCGGGCATGATGAAAAAGTTCGTCTCGTCTGACTCGCCAGTCAGGAAGTCGATACCTTTTTCGGTAAGTTCGATGCTGTTTTGCCGTTCATCAATGGTAAAGTACAGCGGCGCATCAGCTTCGGGCATCCGTTTCTGGTTTTCGGCCAAGTAGATACCCTCCGTTTCCTGCAAAAGAGCTTTCATCCCACCTTCACTCAGGAACTTGATCAAAGGTTTGTATTTGGGCGTTCCCCGGAAAGCGCGGAACAGAGCCAAACCTCCTTCCTCTTTATCCCCGGCGGCAATCTTTTTCCGCGCGTCGTTGAGCAGCTCCATGGTCAGCTTCCGCTGTGCTTCTACAATACGGGCTACGCGGGGCTTAAGCTCCATATACTCCTGCTCGTCGCCACGAGGCACGGGGCCGCTAATGATAAGAGGGGTCCGGGCATCGTCGATCAAAACGGAGTCAACTTCGTCCACCATCGCGAAGTGATGTTTGCGCTGTACGAGTTCCTCGGGCGAGCGCGACATATTGTCACGCAGGTAGTCGAAGCCAAACTCGTTATTAGTACCGTAAGTCAGGTCGGCTTTATAGGCATTGCGGCGGGCCAGGGTATTGGGTTCGTGGCGGTCGATGCAGTCTACGCTCAGGCCATGAAATTCAAACAGCGGGGCGTTCCATTCAGCATCGCGTTTGGCGAGGTAGTCGTTTACCGTTACAATATGGACTCCTAGCCCAGCCAGGGCATTGAGGAAAGCAGGCAAGGTTGCCACCAGCGTTTTACCCTCACCCGTAGCCATTTCAGCAATTTTCCCCTGGTGAAGTACTACGCCGCCTACCAGCTGCACATCATAATGCACCATCTGCCAACGGGTAGGCTGGCCGATTACATTCCAGGTAGTTTGCCAGACAGCCTTATCGCCGTCGATGGTTACGTGCGATTTCTTCGCTGCCACTTCACGGTCGAAGAAAGAGGCTGTTACCTCCAACTGGTCATTCTCCTTGAAGCGTCGGGCGGTTTCCTTGACAATGGCAAAGCCTTTGGGCAGGATTTCCTCCAGCACTTTTTCTAATTCTTTATTACGTTCCTCGCCCAGTTCATCGATCTGTTTGAATATCGCCTCCTTATTATCTACGTCGGGTTCGTCCTCAGCCTGTTGTTTGAGCGTGGCGACCTGGTCGTCAATAGGTTTGAGTTGCTCAGCGATGTACTCGCGCAGGTCAGTAGCCCGCTGCCGCAATTCGTCATTAGAGATCGTAGCCAACTGATCGAACTCAGCATTGATCCGGCCTACGTAGGGCATGAGTTCTTTTAAGTCCCGGTCGGCCTTGGTACCGAAGAGTTTACTGAATATTTTTAGCATGGTGATTTCTTAAATATAATGTTGAAACCGCTCTTGGTCAATGATATTGTCAATTTATCGAACAAAGCTTGAACGCATCTGAGCGGCAAATCTTTTCTAATAATAAAGTTTTGAAAAATAATACGCCCGAAAGCCCCTGAATGCCAGATTGTCAGTCAAATTCAGGGCCTCAATGCGCAAAGTTAATTCTTTGGCGGTTGGTTTTATAATTTGATTTTGCAGAAGTACAGGAACAATTGATTATTAGAAGGTTGTATAGAACTTACAAGAAATTTTTAGCAGATACAAAGGTAGCAATCAGCCGTTGGCCCGTACAATATGAAGGGCTATTTGATTCACGCAAGCCAAAACTGAACCTTGCCCTCGACCTGGATTCCCAGTATATTCACGCAAAATTTCTCAGAATTGAGAATCTTGCTTCTTGATCATGACTACTCTAAAGTATACAATCTTAACGCTTCATTAAAAATGCCCAAGTTATTCCCTTGTATGCACGTTGAGAACTTTCTCAGCGACGAGCTCAGCCAACAAATATTTGACTATGCTGTTACGAATGAGAATAAATACACGCCTGCTCAGGTTGGCAAAGAGGGTAAAATCAATGAAAAAATGCGGATTTCGAAAGTACTGCGTGACCTTGGGCCGTTCGACACAATACTCCATGAAAAAATCCACGGATTTTATCCTGAAATGCTGAAAGGGTTAAAAATGGCAGATTTCAAGAGAAGGGAAAAACTCGAGCTCGAGATAGCCGCTCACGGCGACGGTGCCTTCTTTAAACCACACATCGATATGCGTCTGGGCGAAACGGGCGACCGTGTTCTGAGTGCGGTTTATTACATGCACAGTATCCCTAAGGTATTCAGCGGCGGCGGATTGCGAATTTTCCCACTGGAAATCATGCCTGGCGACGACAAACCTGTTGTTATCGAGCCAAAGCACAATTCACTGCTGGTTTTTCAATCTTATGTCCATCACGAAGTACTGCCCGTTATCTGCCCAGGGGCGGCATTTAAGGATTATAGGTTTGCAATCAATTGCTGGATCCATAAGGCATAGCAGCATTACTATTCTTCCAGGAAATCCAAATCTTTATCGTGTGTTTCTGCAATAGTAAGCGTGGAATAAAAGCCGATGGTATAGGCTAATACGCCTACGGCGAAGCCAGCCAGAATGACATCCAGTGAAGGTTTCCAGGCTACAAATAGCATATTCATCGGAATCAATGCCCCGCGCACGAAGTTGGGAACGGTGGTAGCCGCTGTAGCGCGCAGATTGGTGCCAAACTGCTCAGCTCCTACCGTAACGAACATGGCCCAGTAGCCCGTCCCCAAGCCAAGCCAGCAGCAAAGTGCATAGAGCATTTCAGCAGATTTCACTCCGGCGAAAAGAAAAAGCAGTACCCCGACCAGCGAAAAACCCATCATCCAGGCGATCGCTTTCTTACGCGAATGTAGCGCGTGGCTGAGGAAACCACTTCCAAAATCCCCCGCCGAGATACCAATGTAAGCCCACATAATGGCTAAGCCAGGATCGATAGCTTCGGGAATGCCCAGTGCCTTACCAAACTGATTGCTCTGATAAGCAAGAATCCCGATACAAAACCAGGTTGGCATTCCGATCCCGATGCATTTGAGGTACTTGATGAAGCGATCTTTATTGGTAAAAAAAGAGAAAAAATCACCTTTCATTACGTGCGCCTTGTCAGTAATGTCCTTATAAATTCCCGACTCCACCACCCCGACGCGCAGCAGTAGCAGCAGGAAACCCATCGCGCCGCCCACAAAATAAGCAATGGTCCAGTCGCCGGATAGACGGACAGTGAAAGTACCCACTACGGCTCCCAACAGCCCGACGCCCGCCACCAGCGAGGTTCCGATGGCCCGCAACTCCTTCGGTAGACTCTCCGAAACCAACGTAATCCCCGCCCCCAACTCTCCCGCCAGGCCGACCCCTGCTACGAAACGCAACCATTTGTAGGCCTCGATTTTGTCCATAAAGTTAATTTGGGGAATAAAACCGCAGGCGACGTTGGCAAGTGAGTAGGTAATGATGGACCCGAAGAGTACGGACAACCGCCCCTTTTTATCACCCAAAATCCCCCAAAGCAGGCCGCCCAGCAGCAGGCCGATCATCTGGTAGTTGATAATGTCGGTCCCTACGGCATCGGCTTCCTCTATGGTCAGGCCCAGCCCCAGCAGACTGGGAATACGCACGATGCCGAAAAGCTGTAAATCATAAATATCGACAAAGTAACCAAGGGCAGCCACAATGACCGGGAGGCTGAACAAGTGCTGGTATTTGGTTTTACCCTGATAGGTCGTCATAAAATAGAGAGGGAGGATAATAGAAAGGAAAGGAAAGAGGTAAACCCTGAGCTTCTTAAAATTTATGTTTGCAAGAAAAGCAATACTACTGCTGTTTTACTCTCCCGGCGGTTTTCGACGCAGTTTCTTGGTTTCTGATCGCTGTTTTTTTGATTGGATTCTGCGCCGCTTCGAGGCCAGTGTGGGACGGGTAGCCCGGCGGCGACGCGGCACCACAAAGGCTTCCCGGATAAGACGGTCAAATTTCTGAATTACCCTTTCTTTGTTGGCCAGTTGGCTACGTTCGGTTTGATGGGTCAGAATCAGGATACCTTCGTTGGTAGTTTTATTAGCAAGTTTTTTCAGTAAAAAATCTTTCTGCTCATCGCTAAGTACCTGCGAATTTGGAATGTCAAGACGGAGCTCGACTTTCGTCTCGACCTTATTTACATTCTGCCCGCCTTTACCGCCACTGCGGGCAGTTTGAAAGACGATCTCAGGATGGAGTTGCTCGGGATTTATTTTGAGTTCAGATATCATAATTGTTCTCCGTTCCATTTCATGAAGTTTTTCACTTCCGCAAAGCCTAATTTCTCATAGAGTGGTTTTCCAACAGACGAGGCGTTCAGCGTTACATGGCCAATGTTTTCTTCCTTGCACCAATGAAGTATAGTTGTCATAAGTAGTTTGGCCAGGCCAAAGCGGCGGTACTCGGCTTCAGTGAACATATTCAGGATGTGCGCCTGCATTTCCAAGGGACAGGTCAGGCCATTTTCCAGTGGAAAAGGAGCGATACGGCGTAGCAACAAGCCACCACCAGCCACAATTCTATCCGACTCATCGGTAACCAGCCATCCCTGATAGGATAGGTCGGCCACAGCTTCCTCAAAGTACCTGACACACTGTACATACATCGCTTCGTAGCCTTCGGGCAGCAAGTCGTTCATGGCAAGCCACATTTCGCAGCGGTGCCGGGCCAGGGTTTGAGCATCGGCAACCGTGGCGCGCCGGACGCCGAATTGGGCTAAAATATCAGTTTCCATTTTGGTAAAGTACCGGACTTGCAGTGTCCTTTTCAATTGAGGGCACAGGTCATATTATCCCCGTTCAAACAAAAATAGTGATCAAAATGTAAGATTTAGCCTTCGCCCTCCACTGGAACGGCCTTTGTGTTACTTTTTCATCTGTCATCTACTATTAATCACCCATTCAATTGTTCCAAACACTTTACCCCAGCAACTCGCTCGATCCCGTGACAACGTTCACGGTTTTCAAGTTTGCCAAAAACAAAATCTGGTGGGCCTTAGGCCAAATGGGCCGCCGAATCCTGGAAAACCCCGAAGGAGCAACTTTCAGTAAAATGCTTGGCAGCGGACGTAAGGGCTTTGATATCATACCCAATTTTCGTCAATACACGTTTCTGGCCCAGTGGGAAAGCGCGCAGCACGCCGACGATTTCTTCGCGTCTCCCGCGTTTCGAAACTACGCCGTCCATACCAGCGAGCACTACACTATCAAGCTACGTACTATACAGGCTCACGGCCAATGGGATGGCGCTGAGCCATTTAAAGTTGCTGAAAATATCGAAAAAGAGTACACAGGACCAGTAGTCGTATTGACCCGCGCGAAAATCAACTTCACCAAACTACTGGATTTCTGGCGACATGTACCCAAAGCTCACCTTTCTTTAAAAAAATCCAAAGGGGTACTTATGGCCTTCGGAATCGGTGAAAATCCCATTACCCAGCAAGCTACTTTTAGCGTATGGGACAGCGTGGAGTCGCTGAAAAAATTTGCCTACCAACGTCCCGGCCACAAAGAGATTGTGAAGCGCACCCGGCAGCGCGGTTGGTACAGCGAGGAATTATTTGCGCGATTTATCCCGGTGGCGGTAGATGGCGGGGTACTTTTTGAATATCCAAAAATCGATAGCCCTACCAAATCAGCCGTTGGTTTTTAATTTTTTATGCGACAGTTTTGTTCGATCATAGTCGCAGGTTTTCAGCAACTTTACACTTCCAAAATAAATTTTATTCTTGCCCTACCAACATTTATTTTTCGACCTCGACCATACACTCTGGGATTTCGAACGCAGCTCCGGCGAATGTCTGACCGAGATATACCATACCTTCGACATGGCGGGACTGGGTATTGCGTCAATCGATGATTTCGTCAGTACTTATCTGCGGATCAACTACCAGCTATGGCGCGAGCTGGAGCGTGGCGAAATTCCGCACGGGCACATCCGCGAGCAGCGTTTCCGGCGGGTTCTGGAAGAGTTCGGCGTAGACGCCAATATCGACTTCCGGCCCATGGAAGAAACTTATATGGAAATGTTGCCCACGAAATCCTATCTTATCGACGGCTCGCTGGAAGTACTAAACTACGTTCGGGATAAAGGTTATACCCTGCATGTACTGACCAATGGCTACGACCTGGTGCAAGGGAAAAAAATGCAGAGTGCGGGAATTTTTGACTATTTCGTTCATATCGTGACCAACGAGAAAGCCCAGGCCCGCAAGCCCGACCGTCGTATTTTCGAGTACGCCCTCCAGTGCGCCGGAACAGGCTGCGAAAGCGGTCTGATGATCGGCGACAACTGGGAGGCTGACATAATGGGAGCTATGAGCGCCGGGATGGACGCGGTCTATTATAATCCGGCAGGAAATGTTTTTGAAGAAAAACCTACCCACGACATTCGGCACTTGCGGGAGTTGATGGAGATTTTGTGAGTATAGCGGCTTCCTGAATGGCTTATTTTCACAACAACTATTTCTCTTGAATCCTGTTCAGAACCTAAGAAAGTGTTTATGAGAATATTTTTTCAATTTACAATTCTGCTGTTATGTACCACCACCGCCTTCGCCCAGAAAACTTACGACATCTGCGTGTATGGTGGTACTTCGGCGGGTGTCATTGCGGCATATGCTGCCAAAATGCAGGGAAAGTCCGTTCTGCTGATCGAACCCACTAAACGCCTGGGCGGGCTGAGTTCAGGTGGCTTGGGCCAGACTGACATCGGCAACAAATATGCTATTACAGGCTTGTCGCGGGATTTTTACCGCCGCATTGGGCAGCACTATGGCAAATTTGAACAGTGGACGTTTGAGCCGCACGTGGCCCTGAATCTTTTTAACGAGTACATCGACCGGGCCAAAGTAGAGGTGTGGTATGATTATCGCCTTTTTTCGGTTGATAATCAGAACGGAAAAATTCAGGAAATTGTGGTGGAAAATTCGCTTTATCCCGAACCCAAAACCAACCGCACCGTTCGCGCCAAAATCTTTATCGACTGCACCTACGAAGGCGATCTAATGGCAAAGGCGGGTGTCAGCTACGTGGTGGGCCGTGAAGATAATGAGGTGTACGGTGAGACCTGGAATGGCGTGCAACTACTCGACAAGCACCAGTTTCCACCCGGAATTAGCCCCTATAAAATCCCCGACGACCCGAACAGCGGCTTACTTTGGGGGATAAGTACTGAGCCACTCTACCCGATTGGCAGCGGCGACCAGAGCGTGCAGGCCTACAACTTCCGCATCTGCCTCACCAGCGACCCGGCCAACCAGATTCCAATCACGCGCCCTGCCCGCTACGACTCATCAAAGTATGAACTATTGCTTCGGCAAATTGCCATCGAGAAGCCCCAACATATCAACTGGGGTGTGATGCACATCGCCGATATGCCCAACCACAAAACCGACATCAACAATAAAGGCGGTTTCTCAACGGATATGATCGGCATGAATTACCAGTACCCAGAAGCCGACTACGATACGCGACAGAAAATTGTTCAGGACCATGTGGACTATACCAAGGGATTTCTCTACTTCGTGGGCCATGATCCACGGATGCCCGAACACCTGCGGAAACAAATGCTGGAATGGGGGTATCCCAAAGACGAGTATGTGGACAATGATCATTTCTCCCCCCAGCTATATATTCGGGAGGCAAGGCGCATGAAGGGCGAGTATGTTATGACCCAGCACCACTGCGAAGGAGAAGAAGTAGCCCCGGACGCCATTGCCCTGGCTGCTTACAGCATGGATTCGCACAACTGCCAACGGTTGATGGTACCGAACCCGGCCACTGGAAAGATGATGGTGCAGAACGAAGGCGACGTACAGGTACACGGCTTTGGCCCCTACCCCATCAGCTACCGTGCCCTCACGCCTAAACGCACCGAATGCACCAATCTGCTGGTACCCGTGGCCCATTCGGCCAGTCATATTGCCTACGGTTCTATCCGAATGGAACCTGTATTCATGGCCCTCGGTCAGGCAGCGGCTACGGCGGCGGTACTGGCCGTGGACAGCAAAACGTCGGTACAGGAAATCGACATTGCCGCCCTGCAAAACAAACTCAAAACTGATCCGCTGGCCAACGGCAGCACGCCCGAAATTCTGCTGGATAACGACGTGACGCCCCAGGCCGTAGCTCTTAACGGAAGCTGGCGCACCGAAGAAGGCGGTGGTAAATACGCTGTATCGCAGTTAGTGGACGACTCCAAGGGCCAGAACATAAAATCGGTGCGCTATACGCCCGATGTTCCTAAAAATGGCAAATACACTGTCTTCGTTTTTAACCCTTATCCGGGCGGAGGCGGCGGAAATCCTACTCAGTACGATGGCACAAAAACCGGAAAGGCCAGCCGCACGAATCTGAAAATAAAAGCCGGAAAGAAAACAGAAAATGTCAACCTTGCCACCCAAACGCAGGTCAACGAATGGATCGAAGCTGGTACTTACCGTTTTGTCAAGGGCGCAGAAAACTTTGTGGAAATATCCAATGAGGGCGCAGACGGCACGGTAGTCGCTGACGCAGTACTACTGGTTCCGGTGAAGTAAGGAGGCATTGGTTCCCGCGTTGATTTGCCCGATGCGATACTCCATAACTGCCGCAATATTCATAGCGCGCATTTTGACTTCGGCCGCCTTTTTGCCTTCAAATAGTTCGTCTACGGTTTGATAAAAAAGTGCAAGCCAGGCATCAAAGTACTCGGGCTGAAAGGGGTGGGTTTCGTTCAGTCTGAAATGCGGCGGCATGGGCCGCCCCCGGTAATTGCCCGTTCCGAAGAGAATCCCTTCCCAAAAATCGTACATTTTGGGTAGGTGGGTATCCCAGTCGACATTTGCTATTTCATTGAAAATTACGCCAATTGTGGCATCGTTGCGTACTTTGTCATAAAAAGTGTTAACGAGATTTTCTACATCAGCGCGGGTAGTGATTTCGGAAAGCATAGTATTTTGCGGCATTTTGAGACTGCCATTCAAACAACGCATCGTTTACCTTTCGTTCAAGCGCTGGCAATGACCTTCGTCATACATTCACGGGTTTAGTATCCCGATTTTATCATAAAAAATATTTTTCCTTGAAATTAACCATAGTAAAAATAGGCGGCAATGTGATTGACAATGCTGACGCCTGCGCAAATTTCCTCAAAGCCTTTGCCCAACTCGAAGGCTCAAAAATTCTCGTCCACGGCGGCGGCAAAATCGCCACGCAGACCGCCGCCCAACTCGGCATCGAAACCAACATGGTGGATGGTCGCCGGATTACCGACCGCTCTATGCTGGATGTAGTCACCATGGTGTACGGCGGACTGGTGAACAAAAATCTGGTAGCACAACTGCAAGCCAACGGCTGCAATGCCATCGGTCTCACGGGGGCGGATGGCGGTATCATTCGCTCGGTGAAGCGCCCGGTCAAAACAATCGATTACGGTTTTGTGGGCGACATAGAAGAGGTGAACGCCCCACAACTGCAAAGCCTGCTGAAGAGCAGCCTGATACCCGTGATCGCTCCACTGACGTACAGCCGCGAAGGCCTGTTGCTGAATACCAACGCTGATACCATGGCCTCGGCCACGGCCGTGGCTCTGGCAGGTACTTACTCCATCAATCTGGTGTATTGTTTCGAGAAAAAAGGCGTCCTCTCCGATCCGGATGATGATGAAGCCGTAATCGACAAATTGAATCCTGCTACTTATGCCGAATATAAAAGTACGGGCGTTATAAATAAAGGTATGATCCCGAAGCTGGACAACGCCTTTGAAGCCCTGAAATCGGGGGTAGACAGGGTCACGATCTGTCATGCCAACGACCTCCTCAATGTCGCTATTGGGGATTCTGGTACAGTACTTACTGCATAACACAAGTTTTTATCGTCGCTAAAGAACCTTCTGAACAACTAAATATTATTTGTTCCAGAGAAGTATTTGGCCAGAAGTAAAAGTTTCCCGACTTACTCAATTAGTGATACTTATTAAATTTTTTTAAATTTGATCAATGTATTGATTGCTCCTTTGTCATAAAATGTTTTTTAATAAGGTAAAAGCTTCTATTCTCTGGCTGGGCGTACTTTATCTTGGTAAGAGCGACGGATTTTCCCAGTCCGTAACTTTTTACAAGGATGTGCAGTCCATCGTCCATGCCAATTGTGCAGTATGCCACCGACCGGGCGAGGCGGCGCCTTTTTCGCTTATTACCTACGAAGACGTTTCGAAGCGTGCCAAATTCATCCGCAAAGTGGTCAGTACCCGCTACATGCCGCCCTGGAAAGCCGACGACCACTACGTCGATTTTGCCAACAACCGTTCCCTCAGCGATGAAGAAATTGCTACCATCGTCGCCTGGATTGACGCCGGAACGCCCAAAGGCAAGGAAAATCTGAAAGCCGAAAAAGCCCTTCTGGAACGCACCAACGCCGGAACCGCCTATGCGCGCAAGCCCGACCTCACGCTAAAAATGTCCGAGGCTTTTGTGCAGAAAGGCGACGGAAAAGAGCGGTTCATGATGTTCAAGGTACCCTTTGAGCTACCCCAGGGAGCCAATGTGGAGGTCATTGAATTTACCTCCAACAACAAGAAAATTATCCACCACGCCAACTACGCCATCCATCCGGTGGAAGATACCGCGATTAATCTGTATAATACCGTCAATGTCGTGGATCTGAACGGCGAGTCGGCCAGTCAGTACTATCAGTGGGTGAAGTACAAGAAAGAAATGACCTACTATGGCGGCTGGATTCCGGGTGCTACCTACGAAACCTATCCCAAAGACATGGGGTGGGAAATGCCCCGCCGGGGTGTTATGCTGCTGACGGTGCATTATGGCCCCTCGGCGCTGGACGCCGAAAGCATCAATGGTGTCAATTTCTTTTTCAAAAGTACCCCCATCGAACGTAAAGTAAAGGTAATCAGCCTGGGATCGGGCGGTATTGGCGAGAAAGATATTACGCCGCCCTTTATGATTTTTGCGGATGAAGTCAAATCCTTCACCTTGCGGGTGGCCAATAACCAGCCCGACGTGTCGTTATTATACGCCTGGCCGCACATGCACCAATTGGGCAAATCGTTTAAAGCGTACGCTACTCAGGCCAACGGCGACACTATTCCGCTCGTGCGGATTCCGGCCTGGGATTTCCGCTGGCAGGAGATTTATCGCTATCCCAAGCCGGTGTTGCTGCCCAAAGGCGCGGTGGTACATATCGAAGGTACCTACGACAACACCGCCAATAATCCAATGAATCCCCACAACCCGCCGCAACTGGTCCTTTCGGACGGCAACATGCGCAGCGACCAGGAAATGATGACGCTGATTCTGATGTACGTCGAGCGAAAACCCGGCGACGACACGCTGACGTTTGACTGGGAGTGAGTCAGTAGACAGTTGAGAGTGGATAGTTGAAAGCGATATGTTCTCAATCAACCAGGTATCGGGTCAAATACTTTTCCAAAACCTTAGTCTATGATTTCAACTTTACATACTGTTTTCTGGAAAAAGGTCAGGTACCTGATGTTAATTTTAGCCGTGTTGGGAGCAGGAACTTCCAGCGCGCAAACCCTTTTCACCCGACTTCCGGCCGAAACAACGGGCGTTGATTTTGTAAATAAAATCGAAGAAGACGACTCCCTGCACATTTTTCGCTACGAATACCTGTACAACGGCAACGGAGTCGGCATCGGAGATTTCGACAACGACGGCTGGCCGGACCTTTTCATTTCGGGCAATACAGTACCTAATAAACTGTACCTAAATCGCTCCGCCAAAACTGAGGGTACCATCCGGTTTGAAGATGTGAGCCGTGCGGCTGGCGTAGAAGGCAACGGTACCTGGGGTACGGGTGTGAGCGTGGCCGATGTCAATGGCGATGGGCTGCTAGATGTGTACGTTTGTCACTCGGGCTTTTTCCGGGAGAAAGCGCAGCTGGCCAACGAACTTTTCATCAATCAGGGTGTGAAGAATGGGGTACCTATATTTAAAGAGATGGCCAAAGAAATGGGGCTGGATGCGCCGGGTACCCTATCGACTCAGGCGGCTTTTTTCGACTACGACCGCGACGGCGACCTAGATATGTTCCTGCTGAATCATTCCAACCACACCGTCAACCCGTTTCTAAACACCCGCGAAATCAGGGCTACGCCCAACCCCTACTTCGGCAATCGCCTGTTCCGCAACGACAGCAAGAAAGGTACCCCCCACTTTACGGATGTAACCAAAAAGGCGGGTATCATTAATAATGCCCTGAATTTCGGCCTGAGCGTCACTGTGGCTGATGTTAACCAGGACGGCTGGCCCGACCTTTATACCAGCAGCGACTACACCGAGGTGGACTGTTACTACGTCAACAACCGCAATGGGACATTTCAAGAATCACTGCGGCAGTCGTTTGCCCACATTTCCAAGTTTTCGATGGGCGCTGACATCGGTGATTTCAACAACGACGGCCGCCCCGACGTGCTGACCCTCGACATGCTGCCTGAGGACAACCAGCGGCAGAAACTGCTGAAAGGTCCCGACATGTACGACCAATACCACCTCTTGCTCGACAGCGGCTACTACCATCAGCAGATGCGCAATATGTTGCACCTGAACATGGGAATGGATGCCAAGGACCAGGTACGATTTAGTGAGATAGGTCAACTGGCGGGCATCTCAAACACCGATTGGAGCTGGGCGGGACTCTTGGCCGACTTCGACAACGACGGTTGGAAGGACATTCTGATTACCAACGGCTATCTGCGGGATTTCACCAACATGGATTTCCTGAAGTACACCGTTGCCGAGGCCCAGTTGCAGCAAGCCGCCAAGGGCAATCTCAATTTTCAGACCTACGGTCTGGTACAGAAAATGCCCTCCAACAAGCTTACCAACTACCTGTTCCGAAACCGGAATAGCGACAAGACGGAAAACATAGGGTTTGAGAATGTTTCCCAACAATGGGGCCTGACCGAAGCTACCGTATCCAACGCCGCCGCCTACGCCGATTTTGACCGGGATGGCGATCTGGATCTGGTGATTTCCAATATCAACGACCCTATCTTTATTTATCAAAATAACGCCCCCAAGAAAAACTACCTAACCCTGCGGCTGGAAGGCAAACAGCCCAACACCCAGGCTCTAGGCGCAAAAGTATGGTTATATTCCGGCGGCCGGCAGCAGTATAAGGAACTCTATCCCGTGCGGGGGTATCAGTCGTCCGTGACCACCGATTTGCATTTTGGTTTAGGAGAACATTCAATCGTGGACTCTGTGTTGATAGCCTGGCCTTTGGGGGTACGTACTGCTTTGCCTGTTCCCGTACCAAATCAGTTACTGGTTGTAAAAGAACCCTCGTTGGGAGCTGATCTGGCGGGATACAATATTCCTAAAAACAAACAACCTACCCTGTTCGAACAGATTCCTTCGCAAGAAACGGGACTTGATTTCATTCATCAGGAAAATGATTTTATCGATTTCAAAGTTGAAGTACTCCTACCCTACCAGCTCTCGCGCATGGGTCCGGCGCTGGCGCGGGGCGATGTCAATGGCGATGGGCGTGAGGACTTATTCTTTGGTGGCGCGGCCAACCAATTCGGGGTACTTTACCTGCAAACCGCCGACGGAAAATTCGCTGCTGCCCCTACCCAGCCCTGGCGGCAGCACGTGACTTCCGAAGCCGTAGCCGCCCATTTTTTCGATGCCGACAGCGATGGCAAGCTGGATTTATACGTCGCGAGCGGCGGAAACGAGTACGAAGACCAATCGCCCGAGTATCAAGACCACCTGTACCTCAATCAGGGCGGGGGTACTCTGGCCTTCGCCGGTAACGCGCTGCCCGCCATGCTTAGTCCTACACAATGCATCGCCAGCGCCGACGTGGATGGCGACGGAGATTTGGATGTATTCATAGGAGGTCGGGCGGTACCGGGTTCATTCCCCGAAGCGGCCCGAAGCTACCTGCTGCGCAACGACAGCCAACCTGGTCAGGTACTTTTCACAGACGTAACGGCGGGATGGAACGCAAACCTGCTCCGGCCGGGTATGATCACGGCGGTAATCTTAGAAGATCTGGATGGCGACGGCCGGAAGGATTTAGCCCTGGCGGGCGACTGGATGGGCATTCGGATTTTTCAGAATCAGGCTAATGGTTTTATCGAGGTACCTGCCAAAGCGCTACAGAATACTGAAGGTATGTGGGCCTCGCTCACCGCCGCCGATCTGGACGGCGACGGTGACCTTGATTTAATAGCGGGCAATTGCGGCCTGAACAATCAGTTCCATACATCGGTCGACAAACCTATGACGCTATACTACGACGATTTCGATAAGAATGGCCTGATCGATCCTATTATCAGTTACTACGTTGGCGACAAAAGCTACCCGATGTTCTCGCGCGATGAGATGCTGGATCAGATGGTACCCCTGCGGCGCAAGTACCTTTCCTACGAATCGTACGCCGATGCCACTGTGGAAGATGTGTTTGGTAAAGCTAATGTTGAAAAATCCAAGAGACTGGTCTGTACGCAGCTGGCGAGCGTAATTCTGGAAAATAAAGGTGGCCTTACCTTCGCGCTCCATGAACTACCGCAGGCCGCCCAGGTATCCCGCATCGGGGGCATTGTCGTGGAGGATGTGGATCGGGATGGTAAAAAGGATCTGGTCGTGGCCGGCAACTTTTCGCCCTACCGGGTACAGTTGGGTCCCAGCGACTCTTCCTTCGGTTTGTTGCTGAAACAGACAAGTCCGCTGCAATTCGAGCCGGTAGGTCCTGAGCAATCGGGGCTATGGGCCGATGGCGACGTGCGCGCCCTGACTACCGTGAATGTGGGGGCGCAAAAGTGGCTCATAGTGGGGCGCAACGATAGTGCAATGCTGGTTTTCCGAATTAACCAGCCCAAAAAATAATCCATGCGATTCCTTCCGACCCTATTTCTCATATTAGTGTGCTTTCCTGCTTCTGGCCAAAGAAGTACCGGCAACACCGGTGGGGTACCTTCTACTGAGTTGTTTCACCGCGCCCAGAAAAACCTCACCCGTACCATTGTACACGATATTTTCTCGCCTCCGGTGGCTAGCCGGGTGTATGTATACGCCAATGTGGCGGCCTACGAAATTCTGGCACTCCACAACAAGCAGTACCAAAGTCTGCATGGGCAGATACCGGGCGTACCTGATATTACACGTATACCCACCCCAGGAAAGATAAACTATCCCTTGGCGGCGCTCTACGCTTTGTTTCAGACGGGCGGTAAAATGGTTTTTTCCGAACCGCTACTTCAGGATAGCGCGGCGGTCATTCTGCGGGAAATGCACGAAACCGATCCCGCCGTGTACCAGAACTCCCTCCGCTTCGGACAGGCTGTGAGCGACAGCATACTTCAATGGGCGGCGCAGGATCACTACCCCGAAACCCGGCGTCGGCGGCGCTATACTTACAGCAAAGCACCCGGCAAGTGGGTGCCTACCCCGCCAGGGTACTTCGATGCCGTTGAGCCTTACTGGGGCAGGATTCGGCCAATGGTCATGGATTCGGCCCAGCAATTCAAGCCCGCTCCTCCGCCTGCTTTCAGTACCGATAAGGAAAGCGAATTCATGAAACAAGCCTATGAGGTGTATGATAAGACACGACTGATGTCGGATGAGCATCGGTTAATTGCCAGCTATTGGGATTGCAACCCCTTCTTCCTCAATACGCAGGGGCATTTGAATTTTGCTACCAAGAAGCTCTCGCCGGGCGGGCATTGGATGTCCATTGCCGGGCAGGCCGCCGCCACGGCCAACCTGGACTGGCCAGCAACTGCCGGTGCGTACCTGTTGACTTCCATCGCTCTCTTTGATGGGTTTATCAGTTGTTGGGACGAAAAATACCGCAGCCAGCTGATCCGCCCTGAAACCGTAATCAATACTTATATCGACGAAAAATGGCGTCCCCGTTTGCAGACGCCTCCGTTTCCTGAATACACCAGCGGACACAGTGTCATTTCTACTGCCTCTGCCACGGTGCTGGCCGACTACTTTGGGAAAGATTTCGTGTTTGTGGACAACACGGAGGTAGACTATGGCCTACCCGAGCGCCGATTCTCCTCCTTTAGGCAGGCCTGCGATGAGGCAGCCATCAGTCGACTGTATGGAGGTATCCACTACCGGGCAGCAATTGAAGAAGGACAAACCCAGGGTGAAAAGGTAGGACGGCTGGTCTTAGATAAGGTCCGGATACGACCCTAAGCTATTGTTGCAATCAGGTAGATAAATGTAGATTCTTCGCAAAGCTCCCGAATTTGTTCGAGCTTTCTATTTGTGATATTTTAAAAAAGCCTTACTGGAGAGCTTATAATTTATAC
>CAZCOG010000028.1:40417-80719 GCA_964500445.1 uncultured Persicitalea sp. | reverse complement strand
TAATTACAGTTTTGTTGTTTTCATAACTTTCGTAAGTTTTTTACTTTTCATTCGCTTCTGATGTAAAGAGTTTTTATAGTTTCCATTATTTCAGTAAATTCATGCTTTCTATCGAAAGAACTAAACTAACAAAAACGTGGAAACTGACGGAATAAACAGTGTGACCGCACAAGAGATGCGAAACCAACTCTCAGATTTGCTCAACCGCGCGTCTTACCTTAAAGAGCCCACCCTGGTCACCCGGCAGAATAAGGCAGTAGCCGTACTGGTTTCGGTCGAGGACTGGGAACAGTACCTTCGAATGAAAGCTTCATCGGAAACATGCGAAACAGGGAATGTCGACCAAACGGAAGAGAGCTGACAGGGGGATGTGGGTTCTGGGAATGGAGGGGAATGAAAAGATAATACTGGGGTATCTTGTATAAATGGTACAAAAGTTTCATGCAAGAACTTTAAGCATCTACTTAACAGGACATTATACTAAGGTTCTACAATTTAGCATTCAACAACTCCGTTAAATCAAACTCTACCTGGTTACGCAAGGCCTCTTCACTAAAATCAAATTCGCCCTGTAGATTCACATGCTGCCAGCTCACCGGTGACGAGCGGCCAATCAGGTCCACCAACACGTTACGGCTTGGCTCCGGCGTTGCGATGACCTGTTTGGTCAGATATAGATAGTTCCAGCAGATAATCGAGTTTTGCACTACCCGTTTGCAGGCATCCGTGCGCTGCTGCTCTTCTTTGGATGCGTACTGCATCTCGCCACTATTGGCGTAAAAAACGGCCCGCGCAAACTGGTGGGCGCTTTCCAGCTTGTCCAACTGGGTATCAATGCGTTTCCGCAGTTCACTATCATCCATGTACTCGAGCAAAAATTGGGTCCGAACCAATTGGCCCAGCTCCCGCAGGGCCTGATAGACCGGGTGCTTCTGAGAATACGAATTCAACCGACGCAGAACCGATGAGGCCGTTACGTGTTTGAGCTTTAAACTTACCACCAAACGTAGCAGCTGATCCCAATTTTGCTCAATCAGACGAATGTTAGTGGGCTTGCCAATCTTTAGGACGTAGTTTTTCAGGTCAGGCACAACCATGTCGGGCATGGGGTATAGCTTCTTATTCTGAAATTCTTTGATGCGAGGCGCAAACTGAATATCCAGTAAATACGTCAGGGCAAAGATCACCTCGGTGTAACCATGCGTATCGGTACTATGAATGTCAGATTGAACGACTTCGTTATGCAACAGCCCGTCCAGCACGTAACCCGCTTCACGATCCCGCGAACTGAACGTCGTCGAGAAAAACAAACGGTGCAACTCATCCATGAAGCTATAAATGGTAATGCCCTTTTCCTGGCCAAAATACTTGTAGGAGTAGTTGGCATGAATCGAGTCGACGGCGATGTAATACTTCTGGCCGTCTGATGCCGTGTGGAGCTGGTCGGGTACCCGGCGAAATAGCCTGGACACGGGCAACTTCCCCATCAGCGCCACAATCTGATCATTGGCCTGCCGAAGGTTATCAACCGAGAAGTACCAGTTGATGGCATTCTCCAGCCGGTTCAGAGTTAGGTTCTTGGCCGTGTAAGCCATCTTGGTGGTGCCGATGTTGCAGCCATAAGCCAATAAACCGGCAAACATGGTTCCTTCGGTGGGACGAATGCGGCCCCCGCGCGTGTTAAAGTGCTCCAGACAGTCGGTGAAGCGGCAGTGCTGGTTGACCGTATGCAGCACTTCGTAGATGGGAATGAAGCGGTCCTGAGGAAACAAGTCGATGTCAACCCCAGGAGCCGGTTCCTGATTAGGTTCGGTAAAGCGCGGCTGTCCGTTGCGTCGTCTCTGCACATGGGGGTTAGTGCCGTCGTCCAGGCGACCAAACGTCCGGGCGAAGTTAGTGACCAGATTTTCCTTCAGTTCGGCTAACACCGTGCTACAGTTCCTTAAGTGAGTCAGATTAGCCTGCTCCAGCAGACCATCCCGGTCGGCTAGCCAGGTGGACAACGGCAGCAGATACTCGTCAAAGGGCCGATACTGAAAGGAAGAGGGCAAGTTCAACCGACCGGACTTGAGGGCATCCGCCACGTGCTGGGCCAATAGCACTTTGTAAAGAGACACCCGGCTGGTGGCTTTCTCCAACGCCGTACGCTCTCCGGCTTTGAGAAAATCAGTCGGCAGCGAAGCCCCTAACTGACCTTCACGATCCCGGAACTGCTTTAGAGCTGCGCCCAGGGGGTCATCCGATGCCGTCTGGTAGTCCACCTGCCGCAGGATGTCGGCAAAGCGGCTTTGCAACGCACGGGAACGCTCCTCGATGATCTGATAATGGAGCGCTCCCAGCCGGTGGCCTTTGCGCAACCGCTCCACTTTGGTGGGCAGTTCCTGGAACTGCTGGGTGGTGGTGCTGCGTAGCCATTCCACCAGACCGGCCACCTTTTCCTGATGCGTCATGGCGAATGAAAAGGCAACATCTTCCAGCACGGTTAACCACCGGGCATGCGTTTGGACGCCGTCCAGAATGTCCGTCATATCCTGTTCGGTGGCCTGATGATGCAGGAAGACCCGTTCTTTTTCTTCTCGTTTGACGGCGTTCTGATGGGTCTGCACAGCCGACAACAGCGTTTCGGTCAACAGATCACCTAATGAAAAGTATTGGTGAATCACAAAGCAAATGAGTCGTAGATACTTGCGGGTTGGCAACTCATCGTCAGCAGCCTCCTCGGCCGTAAAGATTTGATGATGTCTGGCCCGGAGCACAAAGCCGGCGTAATACTGAATCATCTCATCACTAAGGGTGAGGACTTCCAGAACGGGCCGAAGCAGTTGGTAGGTCTGCTTGAGCCAAGTGTAGTCCTGCACGTTCTCCCGAATGGCTGATGGCTTCATCACCTCCTGGGGTCGTTTGAAGCGGGTCAGCCGGTAGCGCCATCCGGTGGTGACTGAAGTATTGGGTTCTGGACGTTCATCTTCCCACTCGCCCAGCGTGTCCAAGCGCTCCTGCATGGTGGCTTTCAGGAACTGGCGTAACTGCTCGGTCGTCTGGGCTTCGAGCTGGCGGAAGGCTTGGGTGATCACTCCGGCCAGCATCGCGTAGGTCGGCACCTCAACCCGATGGGATCGGACGTAATCCGCCGTTGAGCGAAAGACGGCGGCCGGATTCATCTGACGACGGGCGTAGGTGCCTGCTCGAGGGTGCGTTCGCGTTGGCCCTCGTCAAAAGCAGCTACCCCAAAGTGGGTTAAGATCAAGTTGCGGTGTCGGCCGATGGTGGCGCCATCGTAGCGTTCTAAGTTAGCCCCCGCTAATCGCCAGCGCCGACGTACGTAGTCGACGTCAGCGGCTATAAAATGACGGGGGATGAAGAACCGGCCGGTCATCTTGAAATAACCAACCTGAAGGACGAAGCCCAGTTGCGTGTGGGGCGTCAGCAGCTCACGCCGAAGTTCCTCCGCCCACCCCGGCAGGGTAAAGAAGAACTTGCGTTGGGAGTAAGTAAACTTAGGGGGGCGGTCGAACTCCCGGCGCTGAGCCTCGTCGAAGATAGCGATGGTACGCGCCATAGAGCCAACGGCTGTTTCACAAAAACGATCAATAAAATGAAATTTCAACAAGCTCTTCTCTCCGCTGCTCTACCCTACTTATTTTTGTTTCAGCCTCATCGGCGGTCCGATTGTTGTTTGCAAAATCAAATTTCACTTATTTGCAAACCTAACGAGTTTTGTGAAAAGTTAGCATGAAATTAGGTTATATCCGCGTTTCTAAGGACGAGCAAAATTATGACCTGCAGGTTGATGCCCTGAAGCGGGAAGGGTGCGATCGGATCTACACTGAAAAACTATCCGGAGTATCCAAGAATCGGACTGAATTTGACAAGATGCGTGAACAAGTCCGGTCGGGTGATGAAGTAATTGTTTGGGATATCGATCGGCTTGGCCGTACCACCCTGGAGTTGATTATGCTGGTGGATGAGTGGAATCAGAAAGGCATCCGGTTCAAGAGCGTTACCCAACCCCTGATTGACACGACGACTACTCATGGCGAATTTATCTTTCAACTCTTTGCTATCCTTTCTCAGCATGAGCGAAAGCGACTCGTGCTGCGCACAAAAGCTGGCCTGGAAGCCGCAAGAGCCCGGGGACGAACGGGTGGCCGCAAGAAAGGCTTAAGCGCTCGTTACGAAAAAATTGCTCCGATGGTCCGAAGTGCGTATGGAGAAGGACGAACGGTCCGGGAAATCATGCAAGCTTTTTCGATTCCTTCATCAGCTACCGTTTATAAGCTCGTCAGCGCCAATCGACAAACCACCGCTTCGACGGACCGTGCCCCGTCCGAGGAATCTCCCGTCTTATAGCTTCGATGAACACCATGAGTGACTTGACTTTACCGGCTATTCTTCAGCAAATAGTGATTGACTTACGGAACCCCAGCTGTTATTACTGGCTATACAACAATTACTTCGACATTCAGCCACCCACCGATCGGCAGGTCACTCGCTGGTGGCAGGCTCACTTATTTCTAGACTATGATTCCATTTGGAATGCTGAAATCGCTGAGGATGGGATGCTATGCGATGTAATTCTGAAAAACCAATTGCCGGCCGAGCGCGAGCGTATCAAGATTTGTTATGATCAGATATATGGGGTGACCCGCTTCATAGAGGGACAGGATATCAGCGAAAAGGATTCTGAACTGTATTGGGAGTCCTCTAAACTCAGAATGCCCCCAGTCAAGTAAGACCATGCGCCACCCAATTGAAAAACACAATGAGCGTCAGGCCGAAGTATTGGCCAGCCTGCCCGACGAGCAACGGGAATACATGGCTCGTATGTTTCGCATCGGAAATGCAACGTATTCTTACTACAACCGAGCGAATGAGCTGGCTGTGTTCGATTCAGCAGATTCGCCTCATCAACCCGCTACAGATCTGGTAGAATGGCTGGAGCAGCATCTGAATTTCCGGACGGAGAGACGGTCGGCCCGGGAGTTGCTCCATGCCTACTGGGAGGAATATCTGGAAGGTTTGCCCCAGGATGGCCTACGCAGGGCCGAAAAAGAGGCAGGCCTCGATAAAGCGAAAACCAGTTTTCCATTCCGACGCTATCTACTCGAGCGGCATGACATCGGCATGGATGAGTATCTGCGTCAGCATTTGAGTGAAGAGGATTATGCGTTTCACCGGTGCGCCGGCGCAGTTGAATCTGGCAAACCCTTAACCGACGACAACGGGCCAGGCAGCTAAACCTCTGAAAACAGTCTTCAATCTGGGTTCGGGCATTCCATGAGATCAAGCATTCGATCGGACTGCCGCAGCAGTCTCAGGCGGTGTATTTCGTTGGCTTCATGAATACGACCTATCAAATGACGTTTAAACGCTCCGGCCCACTTTTGTGACTATTGCCTTGGCCGAATCTTTTCGCAGACATTTAATGGATCGCACAGCAGCGGCTGACCGTCGATTTACGGTTGTTGGTTATGCCGTTTTATAGTGAAATTGTGAGTTAAGCTATATCACCTTAATCAATAACCGGCAGTAAATTATTATAATAAATACCTAATTGTTAGCAGATTAGTTTTGGCACATGAAAGTTTTGTACTAGTTATACAGAATACCCCAACATATTGTTTACACTGGTGTTTCGCTGAAAGATCTGAGCACATCCGCTATCAAATGGTTGATGGCAAGCCATTTCGAAACAGAAGATGCCATCAAGGAAAGCGGCCTTGTCTATACGTTTCTCCGCAATGCGTTGTACACCGATGTGATACCGATGTATGTGGGAGAGCACGTTTTTGAAGCCGGAATTTACCTGCCTGCCGGTGATGGTAAAGCACCGTTTGCCCTCCGCAGGGAAATGGGAGAAGCTGTTGCCAATGTTTTGTTGCAGGACGGACACGAAAATAAAACCTATGAAATTACAGGCAGCGAACTGTATTCGTACACCGATGTAGCTCAGGCTCTTTCGGAATTATCAGGCAAATCGGTTTCTTACACCAATGCCGACCCAACAGAGTTTACCGAAAAACTAAAGCAGTTTGGCGTTCCCGAATTTGCCATTTTACTAACCGCCGGTTTTGCCGAAGATCAGAAAAACCACCAGTTTGAAGAGGTAACAAACGATCTGGAAAACCTTTTGGGAAGAAAACCTTTGGCATTGAAAGAAGCATTAAAAGAAATCTATAAGTTGTAACAGCCCATACGACCTCATTAATGGTAAAATCTTACACCACCACACTCAGCATTTGCCGGGTGTGGTGGTGTATTTTAGACTGTTTTTTTATTTTGTTAGTTTTGCATATATAATTCATCTGACAGATTGATTAAGAATATCCAATATTTCTTCCCAAGTCAGATGCACATAAAAACGATGCAAGATTTTGAGTACATAAAAATTGTTCCTGACGAACGGCTCTCCGGTTTTGTGGAGAGTTTCCTGCTATGTGCCAATCATACCGATGAAGATAAAGAAGTCATTATTTTTCCCGATGGAAGAGTGGACATTATGTTTAGCTGTACAGATCAGGAACCATTGGTAGCCGAATTATTTAATCTGGATAAAAAAGCAAGGCGGTATATTTTCAAAAAGCAAACAAAGCTTTTTATGGTATGTCTTACCTTGCTCGGTGCCGAATACCTGCTCGGATACAACGGGACAGATTTTGGAAAACATGAGATTCGGCTTCCCGCAGGTTTTTGGGATATTTCTAAAGAAGACCTTACAAGCTTAGATAGCTTTGCAGAAAAGGTTTCGGAAAAACTTTTGGAAATATTCCCGAAAAAGATGGATGAAAGAAAGCAACAGCTTTTTGAGCTTATCTATTCGTCAGGTGGTAAGGCGTTATCAAGTACCCTCCTTACAGCAAGAAAAAACTCAAATGGCTAAAATCGCTTTTGGAACGAATTTCTTAATGACACAACCAAAGAACACTCCGTAAAAAATCAATTTAATTTTGACGATGGACATTACAAACCTTCCCGAAGATCTATGGGAACATAACGAAACTCATACTTCGGATTTGCAAATTTTCAATTACGAAGTGTATAAGAACGGTTCCAGAAACAAGATTGGCCTGAATAAAAATGTATTCAGTTTCTTATTGGATGGTCAAAAAAACATTCACTTTTCTAATGATATCATTTCAATCAATGAAACACAATCGCTACTTATCACATCTAATAATGTTTTGGTTACCGAACTGGTAGGTGTAAGTTCATACCGTTGTTTACTCTTCTTCTTTTCTCACAAAAACATCACCGATTTTTTATTGAAACATTTCCATTCTTTCAGTCAGAATGCCTCAGATAAAAAGATAACGGATATACCTTATTTCCTTTTAGAGAAAGACAATTTTATCATCCATTATATTCATTCGCTCCAACAGATTTTTGGTTTGCAACAATCTATCTCTCAAAAGATTTTGGAACTGAAATTTGAAGAAATAATGCTTTATCTGTCGGATAAATATGGGACGGTATTTTTAGATTACTTACATTATTTACTAATCAATGAAAGAGAATTATCATTTAAAATGGTAATTGAAAAGAACCTTTATGCGAACTTGAATATTGACGAAATAGCCTTTCTGTGCAATATGAGTGCCTCTACTTTTAAGAGAAAATTTATAAGTATATACCAGAAATCTCCAGGGAAATGGTTTCAGCAAAAACGGCTTAACAAGGCCAAAGAATTGTTACATAATAACCAAGTCACACCTTCCGAAATTTTTATGGACTTTGGCTATGGCAGCTTGTCAAATTTTAGTGCAGCCTTTAAAAATGAATTTGGGTATAGCCCCAACCACATCCACTCAAATTGACCTCTTTTCATAACTTATTGAACCAAACTAATAAACGAAGCAGCGCTGGTTTTTCTAATTTTGTCTGATTGAAGAATTGTTTAACTAAAAAATAAAAACAATGAAAAAAGTAGGATTGTTAGTTCGGTTGGAAGCAAAGGCCGGCCAAGAAAAAAACGTTGAAGATTTTATTACAGGAGCATTACCACTTGCTCTTGAAGAAGCCGGTACCGTTACGTGGTATGCATTCCGTATTGATGCTTCTACCTTCGGTATTTACGATACTTTTTCAAACGAAGAAGGCAGAGAGGCACACCTTGGCGGTAAGATCGCAAAAGCATTAATGGAAAATGCACCAGACCTATTGGCAACACCTCCGTCTATTGAAAAATTGGACATTTTAGCTGCCAAATAGCCTAAGATAATACCATTATATTTAAGGGAGGATTTTGCAAAAACTCAGCAAAATCCTCCCTTAATTGTTCAAAAAAATATTTTCTCTTCCTCATTTTTTTGATATCTAAAAAATCAACCCAAAAAAGCTTACGTCCTTTGCATTATCAAATTTTAAAGAGATGCAAAAGGTAAAAGAAACCACGGATACATGGTGTCCCCTGGTCAGGTGCCGTTATTCAAGGATACTTTGAATTGTACCCATAAGCCTTTCAAAAGTGGAGTTAACGTTCCTAACGTAGTCAATTTCTAGGGAATTGACAAGAAATCTTAGTTTATAGATGAAGCTCGAACACTATTGGGGTTCTTCTTGCAAATGGGCGGATTTATACGGTAGGCACCTAAATGCTCATTTAATTCTCTGATTTTCGCTTTTGCACGTAGTTGTACACCGTTCCGTAGGCGATGCCAAGTCGCTTGCTGATTTGGTTCATCGATACCCCTTGCTCAGACAACTCGTAAATGGCTTTCTGTTTTGCACCCGCTAGGCAAGGGCGGGAAATCAACTTACCCTGAGCCTTGGCTCTGGCCATGCCCGCCCGCACTCGCTGGCTAATCAGTGAACTCTCGAATTGAGCCAGTGAGGCCATCACATGGAAAATCAGCTCTCCCGTAGGGGTAGTTGTGTCTATGTTCTCCTGATAAGATATAAAGTCAACCCCCAGATTCTGGAACTCCTTCAGAGCGTTGACCAACGCCTGAGTGGACCGGGCAAAGCGATCGTAACGCCACACCAGCACCACATCAATTTTTCGCTTACGCGCGGCCTCCAGCATGATCCGATACTGCCCGCGTTCCTCACTCACTCCAGAAGCATGGTCGATGTATTCCCCAGTAATGACGAAGCCGCGCCTGCTGGCATACTCCCGCAAGGGGCGTAGTTGGGTTTCAGGATCCTGCCCCTTGTCGAGTGTGGACACCCTGGCGTATAGGGCCACCCGTTTGGATTGGTCTGACAGTTTTTTGGCCATAGTTGATTATCAAGAAGGAACTCCTTTACAAGGATGAAATTCGGATTCATAAATTACTGACTCACAGGGGTAATTTATCCGAATTTAAACATACCCTTTTTGATAACCTATGCCGGCTACCTTTTTAACAACTGCTGAACGTGATCAATATATTCAAATTCCTGGTCTGGAAGAAGCGGACTTACAACAAGGGTTCTATTTGACACAGCCCGATCTTTTATTTATTCAATCATTTCATGGTTCAACCAACCGCCTGGCAATCGGGATCCAACTTTGTTTGGTGAGGTGTTTTGGCTTTTTGGAGGACGGATGGAAAGCCCGGATTCCGGACAACATGGTCTATTTTGTGTATCATCAAATTGAAAGTGGAAACGGTGCACCCGTCACTGCCGATTTAATCAGCTACGGAAGCAGGGCAATGACCCGCTCGTTCCACTTTCAACAGGTACTCCGGTATCTGAATTTTAGAAAATGGCAGCCGATGGATGAACCCCTGTACGAAAAATGGCTAATCCATCAGGGCATGGAGCATGACAACGAGCGGTATCTGTTGAATAAACTTTGCCAGAAGCTCCAGCAGGATAAAATCCTAAGGCCGTCCATCGGTACTCTGGAAAGGGTTATTGGGGGTATTGACGAGGTTCTTCAAGCGGAGACCTACCGACGGTTGTCATTTTTATGGCAGCATGAGTTATTCAGTCAGCTGGACAATCTTCTTCAAACATCCGCTGTTGGAAAATTAACAGACCACCGTTGGTTGTGTATGGTGCCAACGGCCAATACCCTTAAAAGCTTTAGACAGACACTTGATAAAATCACCTTTTTGAAAAACATCAAAGCCCATACCTGGGATTTATCTGTCATTCCCGCCAACAGAAGGAAACGTTTGGCTAATATCGTTCGCAACAATTCAAATCATTACTTACAGCGCATCAAGCCACAAAAGCGTTACCCCTTACTGGTGTGCTTCCTCCGAGAAACGCTGCTCGACACAACCGACAGCGTTTTGGTGATGTACCATGATTTCTGGACGCAAGCCCTGAGCGATGCAAAAAAATCCCTGGAGGCCTACCAGCTGGGTATTGTCAAATCCCAGAACCAGGCTGTGAAAACACTCACAAAGACTGTTGAGATGGTTGTTGACGATTCCATTGAAAATCAGTATCTGAGAAGCAAAATATTTGAAAATCTATCGAAGGAAACCATACGGGAGGCTTTACACGTAGTCTTGAAAATAAACAAACCGATTTATCAGTCGCCTTTGTTCTTTCTACTTAAGACTTATCCCCGGTTCAAACAATTCACGCCCCACCTGCCAAGGGTGCTGGATTTCAAAGTAGCTTTTTCAAAAGACAATTTTGGTCCCGGCCTGGATCTGGTTACCGAACTCCAGAATGGAACTAAACGAAAATTGCCGCAATCCGCCCCAACCCATTTTATAACACAGTCCTGGCAGAAGGTAGTCATCATTGAAAAGATGCTGCAAGCGCCCGCCTACGAACTTTGTGTCTTGTCGGTGCTCAACGACAGACTCCTGTCCGGGGATGTTTTTGTCGAGTTATCCAGAAAATATGCGGATTTTAATAGCTGTCTGATTCCTGAGGCACGGTGGCAGCTAGCTTCACCAGAGATATGCCTTCCCTTTGGCGGTTTGGATATGGCAAAACGGATCGACGAGAAAGCTCTTGAATTAACCGGTCTGCTTGAACCCCTGGCCGAACTTTTATCACGAGGCACCGAGATAAGGTTAGAGGATGGAGTATTGGTTGTCCCGCCCTTGGAGGCTGAAAATCTTCCCGAATCTGTCAAGGATTTACAGGAGCAGATTAACAAGCGGTTGCCTCGTGTCGGCCTGGTGGAAATGATCCGTGAAGTGGATACCTGGGTTGACTATGCAAGGGAATTACGGGAAGACGCCCTGCCCCGCAGCCCGCAACATGATGCATTGAAGTTCGCTGCCCTGTTGGGTAATGCCTGTAACCTGACACTAGCCGATCTGGCGCGCTCCTCAGAATTGGATTATCATTCTCTGTGGTGGGTTGCCAATAATTACTTTTCTGATGAGAACCTTAAGCGGGCCAATGACCTGTTGGTGAATTTTCATCACGGACAAGGGATATCATCCTATTGGGGCGATGGCACACTTTCATCTTCCGATGGCCAGAGATTTGCAACAAGTGCCGGGCGGCCGGTGCCGTAAAATCCGGAATGCAAAGGCATTGCCAAAGTATTTTGGGTACGGCAAAGGAGTGACTTTTTACACCCACACTTCAGATCGCACGGGCGACCCCGCAGTATTCCCAGTACGGTACTAAAGTGATCAGCAGCACCGAACGGGATGCCCCATACGTTTTGGATGAGATCCTGACAAATGAAACCGAACTGACCATTCTTGAACACACCACCGACACACATGGGTATTCAGACTTGATATTCGCGTTCTTTGACCTGGCTAATAAACGTTTTGCCCCACGGCTTCGCGATATAAAAAATCAACGCCTGTGCAAGATAAAACCCGACAAAGAAAATCAGGTGGGAATACAGTACCCTCAATTAAAGTTTACTGGTACAGTTAACATCGACTACTTGAAAAGACACGCCGATGATCTTAAAAGAGTGGCTGCATCCGTTCTGACAGGAACTATAACAGCCTCACTACTAATCAATAAACTCCAATCCTATCCAAGACAAAATAACCTCATGTATGTTTTGCAATCATACGGCCAGCTGGTGAAAACAATTTTTATATGTAGATATTTACTTCAATTGCCGCTCAGACACCGTACCAATACCCAGCTTAATAAGGGGGAGCAATTCCATAACCCAAGGGTTTACCTTTGGTTCGGAGGTGATGGGATCATTCGCAAAAAGCAAGAAAAAGAACAGCAAATCACAGCCAGATGCCTTAATCTGCTGACAAATATCGTAATGGTTTGGAATACGGTTTACATCCAGGAGATCCTTAAACAGCTTAAAAAGGAGGGTTATGAGGTTGATGAAAAAGATCTGGAACATGTCTCTCCCGCACCTTTTGAGCATATAAACCGGTTGGGGAAATATGATTTCAATGCGGCCGCCGCTGCGGATAAGATCAGGTTGCAGGAGAATGGGCTACGGGCGTTACGACGACCTGCCGATAAGCGATAATTCGCAAACCGCTATTTTTCGTCCATTTGTAACGAAAACCTCAGGTACGGCAACCTGCTGCAGGGTTAATTGTTCACTCCGATCGAGGAGGCCAGTACGTTTCAAAAGACTTGAATGAACTGGTCAGTTTATGGCGAATCAGACCTAGCATGAGTCGAGCCGACGATCCTTACGACAACGCCTTTGCTGAGTCGTTTTGGAGCCGACTGAAGGCAGAAATGTTGGAAGGCGGAGCCTTTTTAAACCTAGAAGACGCCAAAGTAGAAGTATTCGAGTATATTGAAATGTATTATAATCGGGTGCGCAGGCATTCGTCGCTGGGCTACAAGAACCCAGAGCAATTTGAAAAATTATATTATGAAAAACTAGCAAGTAAAGTGTGCCGCTAAATTAGACCACCCCAGAGAATGTAGCCCTGTGCCGTAATAATGGCCATGTTCTTGACCGTATGGCGCTTCTTCTTGCCGCTGTACTCTTTCTTATGACCCTGGTAGTCCTGGCGCCTGGGTGCCTCTCGCTCAGTCACATCCACCAGAAGCCAGTCGGTATGCGGATCCCTGTGGCTGTAGCGGTGTTCGCTCTGGGCCATCAAGCCCAGCCGACGCAGCGACTCCTCCAGCACGGGAGTCAGTTAGCTGACCCACTCACTGACCTTGGCCTGGCAAATGCCTAACAGGCAGCCGTGATAACTCTGGTGGGGTTCTCTTTCAGATACATCAGCATGAAGTCCAGTTTCTTTGCGCTGCCGTACAGACTGCTGTTAGTTCGTTCTTTGTACTCCTTGTGCACCCGCCTGTGGTTTTTCAGCGTATAGTGACTCAGTTTCTGACCGACCAGTTCATCGAACACGCCCAGTACTTTCGTGTATTCATCTTGATTTAGACTCAGTAATGCCCTAAGTTTAGGGTCGGTCGCCTTGGGTTGGTTTGGATCTTGTTTCACAACTAACAAACAAATCCTTGGCAACCATTCTTTCTGCCATTAGTAAATCTTTCGTGATAAGGCCTATTATTTTGCAAGATTCGATAATACACTATTCTAAAAAAAAGCATAAGTATCTGTATGAAGCAAAAGTCTCCGAACGGAGTAAAGGAAATTGCTCGACGCGCCAATGTAGCTATCGCCACAGTAGATCGGGTGATTCACAACCGTACTGGCGTTTCGGCCAAGACCCGCGAAAAGGTACAAAAGGTCATTGCCGATCTTGATTATCAGCCCAACCTGCTGGCGAGCCGCCTGGCTTCGGGCAAAATTTTAACATTTGCCGCCCTCATCCCGTCCGTGACTAACGAAACTGATTTCTGGGATGCTCCGTTGCGGGGAATTCAGCGGGCCGAACAGGAAATCAACCAGTATGGCGTGCGAGTGGAATCGTATTTTTTTAGTCTGAAAGACCCCAAATCGTTTACGGCCCAAACTACTAAAATTTTAAAAGCCGGCATAGATGGGGTCGTGCTGTCGCCTTCTTTTATTAGCGAAGCCGAACTTTTTGTGGCGAAGTGTCATAAAAAAGGTATCCCCTTCGTATTCATTGATTCAAATTTGCCCGACCAACCCAGCTTATCGTATATCGGCCCCCCCTTGTTTCAGAGCGGATACCTGGCCGGAAGACTATGCACCTATGCCCTCAAAGAAAATAGCACACTGCTCATGGTGAATATAACCAAGGCATTGGATAGCTATACCTACAAGCAAATCGAGAAAGGATTCAGGGCCTATTTCTCAGATCAACAACACAGTCACCCTATTCTTAGAATCGATATTCAGCAAACTGATTTCGATTCGGTGGAGAAAAGGCTGCGGGAGGCGTTTGCCGAAACCCCAACCATTGACGCCGTATTCGTGACCAATTCCAGGGCATCGCTCGTTGCCCGGTTTTTGGAAGGAGCGTCTTTTCCCAGCAAGCCGCTATTGATCGGCTATGATCTGGTCAGGGATAATAAGCCCTATCTGGCAAAAGGTACCATTGATTTCCTGATTTGCCACCAACCCGAAGATCAGGGTTACCGGAGTGTCATGGCTTTGTATCAATCCCTGGTTTTTTCTACAAAAATCATCGAAGAGTACTACATGCCGATAGACATTGTTACCAAAGAAAATCAGGCATATTATCGAAATTAGCACTATTTCTGTATTCTTTCTTCTGTAAAATCACTGATAAAATGAATGTTTTGATAAAAAGCCCATTGTTTTCCAATATTATTTTATAAATTTACGGGTACGTACCCGGAACCATAAACTATAAATAGTCAATATGGATAAATTGAAGCATAGCCGAAGATCATTCATTGAGAAAGCAGCATTGGGCAGTTTGGGATTGGGATTGTTAACAAGCACTCGCACTCAGGCCAGCGGAATAATGGCGGAAGAAGGAAAGCGAGTCGGGATCATCGGACTCGACACCTCCCATAGCACTGCTTTTACTAAAGTTTTAAACGCAGAGAATCCGAAGCCAGAATATAGAGGATATAAAGTAGTCACGGCATATCCCTACGGGAGTCGCGACATCAAATCCAGCGCCACCCGGATTCCAGGCTATATAGAAGAAGTCAGGAAATACGGCGTTCATATCGCCGACTCGATAGATGAATTATTAAAACAAGTGGACGTCGTGCTTTTGGAAACCAACGACGGACGTATGCATCGTGAGCAGGCCATTCAGGTTCTTAAAGCCGGGAAAAGAGCATTCATTGATAAGCCGATTGCGGCCTCGCTGGAAGATGTGCTTGCCATTTTTGAAGCTTCTCGAAAGTACAAGATTCCGCTTTTCTCGGCATCCTCCCTACGCTACATGACTGGCATAGCAGGTATTGATAAAAGCAAGGTACTAGGTGCGGATACGTTCAGCCCGGCCAGCCTCGAGAAAACCCATCCCGATTTATTCTGGTACGGCGTGCACGCGGTCGAACCACTCTTTACGGTCATGGGAACCGGCTGCCGGGAGGTAGTGCGGGTCAACACCCCCGGTACCGATATTGTGGTAGGTACCTGGAACGACGGTCGCGTTGGGACAGTTCGGGGTACCCGTACGGGGAAGCATGACTACGGGGGAACGGTATTCACCCAGGATGGTAACATAAAACTAGGCCCCTACGGAGGGTACGAGCCGCTTTTGGTGGAAATCATCAAGTACTTCGAGACCGGGCAGGTACCTGTCTCGCCCGAAGAAACTATAGAAATATTTGCGTTTATGGAAGCAGCCGACGAAAGCAAACGGCGCGGGGGAACTGCCGTGAGCCTGGAAAGTGTACTGGGCCAAGCAAAATAGTATCTGTACGATACAGTTATCCACTATTTTTTTGCCCTTTTCCGGGTACGTACCCGAAACAAAATAATGCTACTCGTTTTTGGCAAATCTGGACGGGATTATTCAAATAACAGCAAGTTGTAACCATCAAAAATCATGGAAAATTTAGTAAAAAACAGCGTTTCCCGGCGAGAGTTTATGAAAAAGAACGCTCTGGCAGGGCTTGGCACCCTAATAGCAGCATCGGCTCCGGCGATTGGGAGCGGCCTTACCGACAAGCCAGCCATGCTGGGAGGCCCCGCTGCCTGGAGCCAGCCGCAATGGCCCAAATGGCCGCAATGGGAGCCAGCAACCGATGAGAAACGTCTGATCGAGGTCATGCGCAGCGGCGTATGGTCACGGGCCGATACGGTACTGGAATTTGAAAGAGAATGGGCCAAGGCAGCGGGTACCAAACGTGCGCTGACGGTGGTCAATGGTACGAATGCTCTGGTGACGGCCATTTCGCAATTGGACATTCAGGCGGGCGATGAAGTACTTGTGCCCCCCTATACCTTCATTGCGACCGTCACCGCCGTTTTGTCCAATGGTGCTCTGCCCGTTTTTGTGGATATTGACCGGGAAACCTTCCAGATGGATCCGGCCAAGATCGAAGCTCAGATTACCTCCCGCACTAAAGCGATCATTCCGGTGCATATCATGGGGCTTCCCTGCGACATGGACCCCATTATGGCGATTGCCAAAAAGCATAACTTAGTGGTCATAGAAGATGCCTGCCAGGCGCATTTGGCCGAGTATGATTCCAAAAAAGTGGGAAGCATTGGTTCGGCGGGCTGTTTTAGCTTTCAGAACTCCAAAAACCTGCCCATTGGCGAGGGCGGGGCGGTTGTGAGTGACGACGACGCCTTCATTGATCGCTGTTTCTCCTACACCAATTTCGGAAACCCTTACGGTACGATGGTGGGAGCAGTGGGAGCCGGTAGCCTCATGCAGGGTACCAAACTAAGATTTAGCGAGTACCAGGCGGCCATTGGGCTGGCGCAATTGAAGCGACTGGACGCGCAGACAACTACCCGGAACGAAAACGCGGGATATTTGAAAAAACAGGTAAAAGATATTCCCGGCATCATGCCTTACCGGCTCTACGATAAAGTAAACCGGGCTGCTTTTCACCTATTCCCGTTCCGCTACGACCCTCAGGGCTTCAAGGGGCTTCCCCGCGAAGGCTTTTTAAAAGCCCTGCGAATGGAAGGTATCCCGTGTTCCAGTGGCTACACGGTATTGAACACCCAGCCTTTCCTGAACGATACCTTTCAGTCAGCCGAGTACCAGAAGGTGTACCCTGCGGAGTTACTGGATATCAAAAAATACAACGAGCGCAACCACTGCCCCGAAAATGAAAAACTGTGCAGTGAAGCCGTATGGTTCACACAAAATCTATTGTTGGGCAGCCGCTCTGACATGGACGCCATCGCTACGGCCATCAGAAAGGTACATAAGAATGCAGAGGAAGTTAAAGCTAAAAGCTGATGGGAAGGAAAGCTATTTTCGTATGCTGGGGAATTGTGGGGCTGGTGTTAGCCGGGAGCCGCGCGGCCGCCTGCTTCACCGAGACAGGGCAGCAAGCCTGGAAGGCAGGTGTTGCGCGGGTCAACATCACGCCCCGGGAAGCGATGTGGATGGCGGGCTTCGCCGCGCGGGATAGGCCCTCGGAAGGAGTATTGAACGACCTGTGGGCGAAAGCACTCGTTCTTGAAGATGCGCGTGGACAGCGGGCCGTCATGGTTTCGACCGATCTGCTCGGGTTACCGAAGGCGATTTCGGATCAGATCAAAGCTGGCTTGCAGCAAAAGTTCGGCTTCACCAAAGCACAAATCCTGCTCAATTCTTCCCACACCCATTCGGGACCGGTGCTGGAAAATGCCCTAACCGACATTTATCCACTTGATGAACCTCAGCGTGAAAAAATCAGGCAATACTCGCGCTGGGTCGAGTCACGGATTGTAGATGTGGTGGGAGAAGCCATTCGTTCCCTTGAACCGGCCAGCCTTTCGTCGGCCAACGGCGTAACGCGTTTTCAGGTCAACCGTCGTAACAACGACCCTGCTCTGCTCACAAGCCTAACGGAACTGAAAGGACCCAACGATTATGCTGTACCCGTAATTAAAATACTGGATGGCAAAGGAAAAATGAAAGCGATTGCCTTCGGCTACGCCTGCCACCCCACCACCCTAGATACTTATCAATGGTCAGGCGATTACATAAGTTTCGCGCAGCTAGAACTGGAAAAAGCTTATCCTGATGCTACCGCCCTGTTTTTTCAGGGGGCCGGGGCAGATCAGAATCCCTTACCACGCAGAACGGTGGCTTTAGCCCGACAGTACGGCAGGGAACTCTATGCCGCCGTTCAACGCGTGCTGGAAGAGGAAATGACACCGCTGGAAGCTACTATTTCAACCGCTTACAAAGAAATCGAGCTAGCTCTCGGGAATTCACCTACCGACGAAAAACTGGCTGAAATGGCTAGCTCCTCCGTAGTGTATTATCAGCGCTGGGCCAATCGGATGCTGGCGAAGAAGAAAAGGGGCGAGACTTTTGCCACATCCTCCCCCTATCCAATCCAGGTGTGGCGTTTAGGGGCGCAGACCATCGTAGGACTGGGCGGGGAAGTCGTCATCGAGTACGCCATCAGAATCAAGCAGCTCTACGGCGAGCGGACATTTGTGTTTGGCTATACCAATTTTGTGATGGGCTACATTCCCTCCGCCACTGTTCTGCGGGAAGGGGGGTACGAGGGAGCCACTTCCCAAATGGTATACGGACAACCCGCCCCCTGGCATTCATCCATTGAGACCACTATCCTCACCGGGGTACGACAGGTAGCTGATCAAGCGGGACTTTTTGACAACGAAAAACCTCTGATTAAAAATGATTGAGACACAAGATAGTCCCCTCTTGTCGCGAAGAGGCTTTTTGACCAGCACAGGATTGCTGCTAGCGGGCGGGGGGCTGACATTCGGACAAACCGCAGGTTTTTCTGCGGAAGAACCTATTATCGATATCCATCAGCATACTGACTATATGGGACGTACCGATGCGCAACTGATCGCCCACCAAAAGGCAATGGGTGTGACAACTACCATTCTCCTCCCCGCAGGTACGCCGGCTTTTGGGTTTTCCACCCATCGGGGGGCAACCAATGGCTTACAGGCCCAATGCAGCGGGAACGAGGCATGCTACGCGTTGGCAAAAAAGTACCCAAAATCGTTCAAATTCGGCGCTAACGAGGTACCGGACCTGCCGGGGGCCATCGGAGAAATCGAAAAATACCTGAAGCTGGGGGCACCCATCATCGGCGAATCCAAGTTTGGCCTGGAATGCGACGATCCTGCCATGCAGGCTATTTATCAGTTGGCTCGAAAGTATCAGGTACCAGTACTTATGCACTGGCAGTACACTATGTTCAATTACGACTTCTACCGCTTCCACACTATGCTGGAAAAGTACCCCGATGTGAATTTCATCGGCCACGCCCAGACCTGGTGGGCCAATATTGACAAAAATCACGCGGATCAGAATATTCTGTATCCCAAAGGAAAAGTAATGGCCGGGGGACTGACCGACCAGTTGCTCGGCAGATATCCCAATATGTACGGTGATATGTCGGCCGGATCAGGTCTGAACGCGCTGCTCAGGGATGAGGATCACGCCCGGGGCTTTCTGGAACGACACCAGGATAAGCTCCTGTACGGCAGCGATTGTCTGGATGCGGACGGGCATGGCCCCAACTGTCAGGGGGGCCAAACCATCGCGGCCATTCGCCAACTTGCCCCATCCAAATCCATCGAACGGAAGCTGCTGTATGAAAATGCCAAAAAGCTGTTTCGGTTGTAAATGAAGGTTTTTCATACAGCCAACGAACATTTGAAATTTTAATATTAAGCCAACGCCTCCCTTCCCTCCAACGATGACGATGGCACCCACCCACGACTTAAAACCAATAAAACAAAGCCATGACCCAGCACTTGGAAGCCCACCCCTACTACTCAGGATTCGAACTAGCACACGACACTTATAATGCCATCACCGCTGCCAGTAACGGTAAGGTATACTATGTACTTTGTTCGGAGCGTCACGATGCCGGAGGCCGGATGTATGCTTATGACCCGGAAACCGACCAAACGGAATTCGTTGCCGATTTGACGGAGGTTTGCGGTGAAAAAGACCGCAAAACCATCGCGCAGGGAAAAAGCCACGTTCGCTTTTACGAACACGGCGGTAAACTTTATTTCGCAACCCATGTCGGGTACTACGAAATGATCGACGACATGGAACGATTGCCCGAAAGAGCTCCCGACGGCTACGGGCTGTATCCCGGTGGCCACCTGCTGTCGTACGACCTTACCTCCGGACAATTCGAGGACTTGGCCATAGCGCCGGATGGGGAAGGTATCCTCACCTTAACGATCGACCGGGAACGGGGACATCTCTATGCACTGACCTGGCCGCTGGGCAAGTTTCTCGACTACGACCTCTCAACCGGCCAATTGAAAGACCTGGGCCTCATCTGCGGACGCGGCGAGGCAGGAACGGTCGGGGTGGATTACCGCGTCATATGCCGCTCCATGCTGGTAGACCCCCGCCACGGAAGCGTATACCTGTCGACGGCGGAGGGCGATATTCTAACCTACCAACCGGGAGACACGCGCGTAAGAAAAGTGAAAGAAGTGGATTTGCGGCTCGACTATTTTGGGAAATACGATCCCACCCGGCCAGGAAACATGGGCTACAACTGGCGGAAAATATTCTGGTATGCCCCCGAGCAGGTAGCCTACGGTGTACATGGCAACTCGGGCTATTTGTTTCGGTTTGATCCCGAAGCACCGAAAATCGAAATTGTGGAACGTCTCACGTCCGAACCCTCCCGCCGGAGCGGTATGTTCGATCAGTTTAGCTACGGTTATCTGGGCTTTCAGCCTGGCCCCGACGGGGACACTATTTACTATCTCACGGGTGGCCCCATCTATGAAAATGGCCAACGAGTGAGAGGGGTTGAGGAAATTGCCAAAGGTGCCGCCAAAGGTTTGGAGAACCTGCATCTGGTTACTTACCATATTCCTTCGGAGACCTACCGCGATCACGGCCCCATATTTTACCCCGATGGGTCGCGCCCCAGTTACGTGAATTCAATCGCAGTAGGCAACGACCATGCCGTCTACACACTGGCACGCTTCGAACAAGATGGTAAAGAAATTCAGGATTTGGTCAAAATTCCGGCAATTCATTAGCTGTGGTCCCTCCCTTATTCCTTTCAATCCCAAAACCTTCCTATGTCAATAGAAACCATAGCTTCCCAAAATGAAACCCTCAGTAAGCGAGAAACCAAGACTTCCCTCCTGCTGATCGGCGTAATGTTTTTTATTTTCGGTTTTGTCTCCTGGGTGAACTCCATTCTGATTCCGTATTTTAAGATTGCCTGCGAACTGACCAGTTTTCAGGCGTATTTGGTAGCTTTTGCTTTTTACATTGCCTACTTTATCATGTCGGTTCCGGCCTCTTATTTACTGAAGGCCGTCGGGTTTAAAAAGGGGATGATGTTTGGTTTTTGGGCGATGGCACTCGGGGCGTTTATTTTTGTTCCTGCCGCCCAAACCCGCACCTATGAGATATTTTTGCTGGGTCTGTTTACCATCGGCATCGGGCTGGCTATTCTGCAGACAGCGGCCAACCCCTACGTCACGCTACTTGGACCACAGAATCGAGCCGCACAGCGAATCAGCATGATGGGTATCTGCAATAAGGCTGCGGGCATTTTGTCCCCGCTAATATTTGCTGCGGTCATTTTGCGTCCCACCGACTCTGTTCTCTTTTCCCAACTCGACGCAATGGGTGACGCCGAGCGGGCCACTGCCCTGGATGAATTGGTACGGCGAGTGATTGTCCCCTACGCAATCCTGGGTACATTCCTTTTCGCTCTTGGTTATCTGGTATACCGCTCGCCGCTTCCCGAAATCGATACTGAGCAAGAATCGCCCGAATTGGTCGCTGCTAACGCCGGAAAAAGCAATATTTTCCAATTCCCGCATCTGATTCTCGGTGCCCTCGCCATCTTCTTACATGTGGGCACGCAAGTGATTGCCATCGATACCATCATCAGCTACGCAGGGTCAATGGGCATCAGCCTGCTGGAAGCCAAGGTCTTTCCGTCCTACACGCTCTTCCTAACCATCTGTGGCTACGTGATCGGTATCGTCGCTATTCCCCGCTTTATAAGTCAGGTCAACGCATTGCGCATCTGCACGTGCTTGGGTACCCTGCTCACTCTTCTGATTGTGTTTTCCAGCGGCACAGTTCATTTTCTTGGGCACACAGCGGACTTATCAATCTGGTTTGTCGTTTTGCTGGGTCTGGCCAACTCGCTGATCTGGGCGGGGATCTGGCCCCTGGCGCTGGACGGGCTGGGGCGCTTCACGAAACTAGGCGCTTCAATCCTTATTATGGGACTTTGTGGCAATGCCATCATGCCTCTCTTTTACGGCCATTTTGCGGACGAATTCGACCTGCGAACGGCATATTGGGTGCTTTTCCCCTGTTATCTCTACTTGGTCTTTTACGCCGTTCAAGGCCATAAAATTAGAAAATGGGCTTTTTGAAAATCATAAACGCTAATGTCCTTACCCCTTTTCGCTGCATTCCACAAAGCACGGTCGTCGTCCAGGAAGGAGTAATTTGTGAAATACACGAGCGGGAGGTGGAGGTGCCCGACGCCACGGTGCTGGATGCGGCAGGCATGTACCTGGCCCCCGGCTTTGTTGACATCCATGTTCACGGGGGCGGTGGCTACGACTTCATGGACAATACTGAGGAAGCATTTTTGAAAATCGCTGCATTGCACGCTCGCCACGGTACCACAGCGCTCGTGCCAACGACGCTCACCGCCGAAAAGAAAGATTTGCTGCAAACGCTGTCGGTCTACCGCCGCGCCAATGAAAGGAATTATCACGGGGCGGGTTTCCTTGGCATGCATCTGGAAGGACCTTACTTTGCTCAAAATCAGCGGGGGGCGCAGGATCCTCGATATATTCGCAACCCAGATTCGGCAGAATACGAAGAAATACTGAGCGCATCAACGGACATTGTACGTTGGAGTGCAGCTCCCGAACTTAAAGGCGCAATTGCCTTCGGCCGGAGGTTGCGGCAGAAAGGCATCCTGGCCGCCATCGCCCATACCGATGCTTTGTACGATGATGTTCTGCTGGCCTACGAAAATGGCTATTCACTGGCTACCCACCTTTATTCTGCCATGTCAGGGGTAACCCGACGTAATGCTTTCCGATACGCGGGTGCCATCGAAAGCGCCCTGTTGCTGGACATGGACGTTGAAATCATCGCGGACGGAATTCATCTGCCCGCACCACTGCTCAAGCTGGTTTATAAAATTAAGGGGGCCGACCGGACAGCCCTTATCACCGACGCCATGCGCGCGGCTGGGATGCCTGAAGGGGAAAGTACCCTAGGCTCATTACGTGACGGCCTTAAAGTACTCGTGGAAGACGGCGTAGCCAAATTGTGTGATCGAAGCGCGTTCGCCGGAAGCGTAGCTACCGCCGACCGACTTGTGCGAACCATGGTCCAGCGAGCCGAAGTACCCCTGTTGGAAGCCGTTCACATGGCAACCAATACGCCCGCACGCATCATGGGGGCACAGGATCGGAAAGGTTCCATTGTCCCCGGTAAAGATGCCGACCTTATCATTTTTGACAGCGATATTAATGTGCATGCTACCCTTGTAAGAGGCAATCTCATTTTTTCAAAATTAACCAACCCCGAAACGTATCATGTCTACTGAAATTTCGCCTATTCAGGTTTTTAAAGTGGGAAATCTTAGGATAGAATTACTAAAAAACCGGCAGCGGTTGGGCGAAAGAGCCGCGCAGGCCCTAACCAAGAAAATCAGGCAGTTATTATTATCCCAAGAGTTTATCAATATTGTCTTTGCCTCGGCCCCATCTCAGAATGAGTTCTTAGCCACCCTTGCTACAGAAAAAGACCTGGAATGGAATAAAATAAGGGCCTTTCACATGGACGAGTACATAGGATTAGCCTCGAATGCCCCCCAAAGTTTCGGCCAGTATTTGAAAGAAAATCTGTTTGACAAAGTGGCGGTTAAAGAAGTGTACTACCTGAACGGTAACGCCACGCACTCCGAGCAGGAATGTTTCCGCTATACCCAACTGCTGGAAAAATATCCGACGGATATTGTATGCATGGGAATCGGAGAAAATTGCCATATCGCGTTTAACGATCCGCACGTGGCCGATTTTGACGATCCCAAACTGGTGAAAGAAGTAACATTGGATTTGACGAGCCGTCTACAGCAAGTACACGACGGCTGCTTCGCCACCCTGGAACAAGTACCGGAAAGCGCTCTGACGCTCACCATTCCCGCTCTGACCCGCGCTCGTCACTTGTTTTGCATGGTTCCAGGATCCACTAAGGCCGCCGCCGTAAACCATACTTTGAGCGATGCCATTTCAGAAGAATATCCGGCGACCATTTTGCGAAATCATCCCTCGTCCTGGCTGTTTATCGATCAGGACAGCGCCGAAAAGTTCTCTGAGAGAAACCAATATTTTCAGTCGTTGAATTAAATTTTTTGTGTCGCCTATTTTTTCATCTAAACCAAATTTCGATTATGAAAAAGTTTTTGCCTGATCGCAGCGGAAATCGACCTTCTGGCTGGCGTGTTCCGAAAACGAGTACAGCCATCTACGCGCTGTGCTGTGCTCTGCTCATGTCTTCCTTGGTGGCCTTTCCGTCGAATGGAGAGATTGCCAGCCGGCCGAGTCGTTATAACCTGCTCGCCCCGGTGAATGGTACGGTGACAGACGAAAAGGGCGAGGTTCTGCCCGGCGTAAGTGTTTTGGTAAAGGGAACGCAGAGAGGTACCGTTACCGACGCAACGGGCGGTTTTCAGCTGGATGTACCAAGTACCTCATCGGTGCTGGTGTTTTCCTTCGTAGGCTACCTGACCAAAGAAGTGACGGTCGGAAACCAGACTACCCTGAATGTAGCGCTTTCCGTTGATGCCAAGGCCCTCGACGAAGTAGTGGTAGTTGGCTATGGGACGGCGCGAAAGAGCGATTTGACGGGCTCGGTGGGAACGGTCGATGTGGGTCAGATGGTCAAAGCCCCTGTTCCTTCATTTGCCGACGCACTGGCCGGGCGTGTGGCTGGGGTGCGGGTTTCGCCCAACGACGGGCAGCCCGGTGGCGGGTTCGATATCCTGATTCGCGGGGCGGGGTCGCTTACCCAGAGTACCGCACCGCTTTTTGTCGTGGATGGGTTCCCTATAGAAGATCTGAACCCAAGCACGCTAAATCAGGAGGATATCAAGTCGATCAGTATCCTAAAAGATGCTTCTTCCACCGCCATTTACGGATCAAGAGCGGCCAATGGTGTCGTACTCATTGAAACCAAGCGGGGGCGAGTGAGCAAGCCGGTCGTTACGCTATCTTCTTCGCTGGGCTTTCAGTCGAAGCCGCAGGAGATTCCGTTGATGAGTCCTTACGAATTCGTGAAGTACCAGATGGAACTCAACCCTAGTCTGGAAAGCACAATGGCCTACTTTACCGAAGGAAAAACCCTGGAAGACTACCGTGATGTAGAGGGCATCAACTGGCAGGATCAGGTGTTCCGCACCGGAACCGTCCAAATCTATAATGCATCGCTCCGTGGCGGCAACGATCAGACTCGCTACTCCCTGTCCGGCTCAGTTTTCGACCAGAAGGGGGTAGTCATCAACACGGGATTCAAGCGGTATTCTGGCCGGCTCACGCTGGACCAAAATATTGGCGAAAGGACACAGGTAGGTGTCACAGCCAATTACAGCGGATTATCCTCTTTTGGCCAAAACCTCAGTTCGGGCGCGGGTAGTTCCAGTCCGTCGAGCTACGTTTTGTTTCGCACCTGGGTGTATCGTCCTGTGGCACCAGACCCCTCGGTGAACCTCGAGAATGAATTAGTAGATGCCGATGCCATCGGAAATTCAGATTTCAGAGTCAATCCATTGATTGATTTAGAAAACCAATATCAGTACAACAATACCAACGTATTGGATGCTAACGCATACCTGAGTTATCGAATTGCAGACGGGCTTACATTCAAAACTACAGCGGGCATCCGCCACAACAACATCCTTGCTGAACGATTTTACAATTCAAAAACTTCGCAGGGAAGCCCGTTCAACCCTAACAACACGGATGGTATAAATGGCTCGGTTGGCTTAAATACACAGCGGAGCTATTCCAACGAAAACACCCTGAACTATAAGTTTCGGGTAAGCGACCACTCTTTTGACGCCCTGGCCCTGTTTGCCATAAACGGTATCAACTATACGTCCAGCGGGTACGGAGGCCGTCTGCTTCCAAACGAGAACCTGGGTATCGATGGGATAGACGAAGGGGTTGTAGAAAATCAGAGATCATCCTCCAGCCGGAATACCATGGCTTCGTATGCTGCCCGGCTGGACTATAGCTTCAAATCAAGGTACCTGGCGACTTTCACTTTCCGGGCTGATGGCTCCTCAAAGTTTGCCGATCCCTGGGGGTATTTTCCGGGTATTGCACTGGGATGGAACATGGGCCAGGAACCGTTCTTCACCAATGCGTTACCCTTCGTATCGAACGCCAAAATTAGAGGTAGCTTCGGTAGCACAGGCAACAACCGTATCGGCGATTTTGATAACCGCCCCCGTTTGACCCAATCGCTGGATGGGTACTCTTTCAACAACCAGACACCCACGGGGGGAATCTATATTACGGCCGTGGGTAATTCGGCCCTGCGCTGGGAAAAAGTCAATTCCTATGATATAGGGTACGAGTTGGGCTTATTTGAAAACCGGGTGGGACTGGAAATCGACTTATATCGCAAAATTACGCAGGATCTACTGCTACGCGCTGATTTGCCCCCATCCAGTGGGTTCAGCTCTGCGGTGAAAAATATTGGTAAGCTACAAAATGAAGGACTGGAAGTGACGCTGAACACGATCAATTTTGTCAAAAAAGATTTTCAATGGAGTAGCAACTTCAACATCAGCTTTAACCGTAACAAAATTCTTGAGTTGACACGCGGCCAGGAAAGGCTCACCGCAAACGGACGCTACGAGTCTCAGTTCAATAAGCCCCTGTATGTATCGGAGATTGGCCAGCCTGCCGGGCAGATGTACGGTTTTATCTGGGAAGGCAACTACCAGTTTGCCGACTTTGATGAGCCGTCGCCCGGCGAGTATGTTTTAAAAGAAAGCGTACCGACCAACGGTGCGGTACGCAATACCATCCAGCCCGGTGACATCAAGTACCGCGACATCAACGGTGATGGCATCATCAACGACTCCGATATGACCATCATTGGCAGAGGCCAGCCTATCCATACCGGAGGGTTCAATAATAGCTTAACCTACAAAGGGTTGAGTCTGAATGTTTTCTTCCAATGGTCGTACGGCAACGATATTTACAACGCCAACCGGCTGGCTCTCGAGGGAAACAGCAATGGCCGGGCCAATGTGAATCAGTATGCCAGCTATGTCAACCGCTGGACACCCGAGAACCCCACCAACGAAAACTACCGCACGCGCGGCCAGGGCCCCATCGGCTTTTACTCTTCCAAAAATGTGGAAGACGGCTCCTATCTTCGACTGAAAACGTTGTCGCTTGACTACTCCCTGCCAGCGAGCCTTATCAAACGCCTGGCTCTGGACAATCTTACGCTGAGTGTCGCCAGTCAAAATGTGCTTACCTGGACCAAGTACTCCGGCCTGGATCCCGAGGTTTCGATCCTCAACCCGGTACTTTCACCTGGTTTTGATTTCTCGGGCTATCCGCAGGCCCGGACGATAACCTTTGGTATTAAAGCAATTTTTTAATCGCTATTTTAACCTGAAATAAGATGAAAACGATACGCAATATTTTGGCCCTGGGTTGCCTCTTATCTTTCACTGCTTGTGAAGATTATCTGGAGACGGTACCCACCGACTTTCTGAGTCCCTCCAATTATTACCGCACCGAGCAACAACTCGAGTTCGCTCGCGCCGGGGTATATAGTACCATGGGCGATAATGCCTTTTACGGCCACCAGGCCCATTATCTGTATGCCTGGGATGCCGACATAGCTTACATGAACCGCTTTACCCTGACGACGGGCCCCTGGAATTACTTTTATTCTACGGCTGACAACTACAACGCTTCCTATTGGACCAGCCTGTACAATGGGATCAACCGGGCGAATATCGTACTGGCTAACGTAGACAACAACCCCGAAATCGATCAGAAAAAAAGGGATGTGATTCGGGGTGAGTGCCTTTTTCTTCGGGGATTCTATTACTTCATGCTGGTGCAGTACTACGGTGGGGTACCCATCCGTACCGAGCCGACTTTATCCGTCGAGGATGTGGACATTCCCCGCGCTACCGTTAAAGAAACCTACGACCGGATCGTAGAAGATATGACCCAGGCCGAGCCGCTGGTACCGGAGATTACCGAGCTCGGGTTTGGCGGAGCGGTGAGTAAGTCGGCAGTACGTGGCTTGCTGGCTCGTGTCAACCTGACAATGGCTGGCGAACCGCTCAATGATCAAAGCCGCTACGCTCAAGCCAGGGACTGGGCTAAAAAAGTAATGGATAATGGAGGGCATGCCCTTAATCCAAGTTACCCGCAGGTATTTATCAATCTGGCCGGGGATAAATATGACATCAAGGAAAACATTTGGGAAGTGGAATTCTGGGGCAATTTGCTTGATCAGTATAGGGAAGCGACTGGCTTAGGGTACATCAATGGGCCCCGTTCTGTTGCAACCTCCGCCACGGGTAGAGCCGATGCTTACATGTGGATAACGGCCAAGTATTACGATGTCTATGAACCCGGTGATTTACGTAAGTGGTTCAATATCGCACTCTTTACGTACAACAATAGCCCAATTAACGGAGAAAAAACATTTTTGAGTCTGCCGACCACACAAGCCGAAAAATACAGGTTGGTTCCGGCAAAGTGGCGTCGGGAGTACGAGACTTACCTACCCAAAGGCCTTCGAACCCCCATCAATTTCCCCATCCTCCGCTACTCAGATGTGCTGCTCATGTACGCTGAGGCCGAGAACGCGATCAATGGACCTACGGCGGAAGTGATCGAAGCGGTCAACCAAGTTCGCCGGCGTGCTTGGTCCAAAGGTGTGAACAATATCGAGTTGACCAGCGGAGGAAGCGGATATTCCACGGCCCCTACCGTGGCCTTCTCGGGCGGAGGAGGCAGTGGTGCTATGGCTACAGCTACGATCAATGCGGCTGGACAAGTTACTGGCATATCGCTGGATCGCGATCCGGAAGGAATTAAGTTTTTTGCGGAAGGTGAGTACACTTCTGCCCCACAGGTGATTCTATCAGGAGGAGGGGGTACCGGAGCAGCCGCGGTCGCAACCATCAATGACCCTGCTGACGCCAACCTTACATCCGCACAAACAGCATCCAAAGAAAGTATGCTGGCTGTAATTCAGAATGAACGAATGCGGGAACTCAGCCAGGAAGGACAGCGGAAAGCCGACCTACTTCGGTGGGGGATATTCTTAAAAACCATGGAGGAAATGGGAGTTGAAGCCCAAAAAGATATTCCGGATAATCCAGCCGTCAAGTATTACACAAACGTTAGTCAAAAGGACCTATTATCCCCAATTCCGACCAGAGAAATAACGGTAAATCAGGCTATAACGCAAAATCCGGGTTGGGATTGAGTAAATAACCGCCAGTTGAACAAAACCAAATGGAAGTAAACAGAAGAACCTTTATTAGTAGCCTATCCGGTTTGGTCGGGCTGACTGTTCCTCCTCCTGCTACGGGGGAGGGCAGTTCCCCGGCCACGCCCCCGGTAACTTCGGATGACCCGACCTGGATGGAGCTTGAAGGTAGGATTTACGGAGCCAGGCCCGATAAACGGGGCCCCATTGGCGGAAGTTCGGGGTACGCTCGTGCTATCACTGATGGAGATTACATCGTTGAAACCCTGGACGAACTAATAGATGCCTTGGCGAAAGCAAAGACGGGGCAGGTCGTGTTGATTCCCGCTGAAACTGAAATCGACCTCACGACACGGATGTACATTGATGGACTGCTGCTCACCATTCCGGCAGGTGTTACTATTGCGGGTGAACGGGGCAAAGATGGCTCAAAAGGTGCACTTCTGACCAGCGATGTTCTGAAAACACCCCATATCTTCAAAACTACTGGCCCGGATGTACGAATCACCGGGTTACGTATTCAGGGGCCCAATCCAAAACGGCAGGAAGAGCATCATACCCGCTCATTCGGAAAAGGTGGGCTAGGCAGAGAATACTACTACAAATTCCCTACTTCCATGGGCATTTATACGGAATTTCCACGGCTGCACGTAGACAATTGCGAAATTTCGGCTTTTACCCGAGCCATCGTACTGGCCAAAGGCGATCAACATCATATTCATCATAGCTACATTCATCATTGCCAATACAAAGGCCTGGGCTATGGAGTCTCGATGGCGGTGGCATCTGCACTGATTGAATACAACCTATTTGACAGCAACCGGCATTCACTGGCAGGAACAGGGAGCCCCGGCTGCGGGTACATTGCCCGGCACAACGTTGAGCAGGGTACTTCACTTAGCCATTGCTTCGATATGCACGGGGGGCGCGACCGCAAAGACGGTACTACCATTGCCGGAACGAGAATCGAAATTTATAACAATACTTTCAGAAGTACCGAGCGGGCGGTCGGGATTCGGGGGGTACCCCAGGACGAATGTCTTATCTATTCCAACTGGATCACGAAACACCGCGATGCTAACACTGCGATACTGGCCGAAGAAAATACAACGATACGGGACAACATTTATGGAGATAAGCCGGTTAAAGCAGGGTAATAATAGCTATTTTTAATCATCCTCTTTGTCGTTAATTTATTGTTATTCAAGTGAAAATATCAACATTCTTACCATTCAGAACGGCTGCGGTCGGAGCATTGTGTCTATTGAGTAGTATGGTCTATGCCCAGCGGTACGAGGCCGCACGCACACCTGCTGAATCACGTAAAACGTTTCAACTGGATGCAGATTTCGACATTGAGCCTTTTCTGACCGAACCTGATGTGTTATCGCCTGTCGATATCGTTTTCGACGCGCGCGGCAATTGTTACGTTGTCGAAATGGGAGACTACCCCTATGATGCCCAACCCGGCAACTACAAGGGGCGTATCCGCTTGTATCGTGATACGAATGGCGATGGGAAGGTCGATACATCCTTCGTATTTGCCGAAAACCTACCCAGTGCTACCAGCGTGCTACCCTGGCGCGGTGGAGTACTTGTGACGGCTGCCCCCGAAATTTTATACCTTAAAGACACCGACGGCGATTACAAGGCAGACCAACGGGAAGTACTTTTCACGGGGTTTTTCAACAAGAATTCAGAAGTTCAGATTACCAACCTGCGCTTCGGTCCCGACAACTGGATTTATGCCAATAATCATGGGCAGCGGGGACTCATCAAGTACAACCGCAAGCCCGAGGCCCCGGCCATTGACGTAGCAGGGGGCGATTTTCGGTTTCGGCTGGATCGGGATCTGTTCGAGTCTGAGTCAGGAACGGGGCAGTTCGGGTTAGCAGTCGACGACTGGGGACACCGCTTTTACACCCAAAATACCCTGCACATTCAGCAGGCCCCTATCGCGTGGCGCTATGCCCACCGGCACCCATACTTACCCTCGTACCGCTCAGAGGTAAACATTTCGGACCATGAACTCGAAATGTACCAAAAGTCAGCCACGCCTTACTGGCGACAGCTGCGCAGCGACCGCCGCCAGGCTACCTACGATTCGCTCGGAATGAATCGTACAGAGTACGCTCGGGGGCATTTTACGGGCGCTTCGGGGGGTACTTTCTACGGCGGAGATGGGTTTCCTACGGATTTTTACGGGACGATCTTTACGGGCGACGTGATGGGTAATCTCGTGCACCGGGATATCATTTCTACTGCCCCTGGCCAGCCTGCTTACGTAGCCTCACGGGCGAGCGAAGACAAAGACAGCGAGTTTCTTGCGGCTACGGATACCTGGTTTCGGCCCGTGAATTTTTATGCCGGTCCTGATGGGTACCTGTATCTGGTCGATATGTACCGGCAGCATATCGAAACCCCCGTTTCGATTCCCGAGGATTTGAAGGAGGGTATGGATTTCACCCAAGGCAATCAGTATGGTCGAATCTGGCGTATTTTCCCCAAAAAAGAGACCAAACGACTGGTTGTCTTTCCTGATATTTCAGCCAAAACATCGGCAGAATTGGTGGCCCTGCTGTCGCATCCCAATCAGTGGTGGCGACTCACCGCCCAGCGACTTCTGCTCGAAAGACAAGACCCAGGTACCCTTCCGCTACTGACCCAGACACTGAACGAAAGTACCGACGCCAGAGCGCGACTCCACGCACTGTATGCCCTGGAAGGGCTTGGCCAACTCAACGAAGCACAAATAGAACAGGTGCTTGCCGATTCGGAACCCGGTCTGCGAGAACATGCTCTGGTATTGGCCGAAAAATATCCTCAATTTCTCCCACAGATTATCCGGCTCACCGACGATGCTTCTCCACAGGTAGCTTTACAGGCAAGTTTGAGTTTGGGGCAATTTTCTGATAAAGAAGTACTTCCCACACTGGCCCGCATTGCGGAGAAACATGCCGACAGCCATCTTTATCGACTGGCCGTGCTGAGCTCAGAGCCGGGAGCATCTGCCGAAATGGTGGGCCTGCTGGTTGATGGAGGCACTTTCTTTGCAAGTATCACGCCCGGCAAACTGAAGCTAATCGAGGACTATGCCTACATCACCGGGGCGCGCAATAGCAAAAATGAGGTTGAAGGTTTGATGACGACCGTCGCCGGAATGGGGGAAGCCTGGCAAATGGCAGCCCTGAATGGCCTGACCAACGGAATCAGGCGTTCCCAAAATAAAACCAAACCCAGCAAATCGGTGGTGAAGATGCTGCAAAAGCTGGAAAAAAATGCTTCGACCGAGCTACATAAAGCCATCGGCAGCCTTCGCCAGGTTATGGCTATCTAACTAATCCATACAGTTCATAAGCCCCGCAGGAGCGGGCAATGACAGACAAATTCTTACTAATGAAGCCAAAGAGCAATCGCAGGTACTTCTTGCAAAAATGGGGTCAATTATCTCTATGGGTGCCTCTTGCAGGAGCAGGGCTGGCACTGGGCTGCACAAAAAACAGCACGCCATCCAGGAAAAAAGACAAGGTCTCGGCGACTAATCCATGTGAAGACCTGACGGAGGTTCCGGCAGTGGACGTGGAGAAACGAAAATCCCTGGGATATACCAGCCTTTCGCCTATTCCAGACAAAGAATGCCGTACCTGCCAGCTTTTTATCCCACCCAAGGAAGGCGCAGAGTGCGGAGGCTGTCTGCTGTTTGCGGGTCCTGTTGCACCCGAAGCATACTGTACCTACTGGGCACCCCGGGTTTGAAGTAACCAACTCTCTTTCCTGAATTAAGAAGGTATTGCCTTAACAAGCCCCCGATGAATGACCAGTACTAACACGATGATGCGTTGGCTATCTGCCCTTGGACCGGGACTAATCACGGCGGCTCTGGTATTTGGTCCCAGCAAACTTACGATTACGTCCAAACTCGGTGCCGAGTATGGGTTTAGTCTGCTCTGGATTGTGCCCATTGCCGTGTTGTTCATGATTGTGTTTACGACCATGGCGGCCCGAATCGGACTTGCCACTGAGCAATCCTTACTGAGTTCCATCAGAGAACGGTTTGGCAACCTTACCGCCATTGTCGTGGGAGTCGGTGTTTTTCTGGTGTGCATATCGTTTCAGGCTGGCAATGCCGTGGGCGTAGGAATTGCCATCGGCGAAATGACCCACACCGCTGCTTATCCCTGGATCATCCTTTTTACGCTGGCGGCCATCAGCCTATTGTTTTTCCGGAGTTTCTATAAAGTACTGGAAAAGGCTATGATTAGCCTCATCATCCTGATGCTGCTTTCTTTTGTCACCACGCTTGTCCTGGTCAAGCCAGCGTTGGGTAGCATAGTCACTGGCCTGAAATTCACCTTACCCCCAGGTTCTACGGGAATTATCATTGCCTTTATGGCGTCCAGCGTATCCATTGTGGGTGCCTTTTACCAGTCCTACCTGGTACAGGAACGCCGCAAAGTAGCGATTACAGCTGTCCAGCGAGGCAGGGACAGTATCGCCGGAATCGTGATAATGGGCCTCATGAGTGCCATTCTTCTGATCTGTGCGGCCACAGTACTGAAGCCGCAAAACATCAAACTCACCAGTGCTACCGATATGTCGCGGGTGCTGGAACCCCTCTTCGGTCCATATGCCGCATTCTTGTTTCTGACGGGATTGTTCGGCGCCGGTTTTTCGTCCCTGATCGGCAACGCAACGGTGGGCGGTACCTTACTGGGGGATGCTTTGGGGTTTGGCAGTCAGCTTAGTGCCCGTCCCGTAAAGTACTTCATTGCGCTGGTCATGTTTTTTGGCGCGGCCATCGCGATCATTTTCGGAAAGTTGCCCCTGCAACTGATCATTTTTGCCCAGAGCGTAACCATATTCGTTGTCCCGATCATCGGGATCACGATGTACTTGATCGCCAACGACCGAACACGCATGGGCCACCTGGCTAACCCATCCATTACCAGGCTTTTAGGCGGTCTGGGGCTGGCGCTTATTATCGGGCTGGCGCTTCTCAATGTCAAATCATTATTTTTTAATTAATCCCCCGGCCATCACGCTCTATCCTCATGGCAATGAACGATCTTCAGGAACGATACAACGAACTTTTACAACCCTCCCCCGAACTCGTGGCGGATATTTTTCAGACTGAGGGGGACATTATGTTGTTGGGAGCGGGCGGAAAAATGGGCCCCGACCTGGCCAGGCTTGCCCGGAAAGCAGTGGATACATCGGGGGTCGATAAAAGAATCATCGCCGTTTCCCGCTTCTCTGAACCAGGCCTGATCCAGGAACTACACAGAGCGGGTGTCGAAACAATCCAGGCGGATTTGCTCGACGACGGACAACTCCAATCTCTGCCCAGGGTGAAAAACGTATGGTACCTGGCCGGCATCAAATTCGGAACTACGGGCAACGAACCCCTTACCTGGGCCATGAATAGCTACCTGCCCGGTCGCGTGGCCGAAAAATTCAAAGAATCCAATTTGGTTGTTTTTTCTACCGGCAATGTGTATCCGCTGACGCCCGTCACCATGGGTGGGGCCACCGAAGACCTCCCCCCACAACCGCTGGGCGAGTATGCGCAATCATGCCTGGGCCGGGAGCGTATTTTCCAGTATCACAGTCAGAAACACGGTACTCCTCTGCTGATCTACCGGCTCAACTACGCGAACGATGTCACGTACGGTGTACTGCTGGAAATAGCCAAAAGTGTGCTGAGTCAGAAACCCATAGATCTGCGGATGGGCATGGTAAACGTGATTTGGCAGGGCGATGCCAATGAGATAGCACTACGGTCAGTAAAGCATTGCGCTAGTCCGGCAAAAATAGTGAACGTGACCGGTCCCGAGCAACTTTCGGTACGCTGGATCGCCGAACAGTTCGGCCAGTTGGCGGGGAAAACGCCTGTTTTCGAGCACGAAGAGCAGTCCACAGCGCTGCTAAGCAACGCCGCCGAATGTACCGACTTATTCGGGTACCCCAGAATCGGCCCCCGGCAAATGATACGCCTGATCTACGACTGGCTGGTGCAGGGTGGCAAGACGATTAACAAGGAAACTCATTTTCAGGAAAGAAGCGGAAAATTTTAGCATGTGATGTCCCAGACTTTAAACAATGAACTCCAGCAACTTCTGTACGATGGTACGGTGATTCCGGCACACCCACTCGCCCTGACCGAAACCCATGAACTGGACGAAAACCGGCAACGACTGCTGACACGCTACTACCTGGCCAGTGGTGCGGGGGGCGTGGCGGTGGGCGTACACACCACGCAGTTTGCCATCAGAAAACCCGAAATCAACCTTTTGGAAAGAGTGCTTGCCCTCGCCGCCGACGAGATAACCACCGCCGGCCTCACGCGACCTTTCTTAAAAATTGCCGGCCTGTGCGGTTCCACCGACCAGGCTTTGCAGGAGGCCAGTCTGGCCCGCAAGTACGGCTACCACATTGGCCTGGTCAGTCTTGGAGGATTGAATGATTTTTCCGACGACCAGTTGATCTCTCACCTCCGTATGGTGTCGGCTGAAATCCCCGTCTTTGGCTTTTACCTGCAACCCGCCGTCGGGGGGCGACTTCTAGGGTATAATTTTTGGCGGAAAATGGCCGATCTGCCCAACGTAGTGGGGGTGAAAATAGCCGCCTTCAACCGCTACCAAACGCTGGATGCCGTGCGGGGAATCTGTGACTCGGGCCGACCGGAGGAAATTGCACTGTACACCGGAAACGACGATAACATTATCGCCGATCTACTGGCGCCCTACCGTTTCTTTACGAAAGGGGAAATGCTTGAAAAGCGCTTTGTCGGTGGGCTGCTGGGGCATTGGGCCGTCTGGACTGCCAAAGCGGTCGAACTCGTGGCCGAAGTGAAACACTGTATTGCCAACAACTATGATGGCTCGCAAGCCCTGCTGGCCAGGGGAATTGCGGTGACGGACATGAATGCCGCCATTTTCGATGCCCGGAATGCTTTTCATGGTTGCATCGCCGGAATTCATGAAGTACTCAGACAACAGGGGATTCTGAAAGGTACCTGGTGTCTGGACCCCGAAGAGCAACTCTCGCCGGGGCAACTGGAAGAAATAAATCGGGTTGTGCGGGCATATCCCGACTTAATCGACGATTCATTCGTCAAGCATTTTTTGCAGCAAAACCAGGAGCTTTTACACGGATAAAAATCAAAAAAATGGCAGCAACCATAAGTCGACGTGAATTTGTGACCCGCTCAGCGGCAGTCATCGGCAGCAGCCAGATCTCACGCCTCGATTTTAGCGAAAAAATACCGGCTGATGCTGGCAAAAAAGAGGACTTGATGGAGGAGGTACTACGCTATCAAAAAATAGATGCCCATGCACACGTGGGACTGAACGCGCAGACTCCCGCAGAAATAATCGACATCGCTGATCGCCTGGGCATCGGTACACTGATGATTTCGAAGCCAATGAAGCCCGGTAGTGCGGGTACTCCCGACGAATTTGTGGCCTGTAATAACGAAGTCTACCAGGCCATGAAGACCTTTCCCAACCGCTTCATCGGGATGCTGACGCTCAATCCTACCTACCCCAAAGAAAGCCAGGAAGAGATAACCCGGTGTACCGCCTTGGGAATGGTGGGCATGAAGCTGTACAACCACGTCAAAATCAACGATCCGTTGTTTTATCCGGTCATCGAGAAATTCATCGATCTAAAAATGATTATGCTCATGCACTCGCCTATCGGCAAATCGCGGGTTATACTCGATGCACGCGAACCCAGGAATGTGTCGCTGCCCGAGGACTTCGTGGATGCCGCCCGCAGGTACCCCGAAGCCATGTTTCAGTTTGCCCATATCGGTGGCGGCATCGACTGGGAGGACGCCTGCAAGGCGCTTCAAGGCTCACCCAATGTGTATGTCGATGTGTCGGGCAGTAACAATGAGGGTGGCATGATAGACTTCGCCATGCGCTACATCGGCGAGGATCGGTTGCTGTTTGGCTGCGATTATTCCTTTTACCAAAGCGTAGGCGGCATGATGGCCGCCGACCTTACGGAGTTACAGCGAAAGAAGCTCTTCTTTGAAAACTACCAGTCCATTTTGAAAAAATCAGGGAACTATGTTAATTGACTGTAACAGTTACGTAGGACATTGGCCTTTCCGACAATTGCGAGACAACACCTGCAGCGGCCTGCTCGAAAGAATGGATGCCTGCGGCGTAGCTGTTTCCGTGGTGAGCAATCTCAATGGCGTTTTTTACAAAAACACTCAGCATGCCAATCAGGAGTTATACGATGAAATAAATTCCGATAAGCGGTTTGGCAAACGAATTGTTCCTTTTGCGGTCATTAATCCAGCTTATAGCGGTTGGAAAAAGGATTTTGAAATTTGCCGCACTCGATTGGGCATGAAGGGCATCCGTCTGCATCCCCTCTACCATCGCTATCAATTGGATCATCCAGCCTGCGTGGAGTTAGTCAGAATGGCTCGTGATCACAATTTGCCCTTGGCGTTGTCACTCCGCCTAGTGGATGCCCGCACCAGTTCTTGGTTGGACATTGAGCAAGAGTGGGCCTTAAAAGACCTTTTTCCCCTCTTTAACGCGGTACCGGATGCTGCCTATTTGATTCTGAACGTGGCAAACAGTACCGCGCTGCGCGAGGAAGAGCAAACTCTATTTAATAAAACGAATATCATCCTGGACACTTCCGGCAGAAACATCTCTGATCTGGGCCAGTTACTCGGTCAATTTGGAAAGGAAAAATTTGCCTTCGGAACGCACGCTCCTTTGCTGGACTATTACACAGGTTTGCTGCGCATAGAGGCCCTTCAAGAAAATGAAGCGGATTCCGAAACGAAGGATTTGCTGAGGTCTGGAAATATCAAGCGATTCCTACAAATGTAAAAAAAGTTAAAATTTATTAATAGGCATGTTGCGTAGGTGAAAAAGAGCTAGTTAGTCAAATAAAAGTTCCAAAGCCCGGCACAAACCTCCACGGTGTCACTGTACATTCTGCAATTGTGGATTCGTAGTCGGTCGGACAAAATTCGGTAGCGCTTCATGCCGCCAATGGCATGTTCTACGGTGATCCTTTCCGACGATTTTTCCTCTGTTCTGCTGCTTTTCTGCTTCACTGAGCGGATGCTTGGCCGATTTCTTTTTGGGAATCATAACTTTCTGACATTCGTAGTCTTTTTCAAAGCCCTGGTAGCCCAGGTCTAACTGGACAGCATGTTTTTTGAACCAGCCCAACTCGGCTGGAAACTCGTGTTTGAGCATGCGATAATCGTGGCTTTTGCCTACCCAGCAGCGGCTCACGTAGTGAATGTAGCGGTCCGGTGTGGAGATGACCATCGTCTTTACGGTATGGGATTTTTTTTGCCACTATACATTTGCTTTTGGTAGTGCTGGTCACCCGGACGCTTGGTCCGCTGCTCGGTGGCGTCAATGATCACTGTCTTGTGCCGCTGGAAGTAATCCTGAAATTCCTCGGGGCTCTTAAACTCGCGCTTGGGGGCGTGTCCGGTCGTCACCAATGCATGCTGCAAAACGCCCAGACCCAAGTCCTGACAACGCTTGGCCGTTGAGCCATCCATGCCCGTCACCAGACCAAGTAAATCATAGATAAGGCCTGAATTTAAGGAGAATAGGGTGAAAAGAAGCAGATCCTCATAGGAAGTCAAGTGAGGCAGGTCGGGACATTCTGACTGTCTCTCTCGGAGAGTCTGGCCAAATATTTCCTGATACGATTTTTCGAAAAAGGGCAGCAAAAGCTTAAACCTTTTTTTGTCCAGGCCGGTGGCCGAACGCCACTGCCGGTCTGTTTTTAGATCGGTCGTTGAAAGTTTCATTTGGCAAAATTAACCCGGTGCAACAACTCTAATATTGTCTTGATCCCCTGAAAGAGAGCCAGTGAAAAGTAGAGTAAAAAAACTAATTTTCACTTTCAAACAGAAGAGAAATGAAAACGGGAAGATTTACAGAATCGCAACGGGGTGGCCCCTTAGATTTGTGAGATAATGGTTAACTTTAAAAAGTACAACACCAGAAGAGTCGAAGGCGTGAGCGGTGAACTATGGGGCGGCCTATCATTCAGAACTACGCACGGAATTAGTCCCTCACGCCTTTTCATCGGTCTATTGCCATTTAGAATTTTAAGCATCAGGCTTAGTAAGGGGATTAGCACTCCGGTGAAGTCGGCCCTGGATTTCCCACCCAAACCACCGTTACCATGAATAAGGATTATTTCATCGGAGTCGACGTGTCGAAGGCCACGCTCGATGCGGCCGTCTGCCGGGCCGACAACCCCGAGCAGCTCACCCACGAGCAGTTCGCCAACACCGTGCCCGGCTTCAAGAAGCTGCTTTCCTGGCTCCAGAAGCGGGGCGCTCGGCCCGCCAACAGCTTTTTGGGCATGGAACACACCGGCCACTACACGCTGGCCCTGTGCTGTTTCTTGCAGCAGGCCGGCCTGCCCTACACGATGATCAGCCCGCTGGAGTTGAAAAGGAGTTCGGGCCTGACCCGGGGCAAAAATGATCGAGTCGATGCCACGCGCATCGCCCGGTTCACCTGTATGCACCAGCGGCTGCTCAAGCCTGCGCAACTGCCCTCGGACAGCCTTCTCAAGCTGAAAAACCTGATGGCTTTCCGTGATCGGCTGGTTAAGACCAGCACCAGCCTGAAGAACACCATCGTCAGCTTGCGGGAGACTTCCCACCTGATCGATAGCACGCTCATCGTCAAGCTTTCCCAAAAGCAACTCAAGCTCATTGAAGAGCAGATCGCCCAGACCGAAAAGGAAATGCAGTCCACCGTAAAGCAAAACCAGCCGCTCTTCGAGTGCTTCCAGTTGGCCAAGTCGGTCATCGGCATCGGCCTGATCGCCGCTTCGGCCATGCTTATCCACACTCAGGGCTTCACTGCGTTGGGGAGTGGTCGGCAGTTCGACT
>CAZCOG010000028.1:0-40407 GCA_964500445.1 uncultured Persicitalea sp. | reverse complement strand
TCCCACTCCCCCCCCCCCGCTTCCCTCCCTCCGCCCGCGCCCCCCCCCCCGCCCCCCCCCCCGGGGGGGGGGGCCTTTTGAACACAGCTCGGGCAGCAGCGTCAGGGGCAAGACCAGCACCAGCCACCTGGCTAACAAGAAGATGAAGGCCCTGCTGAGCAACGCCGCTGCCTCGGCTATCCGGCACGACCCGCAACTCAGGGCCTACTACCAGAGGAAGCTTGACGAAGGAAAGGAAAAGATGGTGGTTCTCAACGCCGTGCGGGCCAAGCTGATCAACCGCGTGTTTGCCACCGTCACCCGGGGTACGCCCTACGTGCCGATGGCGCAGTACGGAAAAGCCGCGTAAGTGAGTGTCTTGAAAAATTAATATCATTGAACCCTTGTTTTTATCTTAGAATTCCGTGCCGTGGACTATTCATTACCGGCCAAACGAGTGCTTCGTCTGTTGGACAGGTTGGTCGAGCAGTACGGGAAACCAACGCGGTTGCGGAGCGATAACGGACCGGAGGGGTCCGCCCCTGCGGTTCATCAGTCAGGACTTGCAGGACTGGTGTAAAGATCAGCAAGTGATGCTGCACTGGATTGAGCCAGGGAAACCGACCGCGCGGCGGCCGCTCAGAATGCGTGTATTGAACGGTTCAATGGAACATTCAGGCGGGAAGTGCTCATGCCAATACGTTTACAAGTCTGGCGCAGGTGCGCCGTACGGTGGATGCCTGGCTGGTGGAGTACAATACGGAACGTCCTCATCAGGCATTGAAGTTTATGACTCCTGCTGAATATCGACAGATGGTCTGAACTCCAATCAAAACTGGCTCACAAAAGGGGGTAAGAACACCTGCACTAACACCTATGGAAGCGAAACCCTTAAAGTGGTCGAATCCAGCTACTATACTTTTCGCTCTATATGAAGACATTTTTGGCAACGAAATATTATCGCTTACAAATAATCACGAAACAAGAGTGATTACCAACCGAGCAGAAATTGCTGAACTTCGAAACGAATACCTGGCAATCCAGGACCTGTACTTTTGGAAAGAAGATTCAAGTATAGCCTGGAACGAAAAAAATCACCCCTTAGCAAAAATTTCAAAAAATGGGCTGGACGACGCTTCAATTGGCCCAATAGGTGATTAACCCGATGTAATATTCTACCCGCACCCATGAAGATCGACCCTATCTGCGGAGAGAACAGTTATCGCCATCGGGTGGAAGTGTATTGTTCTGCTTTTCCGGATGGTATTAAAGGCCTTGCTGTGCCTGGAATATCGGAATATGTACCTACGAGAGGGTTGGTGATCATAGTGCCCGACCATAGATCCTCTTACGTCCGATAAGTTAAGCTTATCGGACGTAACAAAATTTATAGCCGGGCCTCATCTCCATTCCAAAACTGTGTGATGGTCATACCTCCTTTTATTAAGCATTCTGGTGATGTGGCTGAGAATGATCCACAGAAAAGTTTTCCACAGTCATATGGTGTACACAAAAATCTCAGCGCGATAAATCAAAGCGTTCGGCCTGATCAGCGTGAACGCATTTCAGGCATTTAGAATACCCCCGCTTACCTATACTGACAAATAAATAACTCCAAAGTATGTCGTGGCCACCGCAGAGTTAGGATCTGATGACCTAACAGAAGAAAGGAGAATGTTGAAAAAAGGAAAAAGTTAAGGACAGGATTGAAAGTATTTGATAATCATTTCTGTGGGTAGGACAAAACCGGTTTTGCTTCCTCCACGAAGGGGTTATATTCGTCATACCCGTTTTCGTGGTTGCGGGTATCCCTGCGAAAATTTTCGTTTGGCTTGGGGTACCAATTGATCAGGCGTCCCGGATCCGTATCGCTGTGGGTACTTTCCTGACTGACACCATTTCCATTTTCGGCTTTAATCCAGTACTCCATGACCGTTTCCGTAGGCATGGTCTTATCAAGGAAAAATGGCTCAGGACCGTTATAAATTAACTGACCGCTGTTGGAAGAAGAACCCTTTTTCCGGCGGTAGAGGCGATAGCTATTCGCGCCCAGGATCTTACCCCAGGTTAAGAAATGGCCCTGCCCTTCGGGCCGGACCCGCAGTCCTTCGGGAGCATGCGGGACCTGATCCGTAACAAAGATCGGATACTCGTCCGAAGCGGCACTCCACCCCCCTTTTCCTTTTGCCCGTACCCGCACGTGTACTTTGGTTCCGTTGGTCAGTCCCGTCAGCGAGGTAGTTTGGCCCTCGATCATGTCCTTGACCATTTTCCAACTCTCTCCACCGTCAAGACTCATCTGGAGCTGATAGGTATCGGCACCGAGTATATGATTCCAGAATACATCTGCCCCTGGCTGCGATGGGTAGTATTTAGAATCACGGGTGTCGATGGAATAACGCCCGCGCTGTTCCACTGCCAGAGGTAAGTACCCGGAGACAGCGTCAACTGTACTTTATTGGGAGAAACTGCTTTGCCGGATAGCGGTTTGCCATCCATATAAAATGTCAACTCTGTCTTTGCTCCCGCTTGGCGGGTAAATGTCAGGCTGATTTCCTGTTGCGCCTGAATCACTCCCCGGAATCCGTCCTTGTCAGATTGCAGGCTCAGGCTGCTATTAGTACATGAATTTAACGTAACGAAGATACCAGGAACTCCCAGATGATTTCCCCGAAAAAGAGCAGCGTTGTAGGAGTTATCCGAATTCTGATGAATAATTCCAGACGTTCCCTGAAAGCGCATTCCTGCCTGATTGAAAACTACCTCGCCAGAACTTCGGAAAACGTAATCCGTGGCGCTCTCTTCCATTCTAACCAGGCAGCCATACGCTGTTTGCTGGGCCTTGATGCCTGATTTGTGCGAAACAACAGTCAGAAAATCTCCTTTGCCGTCATAGTACCTGCCTTTGGTTGAAAGTACCCCTTTGTCATCATGGTAATTACTTTTTGAGGCCTGAATATCCGCATCCTGCAAAACTGCTCCCGGCAATAGCTGCTGGATAAAAGGGAAATCGTCTTCCTTGCCCACAAACCAGGAGAATCGGCCTTCAATCTGGCTGTTTTTTACGTCATCAAAAATCACGATATAATCGCCGCCGGATTGCAGAACCGAACGTGAGTGGTAGTCGGGCTGCGCTTCTTCGTTGGCGTTTACTTGGGCGAACTGGGCAAAGCCAAAATCAGAAAGCGGTTCGGTCAAGTCGTTTTGGCCGACACTACGGTAAGGGCCCAAACTACGGTACCCTCCCGGCTTCTTAACCCCAAAGTTGGTACAACGCTCCACGTCGCCGAATGGCGCATCGCCCACGTCCTCAATGCCATTGTGACTGTAGCGTTTGCCGTTGGCGTAGTAGTAAATTACGCCGTTTCCACCATGTGCGGCCCGGCCCCAGCGGTAGTTCGGGCCTTCATCTATCTGTTGCAGGTGCACGTACGTCTCGTTGGGAGCGCCGAAATCGTGACGAAGTACATAGCCATAACCAGTATATTTCTCGGAGCGTAAACGAGGGTTGGTTCCTTTGTTTTGGCTGAACTCCGTATGCAAAATACCGCCCCAGGGATCGAATCGGCCGATTTTATATTCAAAACCATGATCGTCCGGTGAAGTAACATAAAACAAATGTTCCGCCAGAAGTGGGTCATAATACGCCATTTCCTGGCCCAGCATCCGCATCAGATTAGAAGGCGTGAGCCCGTGGGCATGGGCGCCCTGTGGCGGATTCACGCGCCGTCCGTCGGCCTGTTCCAGCGGAGCGGTCAGGCTGTTGAGCAGCCAGTTGGCATAAAGCGAAATATTAGGTTGCAGGAGTCGGTTACGCCCATCGAAATGGTGATGCAAAAGGAAACTGGTTCGGAGCGTGGGTTTGAGGTACGCCCAGGTGTAGGTTGCCAGGTTTTCGGTCCAGCGGCCGCCCTTCGCCTGCCAGGCCGGCACGTCCGGACGAACGTGGTACTTCATATTTAACGCAACTGATTTTTCATAATGGTCGGCCATGGCCTGAGCCTTGGGATGATTCGGGAAAGCAGCAGCGGCAAGACCGGGCACTCCCTTTATATCGGCCAGGAAATTAGGGTGACCGCTCAGCATGGTCCGCATGGGCATGAGCGACTCATCCATAAATACATAGGTCATGAATAGAAAAGCCGCCCGAAGATGCTGGTATTGGTCAGAAGACATTTGGGCACTGTACGCATCCCAAGCCGGAAATATATCTTCGTAAAATACGCGGGTGCCCACCGGATTCGGACCGTTGGCCCGTTCCGACTGGTCAGCTATTTTGCCGATCTGATTTTCCAGGCTTCTTTCTAAATCCCTTAATTCCGTAGTAGCTTTCCCATCGACAGGTTTGAAAAACAAAGGTACTTTTGACTCCTTCGCTTCATAATTCAACACCCAGTTTTTAACTTTATCCAGGGGAATCCAGCCATACCACCGCCGGAGGTAGTCGATATAGGCCAGTGGTTCCTGGGTTCGGTTGACCTCCTGAATATCTTTCTGGTGGGGATAAAGCGCGAGTGCGGTCGATCGGGTACCTTGAACCAGGGGAAAGTGCCAGCGCAAAAGGTCCGCGTTGTTCAGAAACCGAATACTCAGCTTATCTGATGAAACCCACAACGCATAGTCCCCATCGTCCCATTTTTCCAGGTCTTTGATGAAAAGCCCAATGGATTGATTTTGAGATTCGTTCCAAAAAGCGGCGGTAGGTAGTTTCCACCAACTTATCCAGTTGTCGTAAGGGGAAATTTCAAAGGGCAATTGGCCACTAGCCTGGCTTTGCTGGTCGTAAGGCATCTGCGGATGTTTTTTGGCCGTAGAGTCAAATGGCGCCCCGTCAATGGGTTCCCAGGCGACATTATCGTAGTTTTTATTTTTAGGATCACTGAAACCGCTTCCGGTACGGTTGGGTGTATAGCGATGATCTGGCTTAAAATTATCCCAAGCCAATTGCCAGGCTAAGGAATCAGAGGAGTCAAAGCCTTGCATCGTTTCTTCCAATTCCAGAAATTCCATTCCCGCAACCAGCCGCACGGTAGCCCGGTACCATTTGTCCTTTTCAAACTGGTAGTCCAACGTGTATTCGGCCATGAGGGGGCCAATACTACCTTCGGTGAGTGTGAATGAAGTGGGCGGCTTTAGATCAAAGTACCCTTTGCCAAGCCAATCCGTTCCGTCCCCGATGCGCAGAACCGGGGGCGAGGCTTTTCCCTCCGAACCCATAGAAATGGGTAACTCGATCTTGATCACGCCATTGGCTAAAACCAACGAATGGCTATTTTTCTGTACTGTAACGACCGAAAAATCGGGTGTTGCGACGGTTCGTTTATTCGGGTTGCCAGCCACCAGTCGAAAGGTTTTATCGCCACCCGAAGGCAGATCGGACAGAAAATTGAGGGTTGCTTTTTGGACCCGGCCATTTCGTTGCTGGACTTCCGAAAGCTGAAAAGGAATCGGGCGATCCGTCGCCGTGTCCCACAACCATAAACTATCGGGAGGTACGCTTGCCGCGGTAAAATCAACCACGTACCGGAGCCGGGTGAGCGGCCAGTTCATCGTTGGGTGTTTCAAATCATCCCGAAGCTTGATCTCAATCCCCTGCTGTTGCCAGTTAGCGGGGGCAACGAGGGTAGGTAGTTCCGTTTGCGCCAGCAGGACAAGCGGAGAGAAAAGTAAAACCCACGCGAGAAAGGCACGATTTGAGTACATCACGAAATAATTTTTATCCACTAATTGCACCTGACCAGAAAACTGGATACTGTCACCGGGCGGTCATCAGAAACACTACCGTAGCAGTCCAACGCTTTGCCAATCATATCAGCCGTTAACTCGGCATAGTACCAGCCGCCGCGGGACGCCTGGGCGGGTACGCTCTCCCACACTCTTTTGGTCCAGGATGAATCGGCGCGGCTGTAAAAGACATTCGCTTGCTGGATCGGCGTCTTGCTTTTTACCCGGAATTTGACGGTAATCCCGGCGTTGCCTTTTTTGGGAGCGGCTGCCGAAATAGTTGTGATGAGAGGGAACGGGTACCCTTTATTTTTCAGGTAGTAGTCAAAATAGGGCAATTCCATATTGGTCCAGCCGACCTGATTGGTTCGGGGATCTGTGGTACCTCCCGGAACCGGAATTTTGTGATTGGCGTTGGCCGCAAACAAATGATTGACCGGCCCTTTCATGGCTGTAAGGGTAGCGGTGACAGCGGGCGGGTAGAACCAGTTGTCGTTGGTACCGGCGGCGATAAAAAAAGGAGTCTTCAGGGATTGAATCCGGCGGCCGGCATCCAGGTAGCGCAACCAGGTCGCGCGATCATTGTCCGACATTTTGTCTAACTCTTTCATGAACACTGAACCTTCATCATAAAAGCCAGATCCGTAGAGTGAGAAAGTAGCTTTCACCATGTTACTGGCCAGCCCCGAAACGATGGTGGACGTGTACCCGCCCCACGAAATTCCAACGATCCCGATCCGATTTTGAATCACGTCGGGTTGAGCGTGTAGTAAATACAAACCTTGCACGGCCGCCAGAACCCCTTCGAAAATAGTACTATGGGTGAGGTCCGGCGTAGCAGTAAACCGGCTTTTGCCGTAGGGAACTGCCTTCCAAGTACCGCTCGATTGGGGTACTTTTTCGGGATTGGCTACCCCGGGAATATCCAGCGTCAGTACTACGTAGCCCTGCGCCGCCCAATTTTTTGCTCTTTCTATTTCCGCATTTCCCCCACCCCCGTGAAGTACCAGCAGGCCGGGGTAAGTACCTGGCTTCGCCGGCCGAACGATGGCGGCAAAAATATTGGTGGGTATGATTCCTTCCGGGGTTTGGACGTCACGGGAATGAAAAATTACTTTTCGAAGCCGGATGCTATCCATGATTTCCTCTCCCAGATCGGTAACGATGGTCGGGGCCTTTCCCGTTAGGTAAGGTTGAAAAGGGTCGGTTTGAGGCACTTTGTCGCTTGCCCGCGTTGGCAGCGCGGCTAAGAGCATAAGGATTAAAAGGGAACCAGACTGTTTATTCGGAAATTTCATGGGCGATTTAAAAGTTTGCCTATTCGGGATAATATACTTCGACCGGCATATTGCTATTGTCTTTCATCAGCACGGAAGTTTCGGCGCGGCGAAAGGGTTCATCCGGCCGAGGTTCCCACAGGAGCCAGCTCGTCGGGTCGTTTTGAACGGGATAGCTTTTAGCACTTTCTCCATTTTTGTTTCGGGCGGTTACGGCGTACTCATAAACATTGCCAAGAACCAGAGATTCATCGGTATAAGAACGCTGGTTGCCCGTATAAATCAACTGGTAGGTATCCTTTCCCCGAAGGCGCCGATAGAGTGAGTACGTTGGACTACCAAGTACTTGCCCCCAATTCAGCATGACCCGGTTTTGCGGGAGTAGTTTTAGTTTCAAACCATCGGGATTTTCGGGCTTCTGGCTGGTAAAATAGATGGGATAAGCGGGCGATGGCGAACTGGCGAAGTCCGGATTGAAGGCCGTAACGCGTGCATGGATTTTTTTCTGCCCTTTGCTTCCTTTGATAAAAAAGCTCGGCTTGGCTGATTCCGTGTTGATTTTCCAGGTTTTTCCGTTGTCGGTACTTGTTTCAAGTTGGTAACGATCTGCTCCCGGTACCGGGTCCAAGGAAAGAAGTACCTTAGAATGATCGTACTCGGTAGCCATAATCGTGGGCCTGGGGGGGATAGGGTAGTTTGTCGACAATTGCCAGCTATGGTGCCCGGCGGGAAAGGATACCTTGTACTCCTCTTTGGTACTTGGTTTTTGTTCCCGTCCATCCAGATAAAATTTAACACCCGGCGGAATACCTCCTTCCCACCGAAATACCACAGAAGCAGGCTGCATGCTGTAATATTCTCCCTGTACATTATCTCGACCCAAAACGTGAGCGCTCATGCCGACATCGCTATCGGTAGTTTCAATACTAAATTTTTGAGCTCCTATCTGCTTCCCGTGAAAAAGCGCTAGTTCTACCGTTTTATCAGGTAAATTCCGAATAAAACCCGCCGTACCATTAAAAAGTATACCGTCCTCTTTGTACTGAACGGGCGTATCATTTCTGAAAATGAAGTCCTGTTGTTTTTTGGGCGACTGAATTTTACAACCGAAGGGTGTCGGTATTATGTCATAGCCTTTTTTATGAGAAATAAAGACCATGAAATCGTCCGTTCCATCGTACCACACGCCTTTGGACTCTGAGCCTTTCAGCTCCGTCTTCATGACTTTATTCCGGTCTTCAGTACCTCCCGCTTTGATGATTTCGATCGTGGGTAGTTCTTCGTCGGGGTGGGTAAACCAGGAAAAACGACCGCCAATGTTTTTATTATACACATCGTCGTAGGTGATGAAGTAGTCTTGTCCCACGAGCATGATGCTCCGGCTCTGATACTCCGGCCAGGAGTAACCCGTAGTTTGAGACGGTACGATTTCCGTGAATTGACCAACGCCCATACTGTACAACGGCCGGTGCAGGGTATTTTGTCCAACGGATTTGAAGGTACCGTCTTTGAACACCCCGAAATTGGTCATTAAATCGGTATCCTGAATCCGGCGATCGCCGATGTCTTCCTTCCCGTTGTGGCTATATGACTTCCCGGCAGCATAAAAGTAAATGACCCCACTACCACCTTCGGCCGCTCGCCCCCAACGATAATTGGGCCCCTGATCGATCTGCGTGAGATGGATCGATAATTCTTGCGGGGTACCTACTCCCGCCCGCAGAATGGTACCGAAACCAGTTAGTTTGATTGTTTTAAAGTCTGGCGGGGTACCCAGGTCATAGCCCGTCTTAGGGTACATGATCAGGCTGAATACGGAACTCTCCGAGCTCAACGCTTCCATATCCTGATCGTCAGGATGCGAAACGAAGCGAATGTGTTCGGATAACAGGGGATCATACTTTTCAAGAGATTGGCCTAGCGCCCAAAAAACACTCGGTGGCTGACGCCGTAAGGCGTGGGCTCCCTGCGCTGAATACACGCGGCGCGGACCCGCTTCTTTGGTCACTACCCCCCAGCTGTGCTTGTCTAGTTTTCCTTTTTCATTTTTGTAAAAATCGAGCGACTCTCCGTCGTAGGGAGCAGAGAGACTATTAAGAATCCAGGTGGCTATGTTGGCTGGTTTTGGTCCTGCGACTCTGTTCTTGCCATCAAAATGCTCCTGAAGAAGGTAGTTGACTCGCATGGTAGGACGAAGGAATGCCCAGGTATAGGCTCCCAGGTTCTCGGTCCAGCGCCCGCCTTGCGCATCCCAGCTAGCAACGTCTGGTCGGGAGTGGTACCGGGTATTGAACTCGACATATTTCTCAAACAAATCCGCCCAGTTGTGCGCTTCCGGGTGGTCGGGAAACAGAAAAGCCGCCATTGCCGGAATACTCTTGACATCCGCCAAAAAATTAGGGTGGCCACTCAGCATATTTTTCATAGGCATGTATTCTTCGTCAGCGGCCACATAGGCATGCAGAAGAAACATGGCAGCGAACCGCTCCCGATCGGTTGGATTCATCGTGGGTAGTAGCCGATTGTACGCATCCAGCCAGTGTTCGTAAAAGGAACGGGCGGGAACGGGACCATAGCCGCTGTTTTGCCGGGGACCGCTGAAAGGTAGTTCCAGCGTATAGCTATCGTACAGAAACCGCTGCTCCAATTGGTTCACCGTCTTGATCTCGCCTGTCTCGAAAATGACTGGCGGTAGGGTAGCTGTAGTCGGGTAGTTGAGAACCCAATCTTTCACTTTATTCAGGTCGAGCGTACCATACCGATTTTGTAGAAACGAGGTATAGGACAATTGGGATATCCGCGCGCTATTACTAGAGAAAGAGGAATTCTTTTTGAAGTTATGCGCCACTTCCAGCTGATTCATATACTCGATATCCTGCTGGTGGTTGTAGAGACTAAGGCCCGTCTGACGGGAACTTCCGGCAACGGGGTAGGTCCAGGATAACAGCCCGTTTTTGTAATGAAACTTGACGTTCAGGAGACGGGAGCCGTGCCAGATGGCATACGCTCCATCATTCCAAAGAGCCGCGTCTTTGACAAATACACCTACGGACTGTCGCTCGTTCCAGAAGGTGCTCAGCGTAACCGTCGTTTCGGCGGGCCAGGGAGCGTAATCGCCTACTTCAAACGGAATTTTTCCGCTATCGGCGTTTCCGTAAAGAATGCCGTGGTGCGAGCTGAGCATATTCTGGTCGATGGTTTCCCAGTCGTAGCGGGCAAATCCGGGCGAATCTGTTGATTGACCGTAGGGGTGATTGGGCGCCTGCCGATGGGTAGGAGCGAAATTGTTCCAGTCAAGGCGCCAAGCCACACTGTCTTCGGGAGTTACTCCCTCCATTTCTTCGGTTAACTCAACGAATTCATACCCGTCGATGCAGCGAACGGTAGCTTTATACGTGGATCCATCAGCGAAGTCGTACTCCACGCGATAGGCGACAAATAGAGGGCCGGATGCCACTTCGGAAGTACGTAGTTTAACGAGCTTTTTTTTGCCGGTTTGCATGACGGATTCTCCCATCCAGTGGCTTCCGTCGGACGAAAGTCGTTGGATGGGACCCGGCGTTTGGGTACTTATGGGTTGCGAAGCCGGAATCTCGATCGCCAGTCGGTTGGTTTGGATACGAATTGTATTTCCCTGGGTTGTTACAGACACGGCAGAAGGCGAAGGCTTGGAACTCCCATGTTTCAGGACAAAGGTATGTTTGCCCCCCGATGGTAGGTCGCTTAGGAAACTTATCTTCGCGACCCAGCCATCAGCTACGGGCTCAGGTGTGGATAATTGAAATGGAACTACCTGATTGGTCTCTTCATGCCACAAAATAAGTCGATCGGCTTTCACCGCCTCCTTCCACTTTACCGGATACTCGACCAGCGTTTTTGGCCACCAGTAGTACGGGTGTTTCAGGTGATCTTGCAGCACAAAAACGGCCTGCCCATTACGGAATACCGTTTCATTTGCTTGGGAAAAGCAAGAAATAGAGCCAAGAAAAATCAAAAATGTCGAGAGCAGTATGGGCAGCCTAAGCATAATGCGAGTAATTGGAAATAATTATGAGAAGTTACTCCCATCGGAATGACAACAAATCACCGAGTATCATGATGTTACTGAGGTACCAGCCATTTTCCGCATAAAGACTTGGATCGGTTATCTCGATTTTTCTCTTCTTAAGAATGGTGGCTTTATCGAACTCACGACCCGGTACCCGAACGGTTACCTCATGAATGCCATCTTTCAGGTCATCCACGTAAAAATTACCCTTGCGGTAGTAGTTGCTCCACTGGTCAAACCGCTGCACCTGTTTCTTTTCACCATCGACCGTAACATCCAGCATACTCGACGCGGGCCCTATGATGTCATAAAATCCAAGCTTCGTGCCTTTAAATTTGATATGAAGGGTTGCATCCGGGGCCGTAGCCCGGTAAATACTAGGCATGAATTTGGCAAAATCACCCGCGATAGCGTTCCCCTCCGGGAGCCGTTCCCAGTGAGTTGAAGAAGATGGTTCGGGCAGCGTGATCATCTGAGCCGTTTCCCAGTTGTCCGCTATGTAGGGAGTCGGAAGCGGGTGGGGACCGGGTTGCGCGGCTCCGTCCATTTTCTCAAAGTACTTCTTCACCACGCTGGCGTAAATTGGATGTCCTGATTTGGACAAAGGGTGGGTTCTGTCGGAGGTGAACACAATTTTGTCGGGGTTCTCTTCCGGCTTGCCCGTAAATACCAATTTACCTTCCTGAGAAAGACGAGCTACCTGGACCCCCATGTGAATAGAGGGAATTTGATAGTACTCCGCTATGACTTCCATCGCCTGAGCCGACCTCTGGTAGTGGCCTTCCAGTAAATCGCCAAAAACATTCTCAGCCACCGTGTACACAAAACAAATATCGGTGGAGGGATTGGATTTCCAGGTTTTTCGGACGATCCCTTCCATCGTCCGGTATAGGTACTCTGGTTCCTGCCCACTGTCGTTGACGGCAAATTCCACGAAAACCAGGTCAGGCTCCTTTTCCAACACATCGCGCTCGATTCGGAAAACGCCAAGCCCTGAGCCTGTACCACCGATGGTGGCGTTGATCTCAGTAAAAGGCGTATGGGGGTAGTTGATGCGTAACCAATTATAGGTCAAACTTCTCCATCCCTCAGATGCTTCGGTGATGCTGCCTCCGATGTAAGCTACCTTAACCTCTTTACCTTCATTTACCTTCCGAAAAAAGTTAGGTAAACCGCCCCGCTGATGAAATTCTTCCAGGGTAGCTAAACTTGTCTTGTTTTGCGTACCGTCCTGTGATTGGGAAAGTGGTTGTTTGTGGCAGCTGCTAATCAAAAACAGAAGAGCAACTAGTGCAATTGAAAATCGTAGGTTCATAGGCTTAATCAGTAAGTAGTTTTTTCAGGCTAGTTGATAGCTTTTTCTGTTTTGTTAGTACTGTTTTGGGGAATCGAGCGGTTGATGCCCGCGTTTTGCATGACTTCCTCCAATTGGGAATTGTTGTTTCGGAAGGAGTTGTCGTGCGTAGTAGATCCGTTGCTTTGTTCCTTCAACCTATCCACGTTCTCAAGCTCGCTGAAAACGTTGTCATCTACCTGTATGTACGCGCTGTTGTTATCCAGAAAAATACCGTTGACCGGAAAGTTATCGGCCCAAATGCTTTTGCCGTACTGGTGAATCCAGTTGCGGAATATCTTAGTACCTGGCTGGTTACTAAGGGTGTAGATAGCTCCACCATCATCGTGAAGTTGCATAACGTGATGGATATTATTGTACTGAATCAAATTATCCTTTACTCCACTCAGATTATCGCCGTAATGATTGCCAATTTGCATGCCGGTATAGCGACTAAACCGGATTTCATTGTTTTCAATCACGTGCCCCGCAATGCAACTGGCCAGCAAGCCCATCCCATTGGTGTAGTGCATGCCTACGTTTTCAATCAGGTTAAACGCAATGCGGTTGTTGACGCAGGCAAGACTGTCGACCGGAAAGGCCTTTTTATACGTATCAATGACCATACCATTCGCGCTGATCTGATCAAAATGATTTCCCACGACGCTTGAATTTTGTACGCCTTTGCTCAGGACCAGGCCATGGCCACCGGCGGCCAGGATAGTACAGTTTTCGATCAATAGATTGCGGACAAACTCTGCCTGAATCAAACCCGGCCCCATCTCTTTATCGTAGCCGCGAATCTGAACGCCCTGGGTTGCCACACTTCCTTTTTGGCTGGGCGTCAGCCAATTGCCGTGAGCGACATCAATGCCTGAGAAAGTAAAGTTCGTCAGCGGCTTCTGAGGAGTACCGGAAATTTGTACGACCGTTTCGAGCACAGGTACCACTACCTCCAGGTTCTCCATTTTTTCGCCCGGGGCAGGCTTATAATATAGCGTAAGCTTTTGCTTGTCAAGGTACCATTCCCGGTCGCTATCCAGGAATTCTAAGGCATTTTCAAAGTAGTAGGGTTTATCAGGATTGAGCATCCGGGCGTAGGTCAACTGAAACACATACCCCCGCTCCGGGTCTTTAGGGGTAAGTACCGTGGTGTCCCGGCCTTTTTTTAGGGAAGCAATACGCAACCGGCTTTGATACCAGTGCTGATTGACAACCATCTCCACCTCCCCGGATTCAGCGGCTGAAGGTACATCAGCCGTTCGCAACAGTACGGTTTTAGCTTTTTCATTAAACCCCAGACCACGATTGTAAGGACCGTAGTCAGCTTCATTCTCACGATTTGGGGTTCTGGCCCGGATCGCCATTTTTCCATTGATATACAACTGGCGGCTTTCTGTTCCGGTGGGTACATTCGCTTTGTATATTCCATTACCCGCACTCGACCAACCTGTGACTTTGCGCCCTCCCGAGAGAACCGCCCGTTCGCCAGGCAGGCTACCGATCCAGACTTTATTTCGCTCATTACCCACCCTATCGTAGGTAAAACGAAGCGGGGCAGTCAGTTCGTAAGTACCACCTTTAAAGTACACTGCAATGTCACCTACATCTTTTTTGTTCAACTCTTTGAGCTTGTCAGCCAGCTGCTCTGGGCGGCAGGGTTGTTGCTGGGAACAAACACTGCCGGTACCCTGCGGTGCTACATACAGGGTAGTTTGGGAAATGGCAGCGAGAGGCACCCAACTAAGAAACAGGAAAAGATACAATGGCTTGGTCAAGGAATAACTAGGTTATATGGTACATGGAAAAGTCAGTGATGACTGTCATTCTTCATCGGATTTTCGACGAAAGGTGATGGCAGACAGATCGAAGGTTTGCCAGATGCCGATTTTCTTACTGGTCGTTTTGTAGACAAAATAAAGGTGATGAAACCCACTCATGGGCTTAATATGCATCGAGAAGTCCACCCATTCTGGGCCGGGCGATAGAAATTTCTTGCTGAGTAGAGGACCATTTTCGTTGTCGACTCGTATCTCTAGCGTCCCTTCAATGTTATCGTAAGCAAAGGCCCGAATTCCCAACGAATGAATGTGGGTGAGGTCGATACGCTTAAAGGCAACGTAGGCATCGTTCTTCGTAAACCGGGCGCGTCCATCCGCTTTCCTTATCATTACGCCGTGGCTGGTATCCGCGTCATACGCCATCTGGATGGGGGAACGCAGCAGGAGTGTATCCCGGCCGGTAAGCGGTTCGATACCGTTGGCACCCTGGTCGGTGTAGGTTGCGGTGAGGTAATAAGTACCTCCTTCATTCTTTTGAGTATTCGTACTTACCACGCCTGACATCGGAAGTGAGGCGACTTTCTTTTCATCAGATAGTGTCAGAATATAATCCACCATCTCGCCGATTGCTTCTTTCTTCAATTGCGGATGGGCCGCCATCGCTACTTCGCCCCAGTTGCCGCTTCCTCCGTTGTGTACTTTGTCGACTAATTCCTGATGCTTATTTTTACCCAAGTACCGCTGCGAGATTTCAATGAATCCCGGCCCAATGGTTCTTTTGTCGTAGGCATGGCAACCCGTGCAGCCACTTTGGGCAATCAATTGTTTTCCCTGAACGCCTCCCTTTTCGTTGTCACTCTGTGAGGTTGAGGTCAGTAGAGCCAAGTCTTTCCCCTGAGGTAGATAGTCAAAGCGAATTTGTGTCCTGTTCAGGCTGGCCTTGGTACGTAGATCATCTTCTTTATCTTCAACCTGAACCTGATAGGGTATATCCTGTTTTCCCCAATAAAAGGAGCGATTGGCACTAGTATTGATCCTGACTACCGGCGGTGCATTCCCTACCTTGACTTCAAGGGTGGTTTGAGCTGTTTCTCCAGAAGAATCTATAGCCTTGAGGGTAATTTCCTGAATACCTGGCTTTTTAAAAGTATACGTAGCAGTAGGTCTCCGTGAAATAACAGTTCCGTCTTTTAACTTCCAGACGAAAGTCAGCGTATCTCCTTTATCGTAATCAAATGATCCTTTAGAAGACAGTTTGACGGTCAAAGGTACCGCTCCCACCGTTTTATCAGCAGAAATGCGGGCAATGGGTCTTCGGTTGTTTTTGTGGTATTGAATTCTAATCAGTTGGGAATCCTCGTTCTCCGACTTCCAAAAAGCACCGTATTCCAGAATGTAAAGCGAGCCGTCAGGTCCGAACTCCATATCTACTGGCTTGGAAAATGTTCGACTAGGTAGGAAGGGCTCCATTTTTTGATAGTTTCCCTGCTTATCCATGGTCACGGCCTGGATCCAGTTCCGCATCCAGTCATAGATAAGCAGCTTGCCGTCGTAGTAGGGCGGAAACGAATAAGGCGCTGACACAAATTGATCCGTATAGAAAACGGGACCCGCCATGGCCGTTCGTCCACCCTGTCCCGTTTCGGGAAACTCGGGCGAAGCAATGTAAGGATACCAGATGAATGCCTTCTGCGCGGGTGGGAGAATTTTTGCTCCGGTATTATTGACGGAATTATTAACCGGTGCTAAGGCGTCAAACAGGTCGCCTGATTGCTGCGTGGCAAAATTATAGGGACGGTAGGGTTTGTTATCACCGATAAAGTAGGGCCAGCCAAAATTACCCGCCTTTCGGGCCTGATTGATCTCATCGTAGCCTTTTGGTCCCCGGTGGAGGCTATCGACACCCGCATCGGGACCTACTTCCCCCCAGTAGAGGTAACTGGTTTTGGGGTCGATGGCAATACGAAATGGGTTTCGATTTCCCATCGTGTAGATTTCAGGCCGCCCGGAGGAACCATCCTTAGGAAATAAATTACCCTCTGGAATGGTGTAAGTACCATCCGCCATCGGTGTTATCCGGAGAATTTTTCCGCGCAAATCATCCGTGTTAGCGGCTGATTTCTGGGAATCGAACAAGATCCGATCCGGACGCTCATCCAAAGGGGCGAACCCGCTGGAGGCCGAGGGGTTGGTATTATCCCCCACGGAAATGAATAGGTTACCATCCGGGCCAAACGCGAGAGAACCTCCCGAATGGCAACAGGCGCGCAAAAGGGGGAATTCAAGGAGTACTTTCTCAGATGAAAGCAGAAGGGAATCATTGCTCATTGTAAATCGGGAAATCCTCTGAACCGGCTTTTCGCCCGCGGGCGAATAGAAAAAATATAGCCAGTTTGTTTGGTCAAAATGAGGATCTTTTGTAACACCCAGCAAACCGTCTTCACTGCCCAGATAAATGGATAGGTGCGCCAGAAGATTGGTTTTCTTATGCTTAGGATCGTACAGACGGATTTTGCCCCGCCGCTCGACGAAAACTACCCGGGAATCCGGAAGGACCGTTAGTTCCATGGGTTCATTCAGTTTTTTGTCTAGTACTTCCACCGTAAACCGATTGTCTTCCGGACGTGCTACATTAGTACTTACGCTACTACTTCCCTGACTATACGCTGACGGGAAGTACATGCTCAACAACACGCAGGTACTTATGAAATAAAGGAATAGATTGGCTCGCATTGCATCGGTATTGAGTTTATCGCCTACATAGTGAGGCAACAAACCAATTAAAGAACTATTGAGGACGGCACAAAAGAAGGCATACTCCGGAAAGGAAGGTATCTTTCCGGAGCAGAAATCTTTGATTTTGCTGTACTATTGAAAATCGGGATTGAGGTTTTTCTCATCCACCGGAACTTCCCACTTCCATTGGCTGTAAGGTGGCGCAATAGGGGCGACACCGGTACGGTCTCCTGCCGGGATAGGCATCTGCGTACCTACCATAAAATCAAGAGTCCATCCCTCACCGGACATCTCACGGATGTATTCGCCGAGAATGGCTTCATGATTTACATTAGCAGATGTGTAGCGGTTAGGGTTCTGAGGGTTTGCGCGATTCCACACCTTATTGAGATCAGTCGCAGATCCTGGCGCATCACCCGTTTTCCATTTCATCCAGGCCTGCATTAGATAAATATCCGCTAGCCGCATCAGAGGGAACTTAGTGTAACGCCCATCACCAGGTCCTCCCCGGAAATATTTGTCTATGTATATTTGCGGTTTATCAACCTTGGTATGGGTACTTACCGTTTCGTAGATCAACGGATCCCCCCCCGCCTTGTAAGGCAGTAGGTAAAAGTAGAGCTGCTGAAACCTAAGATCCTTTTTAGCGGCGTCCGTTAGCGTATAGTCACCCTTTGTCGGGTCAGTCATCCAGCCCGCCTTGTCTAATGCCCAGTAACTAAGCGTGAACTGGTTTGTTGGACTTTTAGACATTCCTTTTCCCCGGCCAAAATCATCGGCATCGCGATCTTGTAGGGAAATGACCCATCCCCAATACATGTATAAACTGGTTCCACTAACGGTAGGATCGCCCGTGTTGAATTCAAAAATGGCTTCTTTGGGAATATCACTGACTACATTCTTGTTGAAGGCTTCGATAGGAGCTTCCAACGCAAAGCGCTTCTCTTTTTCAGCTGCATTGGTGATAAAATTTGTCTCCTTCAATGCCCGGCTGTAATCACCTTTTACAAACAGGACTTTTGCCAGGTAAGCCGCTGCGGCATACTTCGTCGCACGCCCCGCTACATAGTTCGGTAGCATGGTAGCCGAGTTAAAAGTACCGGGCAACTTGGCCTTAGCAATTTCGAGATCTGCAATGATCTGATTATACACTTCTTCGGTCGTCCCTAGATTTTCGTCAAATATTTCAGACTTGGAGACAGGTACTTTGGTTTTGAATGGAATGTATTTTCCGGTGTTGGGCCCATTATGATTATAAGGTGGAGCAAAATACCGGATGAGGTGATAGTACGCATAGGCGCGCAGAAAGTGAAACTCACCGATTTGTCTTACGTAATTATCCTTGTAGTCTGCATCAGTTTCTCGAAGACTGAATGGATTTCCATTAGTATCCTCGTCCAGTTGTATGGCGGCATTACATAGGGTGATAGCAGCATAGGAATTCCTCCATAAGTTATCGGTAATACTAAAATTCTGGCCGAATAACCTGTTGTACATTTCATTCCATGGGGCTCCGGTAGAGGTTTCGGGCAGCAGTTGCGAGACCCCCGACGAGGCAAAATCCATCATTTGCGTCGCGCCTCGGTATCCCTCCGGGTACATCAAACTATAATAGGCCGACACCAGCCCCTGATCAAGCGTAACGGTGTTGACCCATTGGGTCTCCTGGGGGCGTTTGATCTCGAAAAATTCTTCAGTGTCGCAGGACAATAGAGTCATTACTCCCACGATCAGTACTAATGTTATATACTTGGTTTTCATAGTTCGGTTATTTTAAAGGTTCAAAGAGATGCCCAGATTTACCATTTTTGGGAGCGGAAGGTCAGCATTCGTTTCCGGATCTATCCCTTTGAATTTTGTGATGGTAAGCAGGTTGGTGCCGCTCACATAGATTCGCACATTTTGCAACTTGACCTTGGTCAATAATGGATTGGGCAGCGTGTAGCCAATCTGGAGATTTCGCAAACGGGCATAGTTGGCTTTTTCCAGGAACTGGTCGATTTGGTGGGTAGCGAAACGAGTACCGGCTGCCGAAGGATTCCCGTCATTGTCGTATTTGTACGTAGTTCCGTAGAGTAGCTGAGGGAATTCAGCCACATCACCCGGCTTTTCCCAGTACCGCCCGACCATATATTGAGGAATGTTATAGATACCTTCCATGCGGCTTGTATTGTAAAGGAAATTGTTGAAGAGGTAATTGCCGCCTGCGTAGACTACCAATACATTAAGGTCGAATCCCTTGTAAGCAAAACTGTTGGTAATACCGCCGAAAAATGTTGGCAGCTCTGACTTACCGTGGGCAATCATTCGATTCGCAGCCGAGTTTGAGGCATTTCCGGGAATCAGGGTGCCAGTCGGAACCGTTACGAATTCGTTGTTCCACTTTTCCGTATCCCGTTGCTCAATCATCACAATACCCTTTTCTGGATCCACGCCTACCGAATGAGCCAGGTACCACGTGTTTATTTTTTCGCCTTCCTTACGGATAGTCTGGCTACCTTCCGCGCCTTTTCCTTGTTCAAATTGATTTAGCTTGATGATTCTATTGTCATTGAAGCTCAAATTGAGATCCGTACTCCAACGGAAACCATTCTTGTTGACATTGACGGAGTTGATGCTATACTCCCAGCCCCAGTTTTTCAGATCCCCCACGTTTTCCCAAACCTGATTGTTGGTAAAGCCGACAGATACAGGCACATTTCCTCGTAAAATCAGATCGGACACTTTCTTGACATAATACGCCACCGACCCCGAAATCCTATTGTTGAATATCCCGAAATCAAAACCAATGTCTGTGTTGAGCGTTGTCTCCCATTTCAGGTCGACATCACCAATAGGCCCAAGCGTAGTTGCGCCTGGCAGGTATCCCCCGCCATATCTATTTGACCGTAAACCAGAGTTTATTTGGGTCATTTCGGCTGATAGGCCCGTGTTACCGGTTGTACCAATGCTTCCGCGGAGTTTCAGATGCGTAAGCCAGGGAGTTTGTAAGAAGGATTCATCTGAAATAATCCAGCCCGCACCTACTGCAGCAAAAGTAGCCCAGCGGTTGGCTTGGCTCAGCACTGAGTGCCCATCCCTTCGGACGCTAACATTGAGAATGTAACGGTCATTAAATTTGTAGTTTGCCCTTCCAAAAAAGCCCAGCAAATATTGTTCTCCGCCCCGGTACCCATCACCGTCCGTAATCTGTAAGGGGTTACGCAGTTCGGGATAATTGCTGAATATTTGCGTTCCTTCCACCTGACGCGTATAAGATGATTGCCGAACGGCCTCTGCCCCGGTCGTCAAGGATACGTTATGCGACCCGAAGGTTCTATCATAGTTCAGATAGGTGTTGTAGTTGAATACATGTTTGGTAATCGATCTTTCGGCTGCTTCGTTGATGAAAGGGGCATTGGCATCCAGAAAAATGGAGCGCCAATAGCTACTATTGTTGATCAATAGATCCACGCCGGCCTCACTTCTGAGGCGTAGTCCTTTTAGGGGCGTGTCCCATTGCAAGAAAGCATTACTGATGGTACGATATTGATCCACATCGTTGCGAATCAGCTTTTCGTCAGAGAAAGCAATTGGGTTAAAACCAGAATTTGCTCCCCAGTAACCGGTTTGCGACGTTTCATCATAGATTTTGTACCAGGGCATAGCCGCAAACCAGTTGTCCCATCCACCGAAACCTTTTCCATTTCCTGATTGTACTCCCTTGTTTTTTAAGTACACGAAGTTGGTACTAATCCCAATATTAACCGATTTGATAGGGGAGAAATTAAAGTTAAAACGAGTAGTCAGGCGTTGCAGATTATTATTGCGAATCAAGCCTTTCTCGTCCCGGTAATTCATTGTAAACATAACACCACCCGTTTCAAAGCCTTTGTTGGCAGTCAGCCCTACTTGATGGTACCCTGATTTTTGGGTCAGAGCCGCCAAGTGATCCGTGTTAGTTGCCAGCGCTTCCTCACGGCTAATGGTCGGGCGGTCATCTAGGAATTGTGATCGAATAATGCGATCTGGATCGAACACACTACTGTTGCCAGCGTTGGCGAAGCCTTGGTCTGTCAGAGACCACCAGGTTTTTGAATCGACGAATATGTCATCCTGCTTAAAAGGAAGGCGCGAAAGACCCCTGTCGTAATTTAGGGTTATCCCTGTTTTGTTGCTCTTTGCTGATTTCGTCGTAACGATGATGACGCCGTTAGAACCGCGATTACCGTAAATGGCGGTAGCGGCGGCATCTTTTAGTACTTCAATTGACTCGATGTCGTTAGGATTGATCATTGCTAGAGGTGATACTGGCTTTACGCCATTCATTGTCAGGTCCAGCGAGCCAGTCTGAATGGGTACCCCATCAACAATCCATAAAGGTGAACTGCCAAGATTAATTGATCCTTGTCCCCGGATATTAATACTGGGACCGCTGCCAGGGTGGCCGCTGTTATTCTGAATCAACAACCCACTGGCCATTCCTTGCAAGGCTTCGGCTACCGAAGTGGTAGGGAGCTTATTGAGTTCTTCACCCGTCACTTTGGCGATAGAACCTACCACGTCGCGGCGTTTTTGAAGACCGTATCCCACTACAACGACCTCTTCCAGCGATTTCAAATCGGGTTTGAGAGATACATTGACTGATGACCGGTTGCCAACCAAGACTTCCTGCGGATTGTATCCTACGTAGGAGAATACCAAAACGGCGCTACCATCAGGTACTTCCACAGAGTACTTTCCATCCTGGTCAGTATTTGTTCCCCGTTGTGTCCCTTTCACCAAAACACTCACTCCGGGCAGTCCCCCCCCGTTTTCGTCCGTCACGAGTCCAGTTACGGTCTGTTGGGCAGGGGGCTGAATGAGAGTATGGGAAAAAGAAGTCGTTGATTGGGCTGGATTTCCCAAAGCCACCTCTTTTCGCAGGACGATCCGGTTGCTGACCTGCATAAATCTGATATTCATGGGCTTCAGAACGCGTGTCAACACGCTGGACAGCACCTCGTTTTCAGCCCGTACGGAGACGACCTCGTCCAAAGGTAAATTGCGGGAATTGTAAGAAAATTTTACTTGGCCAGATTTTTCCAATTTTCGCAGAGCATCACCCAGAGACGCATCCCGAACGTCGAGCGAAACTTTGCGATCCAGGATTCCCTGCCCGTTGACGGTAGTTGCAAGCGCCATACCTGCAAAGAGGACCGCCAGGGCTAATTGTAAGATTGATGCCTTCAAGACATGGTATAGTAATCGTTGACTTGTCGAAGAATTCTTCATACTTTTGGTTGGTTTAGTTGGTACTGTACAAGGGTATTGGCAAAATCATTTCTTCCTTTATCTCACTAGAGAACGGGTTTTACAGAACCCGGCGGGAAGTCCATCTAGCGTCGGTGATGTTACAGCATCCCGACGCTTTTTTACTTATTTATTCGCATCCTTTTGCATTAACTGAGATCGTATTGCCATCAATTGTGTAGCTGGCATCCGGACCCAGGCTTGAGCATATAATTTTGAGTTTTTTGGGCAATGGTTCGTCGCTGAGTGAGGTGGTCAGGTAGCAGTTTCTTAATTTTTCTTCGGGAAAATCAATCTTAACCAAGTACGCCTGCTCGATCGTCCGGAATATCTGGGATACGGGCACGTCCGAGAATTCGAAGCTGAGTCGCTCAATGTTGCTCAATTTCTGAGAGATCTGCTTTTCCTGGGTCAGATCATCTATCTTTTCGAAGGCCAGCCGCTCGCGGCTGAACCTGACGCCTTGGTTGGGTAAAAGCAGGAGCTCTGGTTCTGACAAATTCCCGGCCACACCATTGGATGTTACATTCACTTTTCCCGTTCTGACCACCACCTCGATGTCATTCTGGTCGGCGAATGCCTTTACACGAAAGCTGGTTCCAACTACCTTGGTCACCAATTCATTGGCATAGACTAGAAAGGGCTGATCAGGATTTTTGCTGACTTCAAAGAAACCCTCGCCCGACAGATACACCTTGCGCTCATTGTCCGCAAATTTTGCCGGGAAACTTAGTCGGCTGTCGGACTGGAGCAGCACCGAACTCCCATCGGATAGGGTGATGAGTTGCGGCTGGTCGGAATTATTGGTGCGCTCAAGCATTGGGATGTCCGCCGCTTCTATCAAGTCGCTGTAGGTAATGCCAGGAGTTTGGGATTTTTCGTAAGAAGTGGTCAAGTACCAAGCCAGCGAAATACCACAGCCCAGCAGCAGCACAGCCGCTGCGCTACGCCACCATCCCCAAGATGGGGACACTACTGGATTATCTTCATTATTTTCGGCCTGCCAGATTTTATCCCAGGTACATTGCAAAGCCGTCGCCGTTTCCTCCGGTGTAAGTTTTGAGTCAGGTACTTGCATGGCAAGCCACAAGTTGCGGGCATTTTCCACAATGGTAGAGCGTTGTGGATGCTCCACGGTCCACGCTTCCCATTGGTCGGGGTCGTGGCCGGTAAGTACCCACGCCTTGAATGACTCGTCGGCCAGGAAATCTTCAATTGATTGGTATAGGTCTCGCTGTTGCATCTGAAAAAGGGGTTTCAGATGCAGAGAGGACAGCTAAACTGAACGATACTCACTTTGTCCAGTTTTTTTTTGAAAAAATTAAATTGTCAGGTAAGACATCAGCAGAAGGAGAGGAGTGCTGCCCGTCCAATCACGGCGAAGTTGCCGCAGGGCACGATGCAGGAGGTTGGACACGGACTGTTTATTGATGTCCAGGATGTCGGCGATCTCGTCCATTGAAAGTCCCTGATGATATCGGAGGTACAAAGCCTCACGCTGCCGGACGTTTAATCCATTAAGCATTTGGTTAAGTTGCTGGACCTTGTGGAGCTTTTACTCATCGGCAATCAGCCGGTCCTCCACCGTAAAATCGAGCGAAAACTCAATAATTTTTTCCATTGAGTTGTCCAGCTGTGCCGCCTTACGAAAAATTTTGTCGCGCTTGTGCTTTCTGGCGATTCGCTTACGGACGCTGGAAATAAGATAAGCTTTGGCTGAAACGGATGGATTGAGCGATCGGCGATACATCCACACGTCCACAAAAACATCTTGCACGCAATCCTGGACCGTTTCGCGATGGGGTAACAAAGAGTGTCCATATCTGACCAATGCCGAATGATGTCGCTCGAACAACGCAGAAAAAGCCGATTCCTCGCCTGAAATAAGGTTTTTCCAAAGTTGTTCGTCGGACTTATGCAAATTAGTCAATGATGTACAAAGTTTTATTTTAATTATACAAATTTAAAATAAAATGATATTCTGGTATTTTAAGTTCGACGTACGCCGTTGGCATGCTGGTGCATGTCAATGTGGGAGCCAAATGCAATCCAACCATCGTTGATATTCCAGTGGGTATGACCCTAAAAGCTACGATGGATGAATGGATACTATGCTTAAAGCTCTGCCATCATATCAGCCGGGCGATGGTTCTATTATTATAGTTGTGGCGACCGATGCATCACTGCTGCCCGTCTGCTAAAGCATTGCTGCCCACTTTCCTCCTGACATTGGTATCTTTGATGTCCGGGGTGAAAACGGCTCCTGCGATAACTAAGGATTATCGGAAGTAACAGGTTTTCGTATTTTTGGTCGACCTAACTGAGAAAGCCCATGCATTCGAAATTGACGATCCAGAAAAAATCGGATGCGCTTCCCGTGCGGGCGGGTCTCCCGCGAGGAGCTGGCCAAGAAAACGGCCGCCTTTTTTGCCAGGGGAATCGAGGGCGCCGACAATACGCGCAAAGCCTACCAGTCCGACATCGCCCAGCTGACGATCTGGCTGCGCCATTGCGGACTGCCCGAGCTGCCCCTGGATCCGGCCACGCTGGCCGCTTACATCTCCGACCTGGCGGCTACCTGCAAGTGGTCGACGATCTCCGGGCGGCTGGCCGCCATCCGCCAGTGGCACCGGTTATACAACTATGCCAATCCAACCAGCGACGAGGCGGTGAAGACGGTGATGGAGGGAATCAAGCGCAGTATCGGCACCGAACCCGAGCAGTCCCCGGCGTTCGACATCGAGGAGTACAAGGCGTGTCTGACCCAAATCCCCGCCATGCCCACCGGCCTGCGCGACCGGGCGCTGCTGCTGGCCGGATTCGCGGGCGGGTTTCGGCGCTCGGAACTGGTGGGGCTTAATATTGGTTGCAAGTGCCAAAGCGGGCCAGATTTCAAATAAGTTATCGCCTAATTCTCTGTAGATTGTTTTTCTTTAACCAGTTGGACAGATTCTGCTTGGTCGTACCATACCGTTTGGCAATGAATTGTTGAGTCGAGCCATTATTCAGTAGGGCTTCAATCTCAACCTTGTAGGCATCCAACTTACTTTTACCCGCCCCCTTTGGACGACCTAACTTCACGCCGGCAGCTTTCTTCATCGCCAAAGCTTGGCGGGTTCGTTTGGCAATCAAGTCCCGCCGGGCGCCGGTGATCCATCGGGTTTTTGCTTGCGTACGGCGAAAAGAAAAATATGAAGATTTCTATTCCCCTTCTATTGCATGAATAATAGAAATCGATCCGATTCAAAACATTGAAATGTGGGATGGTCAATGACGTTCATTTTAAGACACGGCAGCAGGCAAAGTTAGCCACATTTGAAAACATCGAGGGCTGGCGGCCGCCGCTGCGGTACAACCGTAGGCGAAAACATTCGACGCTCGATTACCAAACTCCTCTTCAACACGAATCTTATTTTTTCACCAGCTCAATAGCTACTTAAAAAATTCCTCCACTTTACTATTGCAATTCCACTCTAGATTTGCTACGTTTAACTGAACATTCGATTAAACACGATCTAACCGAATGTCCCGGAGACCGCGTCCGGTTGACTCTCGCAGGCCTACCAAATACCTACTTTATCAAGCTCGTAGCTATTTCTTCCCCCCAAAGGCCAGGAACAGGCCCATTACCAGCACCGCAGCACTCAAGCCAATGAAGACGTCCCCTACAGATACAGATGGTTTCGCCAAACTGGGGAGTGGCGATTGAGGTGTGTAGCGTCCTTCGGTTACAGCCAGAATTAGGGCAACCGTTTCAGCGGGCACATCCAGTTGCGGAAAGTGTCCACAATTCGAAAACCAGTGCAGGCGAGCGTCAGGAAACCGCTTTAATGCCAGCCTTGACTGACTGGGCGGACAAATGCGGTCCTGACGACCCCAGCCAATGACCAGGTTCGGAATGGAGCCAACGGGAGCCCCCTGCTGCGGGGGACCATGGGCCAAACTATCCAGCAGCTTGGTAAAGCTGGGGGTGGGTAAAAACTCCCGAAATTCATTGAGGGCTACCCGGGATGGGATCGTCCAGGGATGGGCCGAAAATTGAGCGAATAGCAACGTTCGGCTCACAGGATTGCTGACCAGAGGTGATAAGATCGGTTGGATGAGGCTGGATAATTGAGCCGACAAACGAACCGATTGGTAGAAATAGGCTACCTGCCACCCCTGCCAGAACCCGCCCGGATCCAGGGATACGACGGCCCCGACAACATCGCCTCGCCGGGCTAGTTCGAGCACTAGCCGGCCCCCCATCGAATTGCCCACGGCATCGATGCCCAGGAGCTGATGCTGGGTTAAAAAGTCGGTCACCGCATCGGCCAGGGTGGGAATGGACACCTCCCCGACAAGAGCCGGTGATTGGCCGAAACCGGGTAAGTCTATTGCAATCACATCCCGTTGGGTAGCCAACTCATCCATAATGAGATCCCAGGTCTTCAGGGAGCTACCCACGCCATGGAGCAATAACAGCGATTTACCGGCTCCACGCCGGACATAATTCAGGGTCATACGTAGTGGTCAGTAGGTCTTAAGTCTGGGCTTAGCAAATCAACGTACTATGAACAGCTACAGGTGCACATAGTTTAGGGCAGATGGACTGGCTACCGCTTACTTGACATCACTCAATCAAGCATGATTTTACTGTCCAGTTTAAGGTAGCAACTCCACTGGCATTATAACAACGCTTTTGAGAAACATAATCTTGCACGAAAACTTAAATCAATAGTTATAAGACAACACGGTAACGCTGGTAGATGAATCCACCGGACGCGGAAATACTACCTTAATGCCAAAAGACGACAGGCTAAGGGCATTCGAAGTTGAGAAAGCCTATTTTTATAATTTAACCCATGACCAACTTATCTGGGTTGAAGGCTCATTTGATGGTTGGATGAATGGAAATAAAAAGGTGAATGGCCGATTTCGCATTAAATTACAATACCATTTATAACTGTATGGTGTAGTTTAGCCCATGTATATCCGGGGAGGCTTATGCGAATTAGGGGTAGTTAACACATTTCGGACGGTCGGCCGTTGCCGTATATCCGCCACCAAAACGAATCAACTAATTGTTAGGCAGATTATTGAGCTGTTATTTTCCGTTTTTCCAGATACTCTTTCTGCGACTGATAACGGCCGTACCCAATATGAACCACAGTGGCGGCCTAGCCAAATAATGGTATTGATTGGCGAGGACTACTCGGCCCATTCGCTGCGGGCTTCGTCACCATTTCTAAAATATATGGGGCTGACGACTCGCAGATCATGCCGCAGACCAAGCACCACACTTGCACTATAATCGACCGCTACACCCTCGTGCAGCAAGTCGTCCGCCACAGCGCGACCATAAAGCTGAGATTGTGAGACAATGTCTCGTTGCACCAATACAACGATGGCAAGCAAACGAGGAGTTTGGTAAGGTGAATTTAGTATGCGCACAGGGCAGGTATCAGACAAAATCTAAATAATGCCCGGGTAAAGTTTATAACTATATCAATTAGGAGGATTAAGGCTGAATTCTTAATAAACCTCCCTACCCGGAACCTACCTCCCTGTATTTCGTAACTTCTGCTCGGAATGTACTGAATTTTCAGTATATATATACCAATTCATCCCCCTGAAACTCACTTTTTTGATAGCGACTATAGGAGGAAATCAGATCTTCGTCTCCACTTAGTTTTACGCTAGATCTTCGGATTGCTATTTCGCTTTTCAGATGTTCGGTCTTGTAGCGAGTCGTACGGGTCACCTTCTCCACTTCCTGGATACACAGTTGACAGGCCTGGCTACCCATTTCGAATCCCTGCGGAGTAAGACTGGTAACGGGTGGATCAAGTATGGCGTATGCCGGATCGCTGCCGAAGGTAGCCAAGCCAAGATCCTGGGGAATAGAAATTCCTCCTTTCCGGGCTTCCACCACCACCGCCATAGCGATCTGTTCACTCCCTGAAAATATAGCATCCGGCCGTGGGCTTAATCCCATGAGTTTTTGAAACCCCAACCGGCCATTATGATAGCCGAATCCGACGGGTAGAATCAGTGCGGGATTGAATGGGAGACCATACTGTTGCAAAGCTTTTTGGTAGCCCGTTATCCGATCCTTACAGACCGCCAAGTGGGCCGGCCCAGTAAGATGGGCTATATTACGGAAACCAGCTTTAATCAGATTTTCGGTCAGGGCAAATCCCAGCCGTTCGTCTTCGAAAAGTACCCGATTACACGAAAAGTTTTCCGGTGCCCTATTAAAAAATACGCAGGGAATTTTCTGCTGCTTCAAGTGGCGGAAATGATCAGTTTTTTGGGTTTGTTCCGAAATGCACGCCACAATACCATCCACCTGATTAGCCAGGGAATAGGTTTGCATGAGTTCTCGCTGGTAGTTATCGCCCGACTTGCACACCATGATCTGATACCCTTTTTGAAAAGCAACCTCCTCAATACCATTCAAGACGGAACCGAAAAAAAACTGTTGGATTTCGGGCAGTAGCACGCCAATCACCTTGGTGCGGCGCTCCCTCAGGCTCTGGGCCATGGTATTGGGCTGGTAGTTGAGCTTTTTGGCCATCTTCTTTACTGTCTCGATCGTTTCCGGCCGAATGTCGGGGTGTCCTCTCAGGGCACGGGATACGGTAGAGGCCGACACGCCTACTTTTTCGGCAATGTCGTAGATCGTCACGCTGGTGCGCTGGTGGCGGGGAAGTCGGGGCATCGGATCGGGGGTTGGTCAGGGTTTTTCAAAGCTAGGAAAAAAAAGTTTTTTCCACAACCGATTGCGCAATCGGTTGCATGGTTTTGTTTATTTTTTTATAGAAAATGTTATATTAATATTGTCCATGCAAACCATTCCCAAACCTTTTACTTATTGAATATGGACAAGCTTTTATGTAGCAATGCGGGAAAAATTCTGCTGCTTATTTGTTGTCTGACACAGCTGGCCGGGACACAGGCTAACGGGCAGACAAACATTACCGGAATCGTGACAAGCAGCAACGATCAGACTCCCCTGGTGGGAGCCACGGTACTGGTAAGCGCTACGGTGCAGGGGACCACCACCGACATCAATGGGCGCTATACCATTGCGGCACCGGCAAACGGCACGCTAACCGTGAGTTTTATCGGGTACGAAACCCAAACCCTACCCATCAATGGAAGGTCGGTAATTGACATTGCTCTGACACCGGTATCGGGAGAACTGGCCGAGGTAGTGGTCGTGGGCTACGGTACGCAGAAACGACGGGACCTGACGGGCTCCATTGTGTCGATACCTGCCCAGGCCATTGAGGAAATGCCCATCGCCTCGGCTGAGCAGGCTATTCAGGGAAGACTGTCGGGCGTGCAGGTCATTCAGAGCAATTCGGCACCGGGGGGCGCACTAAGTATTCGCGTGCGGGGAGGTAACTCGGTGAGGGGTGGCGCCGAACCGTTGTACGTAATTGATGGATTTCCGGTGTATAGTGGTATCGGATCGAACGATGGCCAGAGTCAACCCTACAATGCCCTGTCTTCTATTAATCCCAATGACATCGTGTCGATTGAAGTCCTTAAGGACGCGTCGGCTACGGCCATTTATGGCTCCCGGGGTGCGAACGGCGTGGTGATCGTCACTACCCGGCGAGGGAAAGCAGGTGAGGGCAAAGTAGAACTCGACGCATACTACGGAATCCAGACTGTCCGCCACAAAATTCCCCTGCTGAATGCGCAGGATTACATGACCCTGGCCAATGAGCGGGCCCGGAACATCGGTGGCAAAGTACCCTTTCCGGATCCGGGCCAATGGACGGCCAACACCGACTGGCAGGAGGAAATTTTTCAGTCAGCCCCCATCGCGAGTTATGGGCTGAGTTTCTCGGGCGGATCGGAAAGCAGCCGGTACAGCGTATCGGGCAACTGGTTCGACCAGCAGGGAATCGTGGTGGCTTCGGGCTTTCAGCGGGGCTCGATTCGGATGAATCTTGACAACAAGCTGAATTCCTGGCTGAGCCTGTCCACCAGCATTACGGGTTCGCGGACGATGAGCCAACGCGCCCGCACAAGTATCAACTTTACCAATGGTACCATATACAGTGCCCTGGTAGCGCCACCGGTAGCGCCGGTCACCAATGAGGACGGCAGCTACTATGCGCTTGGTGGGGTACCTACCGCCGATCCGGCCTGGAACAATCCGCTGGTGCTTGCCAACGGCGTCACCAATGATGTTACCACTAACCGCATCCTGGGAAATTCCAACCTGACTTTTTCCATTCTGCCGGAGCTGTCGTTCAGCGTGCGGCTGGGCATCGACTACCAGGATTCCCGGCGGGACCGGTATACTTCCCGGCTGCTTCCGGGATCTTCGGGATCGGCCGAGGTGGTTAACAACGACAATACCACATTCCTGAACGAAAATATTCTTTCCTACCGTAAGCAACTCGGCAGGCATAGCCTGGATGCCGTGGCCGGGTACACCTGGCAGGAATCCAATACGCTGGACTTTTCGGCGCAGGCGCAAAATTTTGCCCTGGATATTTTTGGCACCGATAACCTTAGCGGAGGAAGTATAGCAGGCACTCCCAGCTCCTACCGGAGCAAAAACGCATTGCTCTCGTGGCTGGGTCGCGTCAATTATAACTTCAATGATAGGTACCTGCTCACGGTATCCGCCCGGGCGGATGGTTCATCGCGGTTTGGGTCGGGCAACAAATGGGGCTTTTTTCCTTCGGCGGCCCTGGCCTGGCGACTTTCCGAGGAGGAATTTGCCAAACAGTGGACCTGGCTCAGTGACCTCAAGATCCGCAGCAGCGTGGGCGTAACGGGTAATCAGGAAATCGGCAACTACAATTCTCTGGCCCGTTTGGGAGCGGTATCGGCCATTTTCGGGGCCAATCAGGAACGTTACGTAGGGTACGCCCTAACTACCATGCCCAATGCCGATTTGAAGTGGGAAACCACCATGCAGTTCGACGCGGGGATGGACATAAACCTATGGGACAGCCGTCTGAATGTCAATCTGGACTATTACATAAAAAACACCACCGATCTGCTTACCTCGGTACCCGTGGCGATTTCCTCGGGTTTCAGTAGCATCCTTTTCAATTCGGGCTCTATCAGAAATCAGGGTTTTGAGCTCAATCTGGATGCATCCCTGCTAAGGAAGGAACGGTTGCGCTGGAATGCCGGCCTCAATTTCTCTACCAATAAAAACGAAGTGGTGAGCGTGGCCGTGGAAGGAGGGCAGTTTTTTGCCCCAAACATCTCCTCACCCGTCGACCTGCCTGTCAACGTAGTCCGCGAAGGGGAACCGCTGGCGGCTTTCTACGGCTATGTGTCGGACGGCCTCTGGGAATCGGATCAGGCGGCGGGTAGTATCATGCCTACTGCCAAAGCGGGGGATTTGCGCTATAAAGATCTGAATGGCGATGGAGTAATCAACGCGTCGGATCGCACCATCCTGGGCAAACCCAATCCCGATTTCATTTACGGCCTTACGTCCCGGCTGACTTTCGGAGGCTTCGATCTGAATGTCCTGTTTCAGGGGGTGGAAGGGGCTACGGTTTTCAACGCCAACAAGTATAGCATCGGCGATGCATTTGCCCGGAACGCCAATCAGCTGGAAGAGGTGAAGGACCGCTGGACTTCTGAAAATCCCAATCCATCGGCAGCGTACCCCCGGCTTTCCAATGTGAATCCTCTGGTGTCGGACCGCTTTTTCGAAGATGCCTCCTACTTCCGGCTCCGCAACGTTCAGCTGGGCTATACGATCCCTACCGCCAGCATGGGCTTGAAATGGTTTAAATCGGCCCGCGTCTATGTGAGCGGTCAGAACCTGCTGACCTGGACCACCTACACCGGATACGATCCGGAGGTGAGCGCTTCGGGCGGCGGCGATTTGCGGCAGGGAATCGACGTGGGGGCCTACCCTTCGGCCCGCTCGGTGACTTTTGGCGCTAAGCTTGGATTCTAATTATTAACCTTTCCTGACTTTTCCATGACTTCCAATACATCATCCATCAGTAAGGCAGTACTCACCCTCGGACTTTGCGTGGGACTGCTGACGGGTTGCAACGAACCCCTTGAAGAAAAGGTTTACAGCTTTATTTCGACGGCCAACTTTTTCAAAACTGCTACCGATGCCGAAGCAGCGGTCATTGCCGCGTACGATCCGCTTACCAGCGACAACTACTACCGCCGCAACCTGTACAACCTGTGCCTGCTCGCCGACGATCAGGTGACCATCGGCCGCAATCCGCAGTTCCAGTCCGTGGATAACTTCAACATCACGGCCGATCATGCTTTTTCCACCGATTTGTGGGTACAGATGTACCGCTGTATCAACCGTGCCAATACGGGGATCAAACGAATTCCGGCCATTGAAATGAACACCACCCGCCGCGCATCGCTGATCGGGGAATGCTATTTCATTCGGGCGTACAACTACTTCAATCTGGTCAGGCTTTTCGGTGGGGTACCTTTGACCACCGATGAAATTCAGACGGCCGATCAGACCAATACCCCCAAGGCATCCGCCGAAGCTGTGTACGAACAGATCATTGCCGATCTGCTGGAAGCGGAAAAAGTATTGCCTGCCACCCGTACAGGCGGCGAAATCGGCCGCGTGACCAAAGGAGCAGCGCAGGTGATGCTGGCCGATGTGTACCTCACGCTGGGACGCTGGCAGGAGGCGGCCGCCAAGGCGAAGTCGGTTATGGATGCGGGTACCTACCGGCTGCTACCGGATTTCAAGCGTGTCTTCGCCCTGGACAATGAAAATAATGCCGAAGTGATTTTCTCCATCCAGTTTGACGGTGCCGTGATCGGTAACTGGCTGGCGTCATTCGCCCACGCGGGAGGTACCAATAATCCGAACTGCGCCAACGGGGTACAGGTTTGGTCGGTAGAGGAAAAATCAGATATCTGGCAGAACTGGGATAAAAAAGACAGCCGGAGGGATTTTACCGTGTACGATACCTTCATCAATAAGGCCGGAAAGCCTGTCAGCGTGTACGATACGGAGCGTCCATTTCCTGCTTTTGGCAAGTACAATGCGCCCAAAGAGACCAGTACGTCCAGCTGCCCGCTCAATCCTATCGTCTATCGATATGCCGATGTCCTGCTGATCTACGCCGAGGCCGCTTCCCAGGCCGCAAGCGCTCCGGCGGCGGAGGCATACGCTGCCATCAATCAGGTACGTCGCCGGGCCTATCAGCTGCCGCTGGATGCAACTTCCACGTTTGACCTGCCATCGGGCTTGTCTAAGGAAGCGTTTCGTCAGGCTGTTCTCCGGGAAAGGAGTCTGGAATTTGTCCTGGAAAACCGCCGGCTGTTCGACCTGATGCGTACCGGTCAATTTCCGGGCATCCTGAAAAGCCAGGGAAAGGCAATCAATGAGGGAGCTACCCTTTTTCCTATTCCTCTGGCGGAGATAAATGCCAATTCCGCCCTAACTTCGGCAGATCAGAATCCGGGGTATTGAATAGAAAAGTAATCAGTCATTTGAAAAAACCATATCCGGAGCATACCGAAATTTTTCTCAGTCATTTCCGGAGTAGTGCAGCATGTTAGAACTGGAAGGTAAACTAGCCCTCATCACGGGATCGGCCCGGGGCATTGGCAAAGGGATTGCGCTGACCCTGGCCGAAAAAGGGGCCGACATTATCCTTAACGACAAAAAACCCAACCTGGAAGGCGAGGTAGTCATGGCCCGCATTGCCGAAATGGGCCGTAAAGTAAGGCTCATTCAGGCGGATGTGAGCTGCGAGGACGAAGTGAAAAAAATGTTCGGCGAAGTCAGGGAAGAATACGGGCGGCTGGACATCCTGGTCAATAACGCCGGTACCTCGCAGGCCAAAACGATCTTTGAAGCTAATACCGAGGATTGGAACTACATCATCAATACCAATCTTACCAGTTGTTTCCTGTGTGCCAAGGAGGCGATGGAACTGATGTCGGCCCAGCGTTACGGGCGTATCATCAACATCAGTTCGGTCGTGGGAGAGCAAGGCGCGTTGTTCGGGCATGTACACTATGCCGCCACCAAAAGCGGCATGCTGGGTTTTACCAAAACCCTGGCCCGCACGGCGGCGCCCCTGGGTATTACGGTCAATGCGATTGCCCCCGGCATTATCGAAACAGAATTGCTCCTGAAAACCCACGGACCGGAAGGGATCGAGAAACTGAGTGAGTCGGTGCCGTTGGGGGTAGGTACCCCACGCCAGATCGGCCTGGCGGTAGCCTTCCTGTGCGGCGAGGGGGGGAATTACATTACGGGAATCACCCTCGATATCAACGGAGGCATGTACATGCGCTAGTCCATGAAAAAAACGGAATACAAATGGGAACTGCTGTTCTGGCTCTGGCTGGCGTTCTTTTTCAACCAGGCCGACCGCCAGATTTTCAACGTGGTACTTCCGCTCATCAAGGCGGATTTGCTGCTGTCAGATGCGCAGCTCGGGCTGGTGGCTTCGCTGTTCGTCCTGGTCATTGGTCTGTGCATTCCCGTGGCCGGCATAGTGGGTGATTTGTTCAATCGGAAGACCATCCTGTGCCTCAGTCTGCTCGTGTGGAGTGCGGCTACTTTCTTTACCGGTATCAGTACCCTTCTCTGGCATCTGATTGTACTGCGAAGCGTCGCCGTTGGCGGCGGGGAGGCATTTTACGCGCCTGCCGCCAATGCACTACTTGGCGATTACCATACCAAAAGCCGGGCCCTTGCCCTATCCGTGCACCAGACGGCGCTCTACGCCGGTGTGGTACTGAGTGGTTGGTTGGGAGCCTGGCTGGGTGAGCAGTACGGCTGGCGCAACGCTTTCTTCGTATTTGGCGGAGTGGGTATCGTACTGGCTGGCCTACTCATGCTAAGACTTCGTAGCGCCTCACCCGCCGACCCGGTTTCGCAACAGTCGCCAGGCTGGAGATTGGCCGTGCGGGCGTTTGTTACCGAACCAAGGGCATGGTTGCTGACGGGCGCTTTTTCCGGTATGGTCCTGGTCAATGTAGGCTACCTGACCTGGATGCCTACTTTTTTGCACGAATCTTTTAACCTCTCGCTGCCACAGGCCGGGTTTCACTCCATGTTCTACCATCATTTGCTGGCTTTCGTGGGTGTGCTGGTCGGGGGCATCTGGTCGGACCGCCTGGCGCGTCGGAGTTCCCGGGCCAGACTGGTCATTCAGGCCATGGCTTTGCTGCTGGGAGTACCTTTCATCTGGGCTATGGGTCAGAGTCAGACATTAACGGGTACCTACCTAGCATTAGGTGGCTTTGGCTTTTTCCGGGGTATCTACGATGCCAACATCTACGCCACCCTGTTTGATGTGATCCAGCCTGCTTATCGGGCCACGGCCACGGGCCTCATGGCGATGGTGGCCTTTCTGGTCGGTTCCTCATCGCCTTATTTGCTTGGCGTGCTGAAACCTAGCTGGGGGCTAGCCGGTGGGCTGTCAAGCCTGAGCGTCGGGTACCTGGTGGCCGGTATCTGTGTGTGGGTGGTATGGATTCTGTCTTCTCCCAAACGTCTGAGTGTATGATTATTAAAAAAATAGAAACCTACATCTGCCATGCCTACCGTACTAACTGGGTGTTTGTCAGGGTAATGACCAATATAGATGGGCTATACGGCGTTGGAGAAGCCACGCTTGAATACAAGGAGCATACCGTGGCGCAAGCCTGCCAGGAGCTGGAGCGTATTCTAGTAGGAAAAGATCCTAGGAATATCGAGGCGATCTGGCAGCAAGTGTACCGCGACGCCTACTGGCGCGGAGGCCCCGTGCTGATGAGCGCTCTTTCGGCTATCGAGATGGCCCTCTGGGATATTTCGGGGAAGGAGCTCAATGTGCCGGTATACCGACTCCTCGGGGGCAAAGTCCGTGACACGGTACCCTGCTACGCGAATGGCTGGTTCGCACCCGCCCGAACACCCGAAGAGTTTGCCGACAAAGCCACTGCCGCCGTAGTACAGGGCTTTAAAGCGTTGAAATGGGATCCGTTCGGCTCGGCCTACCTAACCATTGAACCGAATGTTTTCAAGCAGGCCATGGAATGTGTGGTGGCGGTACGGGAGGCCACCCGCGGCAGAGCCGATTTGATCGTAGAAGGACACGGCCGCTTTGACATTCCTACGGCGATGCGCATCGGGCAGGCGCTGAGCGACTATGACATTCTGTGGTTTGAGGAACCGATTCCACCCCAGAATCTGGAAGGACTGGCGGAGGTGAAAAGTCGGGTGAAGGTACCTATTTCAGCCGGTGAGCGGCTCTACAACCGCTGGGAATTCCGGTCGCTGTTTGAACTGAAAGCCGCCGATTTCATTCAGCCTGATGTATCCCATGCCGGAGGAATCAGCGAGGTACGTAAGATTGCCGCCTGGGCCGAAGCCTATCACCTGCCCGTCTGTCCGCACAACCCCAGCGGTCCGGTAGCCAATGCAGCTACGCTTCAGCTTGCCGCCTGCACGCCCAATTTCTACCTGCTCGAAACGATGAGTAGCGATGTACCCTGGCGATCGGAAATAAGTACCGAGGAGGTCAGGATGGAGCAGGGCAATATGGTGATACCCGACAGGCCGGGCCTGGGAATCGACCTCAATCTGGACGCCATCCGGCAGCATCCTTACCAGCCCCGCGAGCTACGGCACTACCAAGGAAACCTGACGGAAATTCGTCCCGAAAACGCAAAATCATATTTCCAGCAATGACTTTTGAATTCCTTATTTTCAATGCTTTTATGAAAAACAACCTGAACGCTTTCTCTAAGAACCAATTACTCTATGCATTTCACCTACTGATTGCAGGCGCGCTGTGCTTTCTCTTGCTTATAGGAAGCACAGCGGTACAGGCACAACCTTTTCAACTGCGCAGTCCGGATGCTACGCTTAACATAGAGAGCAACGGAGATTTCAAGTTGCGTCCTACCCAGGTCGGATTACCCGAACTGACGTCCGAAAACCGCGACTGGTGGTCGGTGCTGATGTGGCTGCCTGATCCGCGCGGCTTCCTGGGGAAAACGGTGGAAGTAAAAGCCGGTCAGCAGGCTCCCCGGTACCAATCCCTGCCGAACAATGGCCTGCGCATCACCTACGCTGAGCTCAAACAAGGCGACAATCAGTTCAAGGTGGACCTGACGATTGACATTACCGTGGTGGATGGTGCTTTTCAGCTAAGTGGAAGTGTGAAAAACCGGGAAACCAACTGGGTGGTGCGCAGCGTAAAACTGCCCGACTGGCAGGGGCTGACGCCGGGTCCGGATGCCCCGGAACTGTTCTGGCCCGTTGGCCTTGGTCAGCGTTTTGTCGATTTGAAAACGTTCGGGTCCCGGGGTTTCAGCTATCCCAGCGGATCGGGTACCATGCCCTGGTTTTCCCTGACTTCTGCCAAGGGAGGATTCTATATCGGCAGTCACGACACCGTTCGGGCCGCCAAACGGATCAATGCCAACTATGATTCCGGGAAAAAGAGTATTTCCTTTTTCTTCCAGCAGCATCCATTTTGTAAACCGGGCGAGGAATTTATGCTGGCTCCGGTCATCGTCAAATCCTATACGGGCGACTGGCACGTGGCGGCCCATTTCTACCGTAGCTGGTTCGACAAGCAAATAAAGCCTGTACCCATTCCCGACTGGGTCAGGCTTAACTCGGGTTGGCTATTGACCATTCTCAAGCAACAGAACGGCGATGTTATGTGGGATTATCCCAGCCTTGACAAGCTGGCCGATGTGGCCGATGCCTGGAACCTGGACGTGATCGGTCTTTTCGGCTGGGCCCACGGCGGACACGACTACCTCTACCCCAATTACATCCCTGACCCGCTCATGGGAGGTACCGCTGCCCTCAAAGACGGAATCAGTAAGGCGCATAAAAAGGGCAAACGTATTGTCCTGTATGCCAACGGCCAGTTGATCGATTCCGGCACCGAGTACTACCGTTACGTGGGCAACGAGGTAATGGCGATCAATGAGCACCAGAGCCCCTATACCAACGCGATCAGAAAGTTCCACAGCGCCACGCCCGTCACTTTTGTGATTGCCTGCAATGCGGCGGAAGGCTGGCGAAAAAAAATGCTCGAACTTGCCGAGCAGGCCAATGCGTTGGGGGCCGATGGAATATTGTACGATCAGCTGGGAGTACAGGGGCCGATCATGTGCTTCGATACCACGCACTTGCACAAGTCCCCCGCTACGGCCTACACCACGGGAAGGTACGAGATGCTGAAGGACATCGCCGATCACATGCGCAAAATTAATCCCGAGTTCATCGTGATGTCGGAAGGATTTTTCGATGGCCTGAGGGAAAGCATCGCCTACAACCACGGCTGGGGCGAGGGCTATAATTTCAGCAACCCCTTCACCGCCGAAAACGAGGATGCTTCCGATCTGGTGAGTCTGATGAAAAACCGCGTGGCCTATCCCGAACTATTTCGCTATACTTTTCCAGAAGTAGTTTCCACCCAACGACACGCTACCCCGATGCAAGACCGGATAACGGCCAACTTTGCGGCGCTCTACGCCCTGCGGCATGAGCTGGAAAGCCGCTACCGGGCCGATGTCAGGTACTTGCTGCAGGATTCTATTCCCGCTTCCAATGCCTATGCCGATCCTGCCTACTACACGCCCGATGTGCCCATGATGCAGCAGACTGTGCCCAAAGTGGCTCGAGAGTACATGCACCAGCTCATAGATTTTGAACGAAAATTTTCTTCCCTGCTCTGGGAGGGTAAATTTATGGATACCGATGGTTTTTCTCTGGAATCAGGACAGGTACTTGCCAAAAGCTACCAGCAGGGCAATCGGCTAGGAATATTGATCTGGAACTTTACCGAAAAGTCCCAGACGGCCAGCCTCAAAGTACCAGGCTACATGTTGAAGGAAGCCCAGGAACCCGAAGCCGGGAAAGTATCGGCGAGCCAGCCAATACCTCCTCAGTCTGTCCGATTAATGGTGTTTGAGAAATCATCGAAATAGAATTATTACGTGGCGGATTGAAGCAAGGAGAACAACCCGATACTTAAACCCAATCGAAATGAGGTACCTACTTATTGGTTTAACACTTTTCTCGGTTTCCGTTTTCGGGCAACCTACCAAACCGAACATTCTGCTCATCCTCACCGACGACATGGGCTATGGAGATCTATCGTGCTTTGGCAGTCCCACCAACTACACGCCGAATCTGGATAAATTAGCCAGCCGGGGTACCCGTTTTGCCCGTTGCTATGCGGGATCAGCTGTTTGTACACCCTCACGGGCCAGTATCCTGACGGGCAAATTTCCCCTTCGCTACGACATTGGCTGGGCCTTTACCGACAACGACGAGTTTCTTCCCGTTGAACCCACCAACCTCCCTCACCTGCTCAAAGCCAACGGGTACCAGACAGCCCACGTCGGCAAGTGGCATTTAGGCGGCGTACGCATGAAAGATTACGAAGCCCGTTCAGCAGGTAAAAAAGCTAATCCCGGTCCTTTGCAGCAGGGCTTTACGCATTACCTGGCCAATATTGAAGACCCGCTGGTGCGGGCTGATCTGATCAAAAACCGCGTGCTGTACCGGGAAGGCGGCAAAACCATGGTTCGGAATGATCACCGGGTGGCTCCCCAGGAGGGCAATTGGGAAACCATCAAAGTCGACGAGTCGCTGGCCTTCATACAGCAATGTCAGAAGGATCAAAAGCCCTTTTTTGTCAACCTGTGGTTTGATACACCCCACACGCCCTACGAACCCATCGAACCGTTCGTGCAGGAATTTGAGCAGCTGGGGGCCAGGGGCGATCAACTCTATGCCCGCTCCATGATCAAGCATCTGGACACTCAGATTGGCAGACTTATCGATCAGTTGGATGCCTGGGGGCTCACCGAAAATACGATCGTTCTTTTTGGTTCCGACAACGGAGCGGCCTACCAGAGTTCGCCGGGGCCTTTTCTTGGCCATAAAACCGATCTGCACGAAGGAGGCATCCGGGTGCCGTTTTTTGTGGTGTGGGATTCCAAAATTCCAAAAAACGGGTACAGTTTTCAGAAAATGCACTATACGGATTTGCTGCCCACGCTCTGCGATGCGGTTGGTATACGCAACCCAAACCCTGACGGTGATGGCCAGAGCGTGTGGCCCCAGTGGCAGGGCAAACCACCGGTACCTCACAAGCTCATGCTCTGGCAACTGAGCGTGACGGAAAAAACGGGCTATCAGGGGCAGGGGACACGCCCGCAACCCGTAGGCTCTTTTGTGGCCCTGCGGGATAACTGGAAACTGCTGGCCGATGATGAAAAGCCCGTTGCGCTGTATGACATTGAAAACCAGTACCG
>CAZCOG010000027.1:0-80842 GCA_964500445.1 uncultured Persicitalea sp. | reverse complement strand
TACCTGCCTGTCACGCAGGGGGTCGCGGGTTCGAGTCCCGTCCGGACCGCCAACAGTTAAAAGCCTGATAATCTAACGATTATCAGGCTTTTTTCGTTTGTTTACACTTTGTTAGGATTTCTCCGGTGTAAACATGGTGTAAACAACTGGCCAGTTTTTCTAATCAAACCTAATCGAATACTTTTGGCTATCACTTACCACAATGGTAGCTATGCGCCTGTTCAAATACCTCCATCCAGCCCGTACCGAAGTTTTGGACAACAATTCTATACGGTTCACCCAGCCCTTGAACTTAAACGATCCGTTTGAGCAGTTACCATCCATTTCTACTATAACAACCCCAGAGTTGTTTGATACATTAGTCCATGCAATAAAAGAAAGATTGTCGCTACCGCTTCCTGGATTCGATCTTAATGACGCAGATTTGGATGGAGCATTGAGTAGGCTTCCCATCAATGGCATGGAAAAAGAGCAATTCATTAAAAATGCCAGGCACTTTGTTTCCTATATCTCAGCCAATGGCTTAGAGCTACTTTCAGACAATGAGAAGATGGAGAAGCTCAAAGGTGTTTTCTGTGAATTACCAGGTGCAGCTAACTTTCCCCAACAGACAAAAGATTTTCTGAACGCAAGGGTTGGATTACTATGCCTAACGAAGCGGAATGACAACATTCCGATGTGGTCGCATTATGCCCTGAACAGTATGGGCTATGTTATTGAATTTGATCCCAAAAATTCGTTTTTAAGTAATCACACTTATCAGGTACGTAAATTTTCTAAACCTCATAAGGTTAAGTATCTTAAGAAAAGGCCAGATTTGATTCTTTTTGATGGAAAAAAAAGGTTTCTGGAAAAACTAGGGTCAGCCATCTTCCTTACTAAAAGCGCCCAATGGAAGTACGAAGAAGAAGTTAGACTGATTAGGTTCTTAAAACACGCCTCAAAGTGTATCGCTGACAAAGGCCCTGAATTAATTTATCTCTTCAAATTCGAGCCGTCAGCCATTATCAAAGTATATCTTGGAATCAATATCAAGCCGGAATGCGAAGCTGAAATAGTGGCAATTCTCAGTCAGGAGCGGTATTCGCATGTCCAACTTTACAGAACTAAACTGAACTCCAAGGAGTATACTCTGGATTTTGTGCCCTACGAACATAAATAACGCGGTAGAGCAAGCCAATTCTTTGCTTTCTATAAAAAGAGCCTACAGACAAGTAAGCATAAGAATAACTCTTTAAGTACCAAGCTATATTCAACTTTTGTTACCGGATTGGGAACCCACCAGAAAACATATTGGGTGCTGAAAGATAGTATCTTATAACAAAGTCAAACAAAAAAAATGACCGATAATCTAGAACTAGAAAGAACCCTTTGGCAAGCTGCTGATAAGCTCCGAAGCAATATGGATGCGGCTGAATATAAGCATGTTGTATTGGGTTTGATTTTCCTGAAATATATTTCTGATGCTTTTGAAGATTTGTACGAGCAACTGTATGCTAACCAGCTCTTAACGGGTGCCGACCCGGAAGATAAGGACGAATACACCGCTGAAAGAGTTTTTTACGTACCTCCTTCCGCTCGTTGGAAATGGCTGCAAGGCAGAGCCAAGCTACCTACCATCGGGAAGGACATCGACGACGCGATGGACGCCATCGAAAAGGACAACCCTTCACTCAAAGGCGTTTTGCCCAAAGACTATGCGCGGCCAGCTCTGGACAAACAACGCTTGGGGGAACTCATCGATTTGATTGGCTCTATTTCGTTAAGTTCAAAAGGTAGCGGCAAAGGAAAGGATGTATTGGGCTTTGTATTCGAATATTTCCTGGGGCAATTCGCGGATGCAGAAGGTAAAAAAGGTGGGCAGTTTTACACCCCGCAAAGCATTGTAAAAATCCTGGTGGACATGCTTGCCCCCGAACCGGAGAAACGGGTGTACGACGGGGCCTGTGGCAGTGGGGGGATGTTTGTGCAAAGCGAACGCTTCATTGAAATGCACGAGCACCGGAAGGGAAAAATTTCCATTTTCGGACAAGAAAGCAACCCGACGACCTACAAGCTGGCCAAAATGAACCTGGCCATCCGAGGTATCGATGCCAACATTGCTTTGGGGGATACTTTACGGAATGATGCCTTTCCTGAACTGAAAGTAGATTATGTCCTTGCCAATCCCCCCTTCAATGTAAGCGATTACAACATCAATGCAGCCGAATCGCACAAATGGAAATACGGTGTACCCCCTTCGGGTAATGCTAACTATGCCTGGTTGCAGCATTTTGTGAGCAAATTGGCCCCCTATGGTACAGCAGGAATTGTGTTGTCTAATGGCAGTATGAGTTCTGAGATTGCTACCGAAGGCGAGATCCGCCGTGCGATGATCGAAGCTGACCTGGTGGATTGTATGGTGGCTTTGCCTTCACAACTATTCTACAATACGCAAATACCTGCCTGTCTTTGGTTTTTGGCACGCACAAAGACGGAGATCACCAAATTCCGCAACCGCTCCAATGAGGTTTTATTTATTGACGCCCGTGAATTGGGCACGATGATAAGCCGTAGTCAAAAGGAACTTAGCAGCGAGGATATTGCCAAAATTTCGAACACTTATCATACATGGAGAAGTAAAGAACTATTTGCTAGATACAAAGATATAGCTGGCTTTTGTAAATCTGCCAGTATTCAGGAGGTTCGTAAGAATAACTATATTCTAACTCCTGGAAGATACATCGACTTTAAGGAGGTGGAAGAAGACGGTATTCCCTTTGATGAAAAAATGCAAGCACTTACGGCTACTCTTTCTGAGCAAATGCAAAAAGCCACTGAATTGGATGAAGCGATAAAAGAAAATTTAGCGAAAATCGGCTATGGCATATAAACTAAAAACTCTGATCGTATTTGACACCAACTCCCTAAGAAGCACAGACAATGGTGGAGTTGCTTACAGTTTTTTTGCTTTTGGGCGGCCTTTTCAAGTAGTAGAAGATTTCATCTCACGAAATGACTTAAATGAAGACATTCACCTGGCTATACCAACTTGGGCTATTGAAGAGTTGAAAGACCAAAAGTATCGACAGTATAAAGCCGACATTACTGAGTTTCAGAAATTAGCTGAGCGACTTTCTGGAATGCCTCACATATCTGAAATAACTCTACTTGATAAAGAATTTGATTGTACAACATACATTCAAACAAAGGCAGAAGAATACTTGGCTACAAAATCAATTAAGCTTTTGGAGATTAAAGAAGAAATAGCAAGCACCGTTTTGCAAAGTATGATGAAACGGGTAATGAAAGAAAAGAGTAAAAGTCAGCCTTTTGCTCACTCTGGAAAATATAAAGATGCTGGTTTTAAAGATAATATTATCTGGGAGAGTTTAATGCATTTCGATGATGTTGTTGATTACGATAAAATTATTTTTATTACAAAAGATGGTGATTACTCAAATTGTGAGAACGAATTTATAGAAAAATGGAACAAGCATATAGCAATTGAAAAGGACGAAAATAATGTTATTGCTGAAATTCAAAAAGACTACGAGATTTATATTTCCGAGAGGACAATTTACGAGTTTACTCAAACAGAATATTTTAAAGATTATTTGGCAGATTTATTGAGTAAACATACCTCTATTATAATTGAAGATATTAGTTTTATTATTGAAAATTTTGAAATTGTCGACACCTGTTATAATATAACACGCATTCCGCCAAATGATCAACTAGTCGAAACACTCTATATAACCTCATTAATTAATATTTTCTTAAATGATAAGGGAGATAAAAAAGTTCAAGTAGTTAAAGCAACAACCATACTAGCTGACGAAGAAACAAAGGACATTTTAGGGACTTTATACGATCCAGAGTTAATATGAGCGATTGGAAAACTTATAAATTAGAAGATGCTATTGATAAATTAATTGATTATCGTGGTAAAACACCTGTAAAGACATTGGAGGGAATTCCTTTGATAACAGCAAAAGTTATTAAAAACGGAAGAATAGAAACTCCAAATGAATTTATAGCGGAAGATGAATATGAAAATTGGATGAAAAGAGGAATTCCGGAATTCGGAGATGTTGTACTAACAACTGAGGCACCTCTCGGAGAAGTAGCTCAAATTAATACAAACCAAAAAATTGCATTGGCGCAAAGAGTAATTACTTTAAGAGGGAAGAAAAACATTATTGATAGTACGTATTTAAAATATTTTCTCTTTTCATCACTTGGCCAGTCCAACTTGAAAGCCAGGGAAACAGGTTCTACGGTAACAGGTATTAAACAATCAGAATTAAGGAAAGTCGAAATTCTCGCTCCTGATTTTTATACTCAAACTCAAATAGCCCAAATTCTCTCCTCCCTTGATAACAAAATAGAGCTTAACTTGAAAATGAACCAAACTTTGGAAGACATGGCGCAAGCTATTTTCAAAGAATGGTTTGTAAATTTCAATTTTCCATGCTTTGATAGGGAGTTAGTTAATGAAATGCCGAAGGGGTGGAGAAAAGGGAAACTCGGAGAGGTATTAGAGTTACTTTATGGAAAAGCTCTAAAAGCAGACAATAGAGTATTAGGAAAGTATCCTGTAATAGGTTCAAGTGGCATTGTTGATTACCATGATGAATATTTAGTAAGATCTCCTGGAATAGTAATAGGTAGAAAGGGCACAATAGGTGAAGTTATTTGGATAGATGAAAATTTCTTTCCAATTGACACAACTTTTTATGTTAATGATTTACTAGGTGTTGATTCACTATATTTTCATTATTTTCTTTTAAAAGAACAACAGTTTAAAAAAATTGCATCAGATAGTGCGGTACCTGGTCTAAATAGGAACCTGGCAATGGATAATGATATAATTATCCCAAATGTGGATATTGTCAAGAAGTTCAATTCAATAATTCAATCAATCTTTCAAAAAAAAGAAAAAAATACGAATCAAATTCAAACATTAACCCAAACACGTGACGCCCTTTTACCCAAACTAATGAGCGGCCAATTGGAAATAGCATGAGAAATAGCATCAGCGAAAACGAAATTGAAGAAATAGCGCTTGACTACTTGCAAAATTTGGGATACGGCTACGTCGTGGGTACAGAGATTTCACCCGATGGCGACCACCCAGAAAGGCAGTATAACGAGGTAGTGCTTACGAATCGTTTGCGTGATGCCATTGACAAGCTTAACCCTGCGCTCTCGCAGGATGCCAAAGAAGATGCCCTTAAAAAGGTACTCCGCACCGATAGCCCCAACCTCTTAATTAATAACGAGACCTTCCACCGCTACCTGACCGATGGCGTGGATGTAGAAGTACGTACCGCTGACGGGATTCGGGGCGAGAAAGTCTATATCGTTGATTTTGAAGAAACCGACAACAACGAGTTTTTAGCCATTAACCAATTCACCATTATTGAAGGCAACCAGAACAAACGGCCCGACATCATTCTGTTCGTCAATGGAATGCCTTTGGTTGTGATCGAACTCAAAAACGCTGTCGACGAAAATGCGACCTTAAAATCGGCCTACAACCAAATCCAGACCTACAAACAGGCCATTCCATCCCTATTTACCTATAATGAATTACTCATCATCAGTGATGGTTGGGATGCTCAGTGCGGTACGCTCACAAGCGACTTCGGCCGCTTTATGAGTTGGAAAACCAAAGACGGAAAAACCGAATCCGATCATTTGGATATGGGCATGCAAGTAATGTTCAACGGCATGTTGAATAAGTCTACAGTATTGGATTTGATCCGTCAGTTTGTGGTCTTTGAAAATAGCGATAGCAAAACCCTCAAAAAGGTAGCAGCCTACCACCAGTATTATGCTGTTAATAAAGCCGTTGAAAGCACGGTAACTGCCAGCAGAGTCAGTGGAGATAGACGCGGTGGCGTGATATGGCACACCCAGGGGAGTGGCAAAAGTCTCAGTATGGTGTTCTATTCGGGAAAGCTCATCATCGACCCCCGGATGGAAAACCCCACCTTAGTGATACTTACTGATCGCAACGATCTGGACGAGCAGTTGCACGAAACATTCACCAATTGTCAGCAATTGCTTCGGCAGGAGCCCCATAAAGCCGAAAGTAACCAAGATCTTAGAAATTTGCTCAAAGTGGCGTCGGGGGGGATTGTGTTCACAACGATTCAGAAGTTTATGCCCCACCAAAGTAGTATCGGGCAAAATAATGGTGATGTAAATGAACTGAGTATAGAATACATCGGAGCCAGCATGCCAGCGCTGAGTGAACGAAAAAACATTGTAGTGGTTGCCGATGAAGCCCACCGTAGCCAGTACGATTTCATCGATGGCTTTGCAAAGCATCTGAGAGATGCTTTACCAAATGCCACCTTCATCGGCTTTACTGGTACTCCGATTGAAAGCAGCGACCGCAACACCCAGGCTGTTTTCGGAAACTATGTAGATATATACGACATTCAACAGGCCGTCGAAGACAAGGCTACGGTGCCGATTTTCTACGAAAGCCGCCTGGCCAAGGTCCACTTTGATGAGAATGAAAAGGTAAGCCTGGACGAGCAGTTTGAAGAGATTACCGAGGGAGAAGAGCTGAGTAATCGCCAACAAATACGAGCTCGTTGGTCACGATTGGAAGCTATTGTTGGTAACCCAAATCGGATCGCCAAAATTGCTAAGGACATCGTATACCATTTTGAGCAGCGGAGTGCGGTGTTGGAAGGCAAGGGGATGATTGTTTGTATGAGTCGCAGAATTTGTGTGGAGTTGTACGATGCCATCATAAAAATCCGTCCAGAATGGCACTCGGATAATAACGATGAAGGAACTCTAAAAGTGATCATGACGGGCAGCAGCAGCGATGAGCTATACATGCAACCGCATATTCGGAGCAAGTCGCAACGCAAGGCCATCGGCGATCGCCTAAAAAATCCCGGCGACTCCCTCAAACTTGTCATTGTACGTGATATGTGGCTAACTGGCTTCGATGCCCCGTCACTACATACCATGTATGTTGATAAACCAATGCGCGGCCATAGCCTAATGCAGGCCATTGCGCGCGTCAATCGGGTGTTCACCGAAGGAAAGGAAGGTGGTTTAATTGTCGATTATCTGGGCATTGCGCAGGAATTAAAAACTGCTCTGACAGAGTACACCACAAGCGGTGGCGAAGGAAAGCCTACACTCGATCAGGAACTAGCGGTCGCTAAAATGCTGGAATTTCATGAAGCTATCGAACATCAGCTTCGGCACTTTGATTGGCGGAAATTCTACAAGCTATCCCCGGAAGAAAAGCTCAAATTCATACCCATTATAGTTGACTATATTTTCAGTCAGGAAAACGGTGAGCAGAGTTTTACTGAAAATACAAAGAATTTGCTGAAAGCCTTTGCCATTTCCGTTCCGCACGACCGGGCCATGGCGATCCGGGATGACGTCGCTCTATTTCAAGCCATAAAATCACGGCTGGTGAAAATATCCGACCGCAACGAGGGCGGGAAAGGCGGTGAAGAAATGGAAACCGCGATCAAGCAAATCATTTCTGATGCCATTACAGCCGATAATGTGATTGACATCTTCGATGCCGCAGGCTTGAAGAAGCCCAACCTAGCCATTCTGGATGAACGTTTTCTCCAAGAGCTCAAAGACCTTCCCCAAAAGAATTTGGCGGTCGAGTTGCTAAAAAAGCTTCTTAAAGAAGAGATAAAAAAACGGACTAAAATTAACCTGGTCGAGAGTAAGAAATTTTCGGAAATGCTGGAAGATGCCATTAAACGCTACCACAACGGCATGATCGATACAGTGGAATTTTTAGAGAAAGTGCTCATTCCCTTCGCTGAGCACATGAAAGAGTCCGACAAGCGAGGCGACATTCTAGGCTTGGATTACCGTGAATATGCCTTTTACACGGCCTTAGAAGTCAGTAACAGCGCCGTAGAAGTACTGGGCGACGATGTGTTGAAACACATCGCCCAAGAACTCCTAAAAACGGTTCGTAACAGCACTACCATAGATTGGACGATTAAAGAGAGCGTTCAATCGGCTCTCAGAAGAAACATCAGAAGAATATTACGCTTGCATGGGTACCCCCCTGATTTGCAGGAGAAGGCCGTTGAAACGATTATCACCCAAGCTAAAATGTTAGCGGAAGATCATTTGAAAGATAGAGAATGACTTATCGAAATTATTAGGTCTCCCACAGACTATCCAACATTGTGGGTCTGTTGGCCACAGACTAAGGTGTATAGAGAAAGAGTCAACTTTAAGCCGTGGAAAATGACAATAGCTGAATTAAAGACATTAGCCCAAAAGAAGAAGCAGAGTGGCTACACTTGGGAAGCTTTGGACTTGTATAAACAGCTTTGGCATTTAGAGAAAAATGAATGGAATGGGTATTTTCTAGCTCAGCTCTATCGTAAAACTCAAAATTTTTCTGAAGCAAGAAAATTGCATGAAGATTTAGAAAAAACTTATCCTAATTTTAAACCTTTAAAAAACGATAAGTTATGGCTAGATTACAACGAGAAAATAAAGGAATGGGAGAACCCTGATTTATTGAGCGATGCAGAGGATCTTTTATTAAGAGCTGATAAATATGACAAATACACATCAAGTGTATATACCAAGACCGTCCTGAATGTTGTAAGATATTTGTGTATGCGTAATGAGTACATAGAAGCATATCATTGGTTGTTAAAGCTAGACCAATCAGTAATTAGTAATTCTACTTTCAATTTTAAAGATCAAATATTTCCTGCTGACAGAAAGGTGTATTTTATTAGATATGCCGACGTTTTAGTTCAGCTTGATGAGTATTTTAATTATATAGAAAAATGCTTAAAAACTTTGGAATTCAAAACTGAAAAGCGATTAGAGTTCCAAAAATTTATAAAAGAGGACATAACTTTTAATGATTACATTTCAAGAGTTAAATTAGCCAAGCATATAAAGGGTTTTCAAGAAGAATTTTATTTACGAATCAAAAAAATTACAAACAAAATCTACGAAAGTCAGAAGACAACATTGGTGAGCGATCTGAGCCATTATTTATTTTGTCCAGTATCTTTTGCAATAAATGAAACTTTCCAAATCGAAGCGAATACAAGCTGGGAAAAAGATGAATGGCTTGGTGAAAAGAAAATTTTTAGTGATAGACATAAAATATTTAAAGCTACTAAAAGCTTTGAAGATACATTTAAGGATAGTGAGATTACCATTGACTTAGATTTACAAACGGATTTTGATTACTTATTTAGTTCTACGATACGAGTAAATAATTCTACCAATATTAAACCCATTATATACTCGAATAAAGCAGGAGATTTAATAGGTGCACCTGAATACTTGATGGAAGATAGTTTAGGATATAAATTTACTATTACAGAAAAATTTTCAAGCATTCATTCAGCGGACTCGAGTACACCTTTTGAAAGTGACTTGGTAAAACATTATGCATTTATTAATGAATTTGAAAGTGTTGATATAAAGTTTGGCTATCTGATTACTTGGTATTGGCAATTAATAGATATACAAACAGATAATGGTATTATTAAAAAGAAAATTGTTATTACTTCGTATCGATTAACTAAAATTGAAAATAATCGGGAAAACTTAAACAAACTAAATCGTGCAATAAATGCAATCAATAAATTTAAGAAAGCAAAGATTATTGAAATTGATGGCGATAGAATTTCTTATCCTAATAAATGTCTTAATTGTAGCGTAGTTTCGTATTGTAATCACAAAACTGGTAAATTCAATAATATAGAATTGCCTTATGATTTGGATATTCTAACCGTAGACAGCGAACCAAAACTCGAATTTTAAAAGAATACTTGGTTGCCGCATGTTTTATATCCTTTGGGCCTTTCGAGATTGTGATGTGGGTAAACAGAGACCCAGATGAAGGGAGTAGTAGTTTTCAGGATCGCAAAAGACCTAGGTTTTCACCAATTTAACAACCAGATATTCAAAATAAATAACATATAAACCCAGTAAAATATATAAATAGTATAAATAAATACGAAAAGTATGACTAACTTACGCATATTTACGAGTTAGCTGTAATACGATGACCCCAAATCAACAATGGCAAGTTATTTTAGAAAGTCTTTTGACAAGTTTCGTCAGGACGCTCTTTCCAAACTGTTCTATGACATCCTTAAATGGCTAATTCCCGCAACTATAATTTTTGCAGCGTCTAAGATTATTCCTAAAGAGACTTCAATCGGGCAGCTAATTTATACTCCCATAACATTCACTTTTTATGCTGTCTTTCTTATCGGACTAGTAATCATAACAGTTACTGTTGTCACTGTTATAATTTTATTCAACAGAAAATATAAAGCACTACAAAAAGATAATTTCACAGATGAATTAACCGGACTTAAAAACCACAAGGCGTTTAAGGCGTATTTGACTGATAGGCTTGAAGCATCGAATTCAACTTTCTCAATTATTATTATTGACGTTGATGACTTTAAAAAGTTCAATACTAATTTTAGTCCAAACGTTGCAGATGGTATCTTGGCAAAGCTAGGTGAGCTATTAAATAATGATAAAAGGATTACCGATGAAACTTTTAGGCAGTTTCTCCGTGGTGACGAATTTGTTGTAATAACCAATGAAACGAACTTAAATGACGCATATAAAGCAGCAGAGCGCAAAAGAATTTTGATTGAAAAAACTTCGTTTATAATAGACGATACAGCACATAAACTTACTGTATCATGTGGAGTGACCGAGTATAAAAAAGGCAAAGATGATTTTAAAACAATAACGGACCGAGTAAACCAAGCACTAGTAGAAGCAAAGAAGCAAACGGGAAAAAATGTCGCAAAGACTATAATCTGATGCCCCACGCATAACATTAGTGGCTGATGGGGCTTACCAGTTACATATTCAGGATGCGGAACGCAGATAAACTAATTAATAAACTTGTACATTGCTTTTCCAATTGACTTCTGTTTTAGGCTGTAGAACCACAGAATACCATCACAACAGAAAGTCGATGAACGTTAGCTATAGCCATATCAAACTATTCTTTTTATGCCAAAATTTTCTGAAGACCAGTTAAACTCATTTAGACTGCCGCCAAGTGACACTGAGGAACAAAAGCTTGCCAATGCAGAAAGTCAGATACGAGATGCGCTAAGCAATTCTACGAGTTTACAGTCTAAGAATTATAAGATTTTTGGGCAAGGTTCTTATGCCAATGACACAAACGTCAGGAATAATAGCGATGTTGATATTAACGTACGCTTAGACGATAGTGTTTTTGTTGATTTACCACCAAACAAATCTTACGACGATTTAGGATACAGTGACACGACTTATCATTATTCGAATTTCAGAAGTGATGTATTAAATGCATTAATTGCTTATTTTGGAAGTAACTATGTTCACGATAACAATAAGTGCATAACAGTCTTGCCAAATTATTATAGAGTTGAAATAGACGTAATACCGACTTGTAAATACATTAGATATGACTATGAAAATTCAAAGATTGAAGGAATTAAGTTCTTTGATAAAAGCCATAATCCGATAGTAAACTTTCCTTTACAGCATATCCAAAATGGAAAAGATAAAAATGCGAAAACACAGAAGCGATTTAAAAGGCTTACAAGAATATATCGCCGTACTAGGTATAAAATGATAGAAGATACGAATTCGGTCAGCGAGAATATAACTTCATACCTCTTAGAATGTTTGGTTTGGAATGTTCCCGACAGAATTTTCAATGATTATTTAACCTGGACAGAGCGATTAAAGCAATCGATAATTTATTTGTACAACAATACAGAGACTGAAGAGAAATGTAAAGATTGGGGCGAGGTTTCTGAGCTGTTATACCTTTTTAGAGGAAATAGAAAATGGTCGGTGAAAGATGTTAATGATTACTTAGTTCAAATGTGGCAATATTTGCAATTTGGCTGATGAATTTCAAGTACTACCATACAGAAAGACTAATCATCCTCATTCTAAGTTTGACTTTGGCAATAACCCCACTTTCAAACTTCATTGAGGAGAAGATTGCAGCAAACAAAGCGATAAACGTTTTTTACGGTTATGTAGGCATATTTTCGACAATTTCAATTCTAACATTGGTACTTCTTCTGATAAATAATTATTTGTGGAAGTTTAAGGCTTTCAAATGGTTAGTTAACATCACAAATTTAAACGGAAGGTATGAAGGGGAATTAGTTTCGACGTTTATAGACACGACAACCAATCAGCAAACAAGAAAACGCTGTGTAATTGAGATAAAACAGAACGCATCAAAAATTAAGCTCCATTCTTACTATGGGGACTTGAATACCATTCAGCAAACATCTCAAGCGGAAAGCGTTTCCGAAGAAATCATTGAACAGAGCAACGGAATTTTCGAAGTATTTTACATATTCGCTAATTCCGCAAGTGCATTAGAGACACAACTTAACAATCACATTGGCACTTGTTCCCTAAAGTATTTTCCAGACACAAAGAGATTAGAAGGAGAATACTATAATCAGCGTGGATTGAAAGGGACTATTAGAGTTTCATTTATTCAAACAAAAATGTTGGGACGACTAAATGTATAACGCCTATAGCTAACATTGCATTGGCTATATGGCGGTGCGACGAAAAACTCATCAGCAATAAATCGCTTATCATCACCTGTCCGGTCAGGCCAAATTCTAATGAACATTTGAATAAAATTTTTACATTTAGTTCTTTAATCAGCATCGGTTGTGGGCAGACAAATAAAAATACCGCCACATCGCCAATGCTTCTCCGTTAGCGGTATTCCCCGGCCTACATTATCAGTCCTTTTCCTATGGTTCAACAAGCTATACCTTTCTGAGCCCCGCCCCCAAGCGGGGTTTTCTTTTGGGAGGGTACCAAAAAGGCGGCTCAAAAAGTAGGCTCAGATATTTTTTAGCGCTATCTTTCTAACCGATACTTTTTGAGCTGTTTCACCCCCATCACCCATGAACCAAACCTTCGGCTACGCTCGCGTCTCCACGGGCGACCAGAATCTCGACACCCAGCTGGAAGCCCTGCAAAAGCACGGATGTGACCGCATCTTTCAGGATAAGATCAGCGGCACCGCCCACAGTCGTCCGGCACTCGACGAATTACTGTCCTATGTGCGGGAAGGTGATACAGTCGTCGTCTCCCGCTTCAACCGCCTGGGGCGGAGCCGCGCCCACCTGATCGACCTGGTGGACGATCTCGTCAAAAAGGGCATCAACTTCAAAGCCCTGGATCTGGGTATCGATACTTCCACGCCCAACGGCAAGCTGGTCATCGGTATTTTTTCCTCCCTGGCCGAGTACGACCGCGAAATGATCCTGGAAAAAACGCGCGCCGGTCAGCTCCTGGCCAAATCCAGGGGCAAGCACGTCGGTCGGCCCGCTGGCCTGGACCCCGAGAAGTATGGCAAGGTGAAAAAGCTCCTTGAAAAAGGTTTTGGCAATTCCGAGATAGTGCAGCTCACTGGTGTGAGCCTGGCCAGCGTGAAGCGTTACCGAAATGCGATAAGTGCCAGTAGTAAATGATCAGTTTAAACTCAATTCATGACTAAACGATAGGTTTAATTCTTTCCCTATGGTTTCCATTCTCTCCTCCCTGGGTATAGCCTTGTTATCAGGTGGTATCAAGTGCCTTACCGAAGACACCCTCAGTAAAGCCGCGTTCATGACGCTGGACGGTCTATTCAGCGGCCCTTTGGGCAATCTCGGTCAGGAAGGTTTTGACCGTATAAAGGAGGTGTTGGGTGGTCCTAAGCTCTTGGACAAGAACGAGGACATTGAGCGTTGCAGCCGCAACGCGCTGCTTAATGCCTTAATCGCATTTAGCGAAGCCGCCAAAAAACACGTGGATTCAACTGGGTTATCTCCGGACAGAAAAAAAGATTGCCTCCATTTTTTGGAGAAGGCCCAGAAGCATTTTGACACGCAGCTCAAAGCGCTGGCTGACCTACCTGCCGATGATCCCAAACTGGCCAATAAGTCATTGATCAATGGTGACCTGATAACCCGAATACTGGCGAGCGGCCAGCAGGAACGGATTGAGGGACTGAAAAATGAGTTTACAAAACTGGCTCTCGAAGAGTATACCTATCCACCACAGAATGTTCTTTACGAACCATTATCCCGGTGGCTTTCCGAGGGGCTGCCCGATGACATAAAAACTCATTGGTTTATCTACTACATCCAGGCTTTTCACGCTAACCTCAAAAAGAACGTACCGGTCTTTTGCCAAAACGCCCGCCGAATATTGACCCAAAAGCAACTGGCCGACCTGAGTCTGCTGACGAAGGAAAACCTGGAGCGTCTGGACGAACTAATGCCCCTTTCTGAGAAAATACTAGCTGTAGTCAGCGGAATATCTGAGCAAATAAGGGATATCAAAACCGATACCGAAGAAATTAAAGGTGACAATAAGGAAATCAAAAATGACATAAAGGAAATCAAGGAGTACCACACCAAGCCGAAGTACAATCTACCTGTGCAACTGTCTGATGGTTCAGAACGGTACTACCAGCTCCTTACGGGACCAAACGGCCCTTATCACCACCTTGATATTTCGGAGGCCATTCTAGCGGGCATGACCCCAGCCGATCCGGCATCGAAGTCATCCAATCCTTCGCTTTCAGCCACGGTGAAGGACAACAAAGGACAGGGGTATACTTTGGGAGCCAGCCTGGCGGCCCGGTGGGGTCAAGAAAAACCGCATATCCTGCTGTTGGGAGATGGTGGGATGGGCAAGACCGTTTCCCTGATTCACTTATGGAAGGCGCTGCTAGAAAAAAATCAGCAGGATACCCGGCAGCCTATTCCATTGTTTGTTTCCCTGAAAGAGTACAATACCGTACCCGAGATCGAGCGCCATAACTTCATCAGCAGCCGTATAGCCTGGCACTATTTGCGCGAAAGGAAAAACTCGGGGGAGACTACCAATGCTTTCTGGGACTTCATAATGGAAAAACCAGAACTGGACATAACCCGTCTGGTTTTACTGCTGGATGGATTCAATGAGATTACCCTAGATGCTTCGCTTAGAAGCCCGCTCCTTTTGGAATTGCAGGAAATCAGCCAGAAAGCCAATGGGGTCCAGATGGTTCTTAGTTCCCGGCATGAGATGAACTTTAATTGGGCTACTGGTTTCCAAACCATGGCTTTGCAGCCATTGGATTCCAGCAGGGTGGAAAGGTACCTTCGACAATATGGAGTGTCGGTTCCCCACGATATCCAGTTACAGCAAGTTTTGCAGAACCCGATGATGCTCACGCTCTATGCTAATTCTAGTGAAATTGTCAAACAACATAAAGTTAATCCCCAGTTTGACTTCAAGCCGCGTACCACGACCCAGGGGGAACTGCTCTGGAACTATTTGGAAGTGCAGATTGTGAAACTGTCCGACTTGCTGGGAGTTGAGTCGCCGGACTTTCACTTTCACAAATTCATCATCCAGCATTTTCTGCCCTATATTGGTTATGAGATGGAGAAGGCGGGGAAGTTTGAAGTAGATAAAAATGTATTAAAAGAGCTGGTTATCGAAGCATGCGAGTACTTCTACAAAGAAGAGTTTACTGATGCCTATCCAGAATACGAATCCTATCTGGATGGATTTAACCTTGAAAGACTTGATTTTCCTGAGAAAGGGAAACGCTTTGAGCGGATCAGTGAACTCATTTGCCGCAAGCTGAACATGATGAAGCAAAAGCAAAAATCTTACGAATTCATTCACCAGAACTTCCGGGACTACTTTGCCGCGGTGCATATTCTTAACGAACTGCACCGAGATATAAATAACGAATCTTTGCCGCAGATTTTAAAATACCGCACTTTTTCCCTCACTATCCGGCGTTTTATGGGAGAAATTGAAGGGGAAGCCTACCAATGTGAAGACGACATCCCGTCGGCAACTGTCCTGATGCAGGCCTTAGATGCATTTAGGAATTTATTTGAAACGGATGTCATAGGTTACTCAGTATGGAACATAGTCAATGTTTGGAAGGTGGCTCGACAGCATCTGGGTGGAGCCGACTTTTCCTATTTAAACCTACTAAAAACTGGCTTACATGACGTAAGTTGCTTTAAAAGGAATGGTAGCAAATATCAAAGTGCCAGCTTTAATTTTTCCCTAGTGAGCGAAAAAGATTTTTTGGCCCAAGGCCATTCCAGTGATGTATATTGTTTGTCCTTCCATCCCCAAGGCAAATCCTTCATCTCTGGGTCTCGGGATAATACCATTAAATTATGGGACATGGACACTGGCGAGTGTCTGTCTACCTTCCGCGGCCATTCCAGTGTTGTATACAGTGTGGCCTTCAATCCCGACGGCAAATCCTTCATCTCTGGGTCTGGGGACGAGACCATCAAACTATGGGACATGGACACTGGCGAGTGTCTGGCTACCTTCCACGAGCATTCCAGTGCTGTTACCAGTGTGGCCTTCCATCCCGACGGCCGTACTTTCGTCTCCGGATCTGGGGACAATACCGTTAAGATATGGGACATGGCTACTGGCGAATGTCTAACTACTTGCCGCAGCCATTCCAATGCTGTATACTGTTTGGCCATCCATCCCCACGGCCATGTTTTCATTTCCGGATATGAGGACGGGACTGTCAAGGTATGGAGAACGGCCACTGGCGAGTGCCTGACCACCTTCCGCAGACATTCTAGAGGTATTGCCAGTGTGGCTTTTCACAAAGACGGCCATACTTTCGTCACTGGGTCTTGGGACAATACCATCAAGGTATGGGACCTGACCACTGGCAAGTGCCTGACCACCTTCCACGAGCGCTCCAGTGCTGTCACCAGTGTTGCTTTCCACCGCGACGGCCAAAATCTCATCTCCGGGTATGACAACGGGACTGTCAAGGTATGGAACCTAGACAAAAGTATATGCCTGGCCATCTTCCGCGGGAATCCTGGTGTTGTCAACAGTGTTGCTTTCCATCCCCACGGCCATACTTTCATCTCCGGGTTTGACGACGGGACTGTCAAGGTGTGGAACCTAGCCAGTGGCGAATCCCTAACCACCTTCCGTGGAAATGCGAGTGGGATTACAAGCCTGGCCTTCCATCCTAAGACCCGATCGTTTATCTCCGTGTCTGGGGACAATACAATCAAGGTATGGGATATGGATGCTGGCATGTGCTTGACCACCTTCCGCGACCATTCCAGCTATATTGCCAGTGTGGCCTTTCACAAAGACGGCCATGCTTTAATCACCGCATCTTGGGACAATACCATCAAGATATGGGATATGGCCACCGGCGAGTGTCTGTCTACCTTTCGCGGCCATTCCAGCTATTTTACAAGTGTGGCCTTTCACCCCGATGGCCTTACTTTTATTTCCGGATATAAGAACGGGATCATCAAGATATGGAATACGGTCACCGGCGAGTGCATGAATTCTTTCCGCGGGAGTAATAGTGCTGTTACCAGTATTGCCTTCCACCTCGACGGCCAAACTCTCATCTCCGGGTACAACGACGGGACTGTCAAGGTGTGGAACCTAGCTACTGGCGAATACCTAACTACTCGTTACGGCCATTCCAGTGATGTATATTGTTTGTCCTTCCATCCCCAAGGCAAATCCTTCATCTCTGGGTCTCGGGATAATACCATTAAATTATGGGACATGGACACTGGCGAGTGTCTGTCTACCTTCCGCGGCCATTCCAGTGTTGTATACAGTGTGGCCTTCAATCCCGACGGCAAATCCTTCATCTCTGGGTCTGGGGACGAGACCATCAAACTATGGGACATGGACACTGGCGAGTGTCTGGCTACCTTCCACGAGCATTCCAGTGCTGTTACCAGTGTGGCCTTCCATCCCGACGGCCGTACTTTCATCTCCGCGTCTGGGGGGCGCACCATCAAAGTGTGGGACCTAGCTTTTGGCAAGTGCCAAATAACCATTTTTAATCAATTAGGAATATTTTTGTCTGGATGCACATTTTTGAATCTGCATCACCAGTCTACTTTTTCGAATGAAACAAAAAAAATACTCCGTCGGCATGGAGTTCTTTTTAATGATATGGACATGGGACATTGGCAAGAAACAATGGAAAAAGTACTTGGATAAGTTTGATCTATCTTAATGCACGAATATAAATAGCTGAGCAAATGCACCCCCAGTTATTCGTTGCAACTGTCATTGTGTAAAACACTAAATTATAGCATCCCACCTAACTTCCAGCAAATCCACCCAGCGCGTGATGTAGCACTTCGATCTCCGTTCCTGCCGCATGAGCCAGGAGCGGTCGAATCTCATGGCCGCCACCTTCACCGTATCCCGCCCCATGCGCTGGTTAAGCCGGTCGAGTGCCGCCATGGCCTTACGGTCGGCTTTCCGCTAGCGCTCGTTCATGGCGAACAAATCCGTTTGGATATAATCCCGATGCACGATGGCGCTGACCAGGATACCCGCCTTTTTGTTAGCGTACTTTTCCCGGTAAATCAGCTTCAGCGCCATGGCCGCACAGGCGATTAGCTCCATGCTCGAATTCGAGCCCACTGGCAACGGCACTGACTTGGTGCCGTGGTACTAGGGATGGTGCAGATGCCATTTTTCTCGCGAAGAACTATCTCCAGCTCGATGCACAACTGACCGTCCAGTCCCTGGACAGAAAAGGAAGTGTAAAGCTTGATTAATGAGGGGTTTATTCAGATTGAGGTTTAACTCAATGTATTAGTAGTCCGCAGGGCATAGAAAACCCACAAATATAGGGCTTATATATAACGGCAGATGGATTTTGCGGATATTTGAGGCTAGGTCGGTCAATAACGCGAACTCGGTTGATGATGGGTAGCAAATTTATGCTATAGGTAAATAATATGCCCGTCTTAATGGTGGTTCGCTATATATCATATAGCATACATATTGTACTATGGAGTTTAATACGGAAAGGCTTCCTGCACTCATTAGAGTTGCTGTTCGGCGTATGGGTAATAAAGCCAAAAAAACATTACTAGAATTAGCAAGAGAAAGTTTTCCGGATACCGATTTGTATATCAAAGGAGTATTTGATTCTGCATTTGATTCTTTCTTGACGAATCTAGATTTAGCTCAGGATATAGGTAGGAGTAAAAAAGATGTATTGAAAAAAGAAATTGAAGAATGGTATGAAATAATTTCTGACGAAGAAATTGTTAGACTACATACGAATGTTTGGAATAAAACACTTGAAGAGTTTTTGTCCACTGTTCGCTTCAATGAGGAGACAATGAATTTGGTAACAATCGCTTACTCAGAAAATTCATTTGCAAATGTTTTTTTTGAAAAACTACTAAGGTTTGCAAATGAATTCCAAAAAAAGCAAGGTATGGCAATTGATGTTAGTAGGATTGATGTAAAATATCGTACAATTAGCGATAGTGAATTTGCAGCTTTGCCTTTATTAACTCAAATCCAAATCCAAGCTAAGTTGATGGGAATTGATGATAATCCGGTGGGTGAACTTCAAAAATATTCAATTGATGGAATTAGGTATTTCTACCAAAAAGAATATTTTAAAAAACTTATAGACTATAAAAATTCATTTGACCCTGAAGAAGAAGAATTTGAAACAAAAGATTATTTGAGAATCAAGTTGCCAAGAGTAAAGCAGCGGATTGCAAATGACGGCCTGACTACCCTCTCACAATCACAAACAGTAGCATTTATTCAAATCATCAAGGACTCTGGAATCATACTTAGAGACAAAGCATTTCAGAGTAATACACAAATTGCTAAGGCGTTCCAAGTATTGACAGGGTATGGCTCCGAAAACACTCGTCAAAAACTCAGTAGTCCAAAAGTTGATAAGGACGCCCTAATTGTAGTCCAAAGAAAATTGAGTGATATTATAAGGTTGATAGACAGAATGTTGAAATAGGATTTTGGGCTACAACCAAAGATTGTAGGGCTACAACTTGAACAATAACCCTAATCAACCAACATTTATTTGTGCCAGAGTTCGGGACAAACTAACCTTCCCCCGGCTCCAAAAAGCAAATGAATGTTGTAGTTATCTCTTCCGATGAATTAGCAAACCTGATTCAACAATCTGTCCGCAAGGAACTGGCCAATCACTCTCCAAGTGCTTCCTTCGATGATAAGAAGCCACTCAGCATAGATGAAGCCGCCCAATACTTGGGCATCCCTAAGGCGACCATCTACCAGTTCACTCGTCAGCGCGAAATTCCCCACCAAAAGCTAGGTAAACGCCTGGTATTCCTTACTCCCGAACTTGACGAGTGGGTGGCTTCAAAGAAGCTACGCACTCGTCAAGAGATTGAGAATTCGGTATATCTAACTGGCAAGAAAGGCCACCACGGATCATGAATAGTCAGAGTCTATTATCCAAGTTAATACTGGATCGAAGGTATGATCTTGAAAAGTATGCTTCTCGTCCAGATGCAAGTGATTGGTACCTTAACAAGGAAAATGCCTTGTTAAAATGCTTAACAGAGATTCGTGACGGTATGTACCCCCTAGAATACCAAATAATTTGGTCAATAATTGAGAAGGAATGGTACGATGTAAAAAGGAGGGATGCTAATCATTCCGGCATTCAGATACAATTATTCCTCACTCCTAAGCGGCGGATTTTGTGCAACCTCCCGATAGACCTCTTTGAATATGGCCTATAAACCAGTCGTTAAAAATGGTTCAGCCAGAACCGATTCAATCACTGACAATGAAACAGTAAAGATTGGTCTTTTAAAGGTCAGAACGGCGAATCAAGCTATAAAGGACGCTAGGCTCAAAGAAACCCCTATGCAATTATGCGGAAACCTGTGGTTTGAGAATGAGGTGTGTATATTGTTTGCAGATACAAATTTGGGTAAATCCGTGTTGGCCGTTCAGATAGCGGACGCTATCTCGAGGGGTGAGGGTATTGGAAACCTTAAATGCACAGCCAAAGCGCAACCCGTTCTCTATCTTGATTTTGAGCAATCAGACAAACAATTTCAAAATCGGTATTCCGTAGATTATGATAAGGAGCATTTATGGCATAGCAATTTTCTGAAGGTTAATTTGGATACCTCATTCATTGAATATCAAGATTTTGAGGAGCAGATATTTCTTGAAATAGAAATGATAATCAAGGATGAAAATGCGAAAGTATTGATAGTGGATAATATTACCTACCTGAAAATGCAGTCAACAGAGAAGGGAAATGAAGCTATGTTGCTAATGAAAAGATTGATCCGGATGAAACATGAGTTCGATCTTTCATTATTGATTCTAGCCCATACTCCTAAGCGTGCACATCTGCATATGCCCTTGACGTTGAATGACCTAGCAGGGAGCAAACAACTAGCCAATTTTGCGGACAGTTGCTTCGGTATCAATAGCAGTACGCAGGGCCACGATTTACGGTATATAAAACAGATGAAGGCTCGCTCATGTACAGTTCAGGAGGAGGTTTTAGTTTATCGGCTGGAGAAAAATCACAATTTTCTCGGCTTTACATTCATAGAATGCGATTTTGAGTCCAATCACCTCACGCAGAAAGAAAATAAGCAGTCGTTGCCTACTGAGGTGAGGGATTTAATTCTTAAAACCAAAGAAGATAATCCGAATTGGGGGTTGAGAAAAATCGCCGAATTATGTAATGTGAGTCATACTAGCGTGTCCAGGGTTTTAAAAGAAAGCAGGAGTGAACATGTGTAACAACTGTAACAGGTGTAACACCTATGTATGCTGTTACACCTGTTACACCAACTGAAACGAAACAAAATGAAAACAGTGAGATATTTTCCATCCACCCGTACCCAGTTAGCCCGGCAATACGGCATAAGCCCCGAGACACTGAAAAAGTGGCTCGAAGAAATACCGGAACTTTCCTTAAATCCCAGCCATAGAGTTCTTACTCCGAGGCAGGTATTATTGATCTACCAGCACTTGGGGGAGCCACCAGGTATCAATGAAGATTAACGAAAATTAACCTGGATTAATCCCGGTAAACCCTGATTAACCCTAAGGCGGTTGTTCAGGGTTATTTACTTTTAAGCGTTCAATTAATCTTGATTAACGCAATGGAAAATTACCTAAGAACTGGCCGACCGCTCCAAATCGAAGAGTTGGCAAACGCAAAGAATAAGGTCACGCTTGGTTTTAAGTGCGATGCCGGGACGAAAATTCAACTAGCCGCCGAAGCCCAGCAAAACGGAATGACACTGAGCGAATACGTCGATACGTTGGTTCATCTTCGCCATGAAGCATCTGCAAGGAAGGAGCAAGTTGCAGACGCTAACAACGGTCGAATTTTGGATTTGCAGGAACGGCTGCACTTCTATGAGAAAAACTCAACGCTTTTAGGGTTACTCGAATCCAATCGTGGCAAGTTAGTAACACTTGAAGACGGAAAAGGGAAGTCACGAAGCATGAAGATCCAAAGTATCAGAGATGTCTTTACAGCGATGATTCACAGCTTTAAATACAACAAGCCATGATTGAACAGACTTTTTTCCCTTTTGGTGGTGGAACAATAAATCCGCCGATGCCCAACTTGCCATCTGCTGTTGGCAAGAGCAGTAGTGATACGGTTCTATGGCTAACTTTTGGATGCGTCGGTATAGCGATTATAGCCTATGTGCTATGGGCGCGGAGACGTCGGCTTGCAGAGATAGAAGCTGAGAAGATCAGAGCAAACCAGCAATCTCCTCGTGCAACTCCTGAACATCAAAACTATCAAGATATATTCTCGTGGTTTTAGTTGATTCATGGCCCATAAGTTCACTTATCTTTTCAAGCTGGTAATTCCCCCGCTTTAGAGAAGTAGCGAATGAATGCCGTGCTACGTAAGTAGTCAGAGATTCGGGAGCAAGGTCGATCATTGGGGCGATTTCCTTCAATCCATCGTTGATTTGCTTAGTCACCTTCTTGACTCGGTTTTTGATCGAAACCTCACTTAGGTGAACATTGCTATCTAAGATCGGAAAGAGGTAATTATCTGTTCGGTACTCGCTATACTTTTTGATAATTTCGACACAAATCGGAAACAAAGTACATTCCATTGTCTGCTTGGTCTTGCTCCTGATGTAATACACTTTGCCTTTATTGAGGTTGCTGGAGTCGAGCCTGGCAATGTCAATGATATTCATTCCCGATGAGTAATAACTGAACAGGAACATATCTTTGGCAAAGTTCAATCGTGGTATCTTTTCAAGATCGAGAGATTCAATCTCCTTGACTTTCTCTTTTGAAATAGCCCGCTTTTTCGTCTTGATGCTGAACTTCGACACCTTGAATTCCTTGAAGGGGTCATTTTCTGCATTGTGATACCCTTCAGCGATGGCCTTGCTGAATAGGGAGCGGAATGTACGGAAGTAGTTGCTCATGGAGGTTTCTTTGAGTCCCCTTTGCCGCAAGTCCAATTCCAAGCCATTGAGGAAAGACTGGTCAACGTCGATGAATAAAAAATCTCTGCCATTTCGGTAACGGCTCAGAACCCATTTAAGGCTTTTGTAAACGTCTGAGTTTCCTACTCTGTTCTCTTTGAGCATCGCTTCTATCACTTCATCTACGAAAGAGAATACTGTTGTTTTCTTAGATAGCCGTTGAAACTTTTGGACAAATTCATCAATCGAGAAATCGCCTCTGGAAATCTCCAAGTCTATTACAAGCTTGCGGGCTTGAGTAACGTGTTTCTCAATCAAGATAGTAAGTTCCGTTGCATTTGGATGCTTCTTCTTTGGAAGTTGTCGTTCAGCGTCCCAATGTTCAGGAAGTGAATTGTGGCCGAGAGAGAAGTACTTGATTTTTCTGTCCTTGATAATACGAAGTCTGATAGGTGATTCTCCATTTTTTAGTACTTTTGAGGTGTACAGGACTGTGCTGATAGATGCCATAGTGTTTGTTCCGGTGTAAACATAGTGTAAACAAATATAGAAAAATGCCCGAAATAACAACAAATACTAAACAAAATAAATACTGTACTGAGTTGATTTACAATATAATAAATAAATATATCGAATTACGGAAAGAATTGTTTCGCTGCCTGTCACGCAGGGGGTCGCGGGTTCGAGTCCCGTCCGGACCGCAAAAAAGCATCTCACATGAGATGCTTTTTTCGTTTTATTGCCTTCCCATATTTTCTGCTTAATCGGACACAGTCAATCTTCGTCCGACGAGTTGAGTATTTTTGAAAGGTAAGGCTTCACCTTTTGGCTGGCGTACCAGCCCAGCATCTCAACGAGGTAGCTGTGGGGAGGTGCGCCGGCTTCGTCGATATCGAGCTTTACCGCTACGCAATAACTCTTTTTTTTGTAGTCGACCTTGATGCAATTTTCATCATCATTAGGCGGCATTATCTCGAATAGATAGGCGGGGTAAGTACCTTTCAGTATGAAAGCAGATTTGCTCTTGACATTGGGTACGCTGGCAACCATCCAGCGTGGAAGCTTGTTACTAGGGCTTTTAAGAACAGAGGTGGTGATGTCCATAGAGTGTCTATTGTCAGAAGGAGAGTTAAACGGTCATAAATATACGTATAAAATATATTTTACAATATTCGGGACCGGACTCAATTATTTATCTGGGTAAAAAGCAAAATCATTCTTATTTATAATATTTTCTGCAAAAAAAATAAAAGCTGAACCAACGTTTGTACTATGTCTACCATTCAAGAACTGATTGATTGCCTGGAAGCCCTGGCACCTCCGGCCTATCAGGAAAGTTACGACAATTCAGGTTTGATTGCGGGCGATCCGAAAGACAATATCTCTGGCGTGTTGCTATCTCTGGACTGCACGGAAGACGTGGTAGAGGAGGCAATTCGCCGGAGCTGCAATGTAGTAGTAGCCCACCATCCCATTGTTTTTAAAGGCCTTAAAAGACTGAATGGCAAAAACTACGTGGAGCGCACCGTGATAAAGGCGATTCAAAATCGGGTAGCTATTTATGCCATTCATACGAATCTTGACCACGTCGCCACTGGTGTCAACAGCGAGATCGCTTCCCAACTCGGGCTGAAAAACGTAAAAATTCTGGCTCCCAAACGGCAAATACTCCAAAAGCTGACCTTTTTCGTACCCTCTGCGGGTGCTGATAAGGTACTTGATGCTCTTTACGAGGCGGGAGCCGGGAATATTGGTAAGTACAGCGAGTGCAGCTTCCGGACAAACGGCGAAGGTACCTTTCGTCCGCTCGAAGGTGCCGAGCCATTCTCCGGGCAAGTAGGACAACTGGAACGTGCCAGTGAGCAACGAATAGAGCTAATGTTTCCCGCCTACCTGGAAAGGAAGGTGATGCAGGCCCTTCGCCGTAGTCATCCTTATGAGGAAGTGGCCTATTATCTGCACACCCTCGAAAACGAAAACCAGGAAGTGGGTGCTGGGGCTATCGGAGAGCTCCCCGAGCCCTTGTCAGTGGGTGATTTTCTGGCGCATTTGAAAAAGAATATGAACGTATCGGTGATCAAACATACCGCTTCTGCCAGGCCGAAGGTCCAACGCGTTGCGGTTTGTGGTGGAGCGGGTAGTTTTTTGCTCTCCCACGCGCTGGCAGCCGGAGCGGACGCATTCGTAACGGCCGACTTTAAATACCACGAATTTTTTGACGCAGAAAACCGAATCGTGATCTGTGACATTGGGCATTATGAGAGTGAAGTATTTACCAAACAGCTTCTTCACGACTATTTGTCAAAAATATTTGGTAATTTTGCACTTCATTTATCTGAAACAAATACCAACCCGGTAGCATATTATTATTAATGTCGGAGTTAATGAATGTCGGAATGGCTTTGTTCACCCATACCAGGATTTATTAATTCAAAATTGAACCCATGGAAAACACGATTGCCCAGAAGCTGGATGCCCTCCTGAAATTGCAGGAGATTGATTCTCAGTTAGATAATATTCTAAAAATCCGGGGAGATCTGCCCGAAGAGGTCAGCGACCTGGAAGACGAAATTGTCGGTTTTGAAACCCGTACCGCCAAATTTAAAAGCGAAATCGACAATCTGAACGATACCATCGATTCACTGAAAAACGGGCAAAAGGATTCCGAGAAGCTGATCGCCAAGTACAAAGATCAGCAAATGAATGTGCGCAACAACCGCGAGTTCGACGCCATCACCAAAGAAATTGAGTTGCAGGAATTGGAAATGCAGCTGGCCGATAAGCGTATCAGCGAAGCCAAAGCCAGAACCCGCCTGGTTGAAGACGATCTTGCCAATACGCAGAACATACTTGACGGACGTAAGGAAGATCTCAAAACTAAAAAGTCGGAACTTGACGTAATTACAGGCGAAAGTCAGGAGGAAGAGAAAGCCTTGCTGAATGAGCGCGAAAAACAAGCGGAGAAGATCGAAGCCCGGCTCCTGAAATCCTATCAGAAAATCAGAAATAATTCGCTCAACGGCCTGGCGGTAGTTACCGTACAGCGAGGTGCCTGCGGTGGCTGCTTCAATGTGGTGCCCCCACAGCGGCAGGCCGACATTCGTGAACACAAGAAAATAATCGTTTGCGAACACTGCGGTCGAATTTTTGGAGGCGTGGAAATGCCCGAACCTGTAGCGGAAAAAAGCAAGCGTTAATTCTGCTGAAAGTTTGTAACGAAAAAAAATAAATGTGGCTGCCGTGGGGTAGCCACTTTTATTTTTTACGCTAGGCATTTCCTGAGTAGCCGGGTTTGAGCGGTATCATCCGGGATGTCTGTGGTCACGTAGGTTAATCGGATTTAAAGAATTTCAGCATGCGTTTTATTCAAAAAGCAAGTCAGTGGGTAGTGCTCGGCTTGCTATCGATATTTTCTATTCTGAGCAAAGCGGACAACGTGGCTGCTCGTCTGGATTTTAGCCCAAGGGTCCAACTGGCTTATTTCGAGGTACAAAAACTGCGAATCGACAAAGCCCGTGCCTTGCTCGAACAGGAACGCCGTGAAAATCCGGGTAACGGTGCGTTGATTTATGTAGAAAATTACGCTGATATGTACTATCTGTTGATCTCAGAAGACAAATCTGCGTACAATATATTGTCCAAAAAAGAAGACGAGCGGTTGAATGCGCTGGCTGCCTTGCCCGACAACTCGCCTTACCAACGATTACTCCGGGCTGAGATAAGATTGCATTGGGCTTTTGCCAAATTAAAATTCGGCAACGAAATCAGCGGGTGCTGGGACATCATCAAAGCTTACAAGCTGTTGGAAGAAAACCGGGAGAAGTTTCCCACCTTCGTGCCTACCCTTAAGTCGTTGGGACTGCTGCACGTTCTCATCGGGTCAGTTCCAGAGCAGTATACCTGGGTGACACGTACGCTGGGATTATCGGGCGATATTCCGGGCGGCTTACGGGAGTTGAAGAAAGTGGAAAACACTGAAACGCTTTTCCGGCAGGAAGCGCAATTGATTAATCTGCTTTTACACGCCTATACGCTGCAACTCAACGAAGCTCAGTTTCGCGAATTGAAAAGTATGCCCGCTCAGCAACCGGATAATTTGCTACTGCACTTTTTTGCTACTTCCGTTTTGATGAAAGAGGGTAGGAGTGAGCAGGCCCTGGCAATTCTCAATAAAGCCCCTCGTACTTCAGCCTATATTCTTTTCCCCTTTCTGGATTATCTTCGGGCGGAAATCCTGCTGCAAAAGGGTCAGTATGATACTGCTTACGGATTTTATGATAAATTTCAGCGAAATTTCAAGGGGTTTAATTTCTTGAAAGACAGTTACTTTAAACAATTTCTCTGCCGCTGGCTTACGGGCCGGGATGCCGAGGCCCGTCAACTCATCGCCAAGGTTCCGAACGTAGGTAAAACGATTACCGAGTCGGACGGCTACGCCGAGAAATTTGCCAGAAACTACCGCGACAACCAGGTCGATGATGAGCAAAAAGTGTTGTTCGAGGCCCGCTACGCCAGTGACGGCGGCTATTTGCGGGAAGCGCTGGCCAAACTGAATGGATACACGCAAGACTCGTTTTCTGCCGCTGCCAATAAGGCAGAATTTAATTATCGTCGTGGTCGTATCTTGCAGAAAATGGGACAATTCAACGAAGCAATGCCGTACTTTGACCGCGCTATTCAGCTCACGCAAAGCAGTGGCCTTTACTTTGGGCCTTCGTCCGCACTGCAAATGGGGTATATTTATAAAGATTTGAGTAATAAGCCAAAGGCAGTTTCTTATTTTAAGAAGGCTATGTCGTACAAGAAACACGAATACAAAAACAGCATCGATAATAAGGCAAGGGCGGCTTTGTCGGAACTAGGAGCCTGAAATGTTGGTCGATAGTTAAAACGAATTTTACCGAAGAGTTCAAACAATATATTTATTGTTTGTGCGGCTATTATAAACCATTCATCGTTGGCCTTTGACCTAGAATAATACGTATTGACAAACCCCGATGGAACAAAATCCTTATAATCCGCGCAAAATCCTGAGTTGGGCGGAGGAAGATCGCCCCCGTGAGAAGTTGATGCAGCGGGGGAAAGCAGCCTTAACCGACGCCGAGCTACTTGCCATTCTTATAGGGATGGGCACGGTGGATTATTCGGCGGTGGATGTGGGTAAAATGGTACTGGATGCCGCAAAGGGCAACCTGAACGAACTGGCAAAGCTCAGCCTGAAAGACCTGATGAAAGTAAAGGGCATCGGCGAAGCCAAGGCGATTACCATTATGGCCGCTCTAGAACTCGGGCGACGCCGGAAAGAGTCCCTGGTACTTCGACAGCGAAGAATAACCAGTGCTAAGGATGCTTACGACGAAATACGCCCTTATTTGCTCGATAAGCCCCATGAGGAGTTCTGGATTCTGCTATTGAATCGCGCCAACGAAGTACTACGTCCGGTACAAATCAGCTCGGGGGGCGTGGCAGGTACAGTTGCCGATCCCAAACTCATTTTTAAGCATGCCTTGGAACAATTGGCTAGTTCCATCATACTCTTTCACAACCATCCGTCGGGTAATCTCACGCCAAGTCAGGCGGATAAAGACCTCACCCGTAAACTAAAAGAGGCAGGCCGAATGCTCGACCTGCCCGTTCTTGATCACCTCATTTTTACTGATGGTGGATACTACAGTTTTGCAGACGAAGGGATTCTTTAACCTAGTGCGCCAATTGTATTTACTAGTTGAGACTGAGCGTTGGAAAAGCATTGTGTTATGAATAAGGTCAGAAAATGGTATCAAGCCTCTTCTACGATAAGCTTAATACCCGCTGATTCGCGGATAATGACTTTGCTGCCGGCTTCGATGGGAAGCTGAGCGGCGGAGATAGCGCTCCATTCCGCACCCCGGTAATAAATTTTTCCTTCACCCACGGCCGGAATATCCCTTACTACCATAGCCGTTTCTCCCGCAAACTCATTGTATTCCGTGTGGTTCCCTCTTTGTTTCAGCAGGTTTTTGGCGTGCTTCCTAAGCAGAATCAAGGCCAGTACTGAAATGAGTGAGAAGGCGAAGAGCTGTGTGTTGAGGTCAGGCAGGAGGCCAATACTGGCTAGCAGAGCCGTGATCAACGCCCCGGCAGCAAAAAAGACGAATACCAGTACTACGCTGACCAGTTCCAGGACAAGCATGAGCAGCCCGATGATGAGCCATATTTGGGGCAGGGACAAATCCATGATTCAGGAGAGTTAAAATAAAAAACGTTTGAGTGGGTAATGACAGACCCAAACGAGTCTGTCATTGCAATCGTCCGTTATTCGCTGTCAATTACTTTGCTTTGGGCATTTCGCTTTTAACAACCGTCATTGATGCCGCAATCAGCGAACCAAGGTCGGCGAAGTTGGCGGGGAGAATCAGCGTATTGTTAGTCTTGGCCAGTTTGCCAAACTGATCCACAAGATTATCGGCCACGCGCAACTGCACGGCTTCCATACCGCCGTCGTTCTGGATGGATGCAGCTACCAGCCGGATACTTTCGGCGGTAGCCTGAGCTACGGAAAGAATGGCCGAAGCCTCCCCCTGTGCCTCATTGATTTGCCGCTCGCGCACGCCTTCCGATTCCAGTACCACTTTCTGTTTTTGGCCTTCGGCTACATTGATAGCAGCCTGTTTTTCACCGTCCGATTGCAATATTACAGCCCGGCGTTCCCGTTCGGCCTGCATTTGCTTTTCCATAGCCATAAGTACGCTTTGGGGCGGGGTAATATTTTTGATCTCGTAGCGCAGCACCTTCACGCCCCAGCCGGTGGCGGCTTCATCGATGGCGTCCACCACGGCTCGGTTGATCGTCATACGTTCTTCGAAGGTTTTGTCCAGAGCAAGCTTACCAATCTCACTACGCATGGTAGTTTGGGCCAATTGCGTTACGGCGAAGGTATAATTGGAAATCCCGTAGGCGGCTTTCTTGGCATCGATTACCTGAATAAAAATGACTCCATCCATGCGTACCTGCACGTTATCATTGGTAATACATATCTGCTCGGGAATATCGATTGCCGATTCTTTGAGGGTGTATTTATAGGCAACGCGGTCGAAAAAAGGAATGATAAAGTTAATACCAGGCTGCAACACGGCGTAAAACTTGCCAAGCCGTTCGACGACATAGGCAGTCTGCTGGGGGACAACTTTCACTGCCATAAGAATGGCCAGTACTACCAACACAAGGAGGACAATTAGAGCGATCATAGCAATTGAGGTTAAGAGGTTCGCTACGAAAGTAGGAAGGTTTCCACCTTGCCGCAATACTTGTCGGACAAACGATCTGCCGGCTAGGGCTATCGGTAACGGGGCAGTATGGGTGGCGGCATAAATGGTAGAGGCGAACTCAGAGGTTCGCCCGAAATATCAATACATATACGATTGCTGGCGCACAAAGGACGAATACTTGGATTCGCCCCTACCTTCAATCCCGCAAGATCTCCCTTGAAATCACCAGTTTCTGAATTTCGCTCGTTCCTTCTCCGATAGTACACAGCTTGCTGTCGCGGTAAAACTTCTCGACCGGGTAGTCCTTCGTAAAGCCATAACCACCGAATACCTGTACGGCTTCATTGGCGACGCGGACGGCGGTTTCGGAGGCGTGGTACTTGGCTACAGAGCTTTGCAGGCTCACTTTTTCACACCGATCCTTCGTATCAGCGGCGTCAAAGGTGAGCATTTTGGAGGCCTGAATGTCGGTGTACATATCGGCAAGCTTGAAGGCAATGCCCTGAAATCTTGAAATTGACTGGCCAAACTGCTTACGTTCTTTAGCGTAGTCGCGGGCAGCCTCAAAGGCACCTACCGCAGTACCGACGCTCAGCGCAGCAATGGAAATGCGTCCACCATCCAGAATTTTGAGCGACTGAATAAAGCCTTCGCCTACCTCCCCAAGACGTTGACTGTCAGGAATGACGCAGTCCTGAAAAATCAGTTCAGCGGTTTCAGAGGCTCGCATGCCAAGCTTGTCTTCCTTGCGCCCGGCCGTGAAGCCCGGTGTACCTTGTTCAATAATAAAGGCCGTGGCTCCGTGCTTGTCGCCGGCCTCACCCGTACGGGCAATTACGACAGTTACGTTGCCGCTTTTGCCATGAGTGATGAAATTTTTTGACCCGTTCAGTATCCAATTATCGCCTTCTTTAACGGCAACTGTTCGCATATTTCCCGCGTCAGAACCTGTATTGGGCTCAGTTAGCCCCCAGGCGCCAATCCATTGGCCGGATGCCAATTTGGGCAGGTACTTTTGTTTTTGGTCTTCATTACCGAACATCAAAATATGATTGGTACAGAGTGAATTGTGAGCCGCCAACGAAAGACCGATGGAAGGATCGACCTTAGATACCTCAATGAGCGCGGCCACATACTCGCGGTAGCCTAGCCCCGATCCACCGTATTCGACGGGTACTAAAATTCCCATAAGGCCCAGTTCTCCCATCTGGTGCATGATTTCAGCGGGGAAAAACTGCGCTTCGTCCCATTCCCTAATGTTGGGGCGAATATACCTCTCGGCAAAATCGCGAACGGTTTCTTCTATTAAGGCTTGATTTTCGGCGGTTTCAGTAGTCATTTCAGTAGTATTCAAGTTGATGAAGTGTAAATTTTTGGGCAAATTACAGTATTAAAACGATAGCCGGGAAGTAAAGTTATGGCAGAACAGGCACTATACGCTGAATGCCAGCAACTGATAGCTTCCCTGACTCTTTTTTTCCTGGAAAAAGAACTAATTTTGACCTGCCACAGCGAGTAATCTTTATAAAGTACAAATCTGAGACATAGTTTACCTCTCATCTCTCAAAAAGTACTTGGCAGACTAAGTCCTCTGGCGGTCAAGAAAAGCACAATCAATTACCTTACATTAATCATTCCAATCCAATGAAAATTGCAGTCGTAGGGACCGGTTATGTCGGTCTGGTAACAGGAACCTGCTTTGCCGAAACTGGTAATCAGGTCATTTGTGTCGATATTGACGAGAATAAAATCGGTCGCCTCGTCAAGGGAGAAATCCCTATTTATGAGCCGGGACTAGATGTGCTGTTCGATCGCAATGTGTCAGAAGGGCGTCTGAAATTTACGACCAATCTGGCCGAAGGGATTAAAGAAGCGCAGATCATTTTCCTGGCCTTGCCTACCCCGCCCGGCGAAGACGGTTCCGCTGATTTGAAGTACATACTTAAAGTTGCGGATGACCTTGGTCCCTTGCTGGAGCGGTACGCTGTAATCGTGGATAAAAGTACCGTTCCTGTGGGTACGGCGGAGAAAGTACGCGCGGCAATCGCAAAAAATGCCAAAGTAGAATTCGACGTAGTATCTAACCCGGAATTCCTACGGGAAGGTGTTGCCGTTGAAGATTTTATGAAACCTGACCGCGTGGTGGTAGGTACCAATTCGCCCAAAGCCCAGAAAACGATGGAAAAACTATACGCACCGCTGGTGCGGCAGGGCAACCCGGTTATTTTCATGGACGAGCGTTCTGCCGAAATGACTAAGTACGCGGCCAATTCGTTCCTGGCGATGAAAATTACTTTTATGAACGAAATCGCCAATCTGTGTGAAAGGGTAGGGGCCAATGTAGACGACATCCGGCGTGGCATCGGCACCGACAGCCGCATCGGTAAGCGATTCCTGTTCGCCGGGATCGGCTACGGGGGTAGTTGTTTTCCTAAGGATGTGCAGGCTCTGGCAAAAACTTCCCGCGATTACGATTATGATTTTCGTATCCTGAATTCGGTAATGGCCGTAAACGAAGACCAGAAGAAGCGGCTGATGCCATTGGTACAGGATTACTTCGAGGGCAATCTGAAAGACAAAACCATTGCCGTGTGGGGACTGGCGTTTAAGCCTTACACAGACGATATTCGCGAAGCTCCGGCACTGGAAAATATCAAGGCTCTGCTTTCCGCGGGCGCAAAAATTACTGTTTATGACCCCGAAGCCATGGACAATGTAAAGCGTATTCTGGGCGATCAGGTCACGTTCTGTCACACGCCTTACGCAGCTCTCGACGATGCCGATGCTCTGATGATATTTACCGAATGGCCGCAGTTCCGTACCCCGGACTTCGAAAAAATGGATAAACTAATGAAAAACAAAGTGGTTTTCGACGGACGGAACCTCTATGAATTGGACGTAATGCGCGAAATGGGCTATACCTATTATAGCATTGGCCGAGAGGCAGTTTATTCAATGAATAGTGAGCAATTGGTAGTTAATAGTTAAGGTGCTTTTTCATTTTTAAAGGCGGCAGTTGACCGCTTGTCACATTCTAAATAGTATAATGAAGCGTACACTTATTACCGGGGCAGCCGGATTTTTGGGGTCTCATCTTTGCGACCGTTTTATCAAAGAAGGCCATCACGTCATCGCGATGGACAATTTAATAACTGGGGACATGCGTAACATCGAACATCTGATGCCGCATCCAAACTTTGAGTTCTATCATCATGACGTTACCAAATTCGTTCATGTACCGGGTGAGCTGCACTACATTTTGCATTTCGCTTCTCCTGCCAGCCCGATCGACTACCTCAAAATCCCAATCCAGACTCTGAAAGTAGGGGCCATGGGAACCCATAATCTACTGGGGCTGGCCCGGGCCAAGGAGGCGCGTTTTATTATCGCTTCAACGTCGGAAGTGTATGGAGACCCACTCGTACATCCGCAAACCGAAGAATACTGGGGACACGTGAACCCCATTGGTCCGCGCGGCTGCTACGACGAAGCCAAACGCTATCAGGAAGCCATCACGATGGCCTATCATCGGTACCACGGTCTGGAAACGCGCATCGTGCGGATATTCAATACCTATGGTCCCCGGATGCGATTGAACGACGGGCGTGTGCTGCCGGCATTCATTGGCCAGGCTCTGCGCGGCGAGGACCTGACGATTTTTGGCGATGGATCGCAGACACGCTCTTTCTGTTACGTGTCAGATCTGGTAGAAGGTATTTACCGTTTGCTTTTGAGCGACTACCCTTATCCCGTGAACATCGGCAATCCGTCAGAAATAACGATTAAGGAGTTTGCCGAAGAAATCATCAAGCTTACCGGCACAGATCAAAAAGTAATTTATAAGGAACTACCCCAGGACGACCCCAAGCAGCGCCAACCGGATATTTCTAAAGCCCGCGAAATACTGGACTGGGAACCGAAAGTACTGCGTGACGAAGGTTTGAAAATTACCTATGAGTACTTCAAAAACCTGCCCGAGGAGCGACTCTACGAAGATTCGGAGCACCGGGAATTTGAAGCATTCAGTAAAGGTGTGTAGAGGCGAGGTCTGGCACCTGTGGCGGTGAAAAAGGCACTTAGCCAAAAACGCCCTTCCGTAGCCGGAAGGGCGTTTTTTTGCGTAAAACTACTGCTTGAAGGATAAGCCTACCCAAATTAAATTGTCATTAAAATAATGGCTACATGCTTTTTTGTGGATAGTCAGGAATGAGTTTTTCGATCCGATTAAATAGATGCCAGGTACAATTTGAAAGAGTTGTCAGCCTGGGCATCTGTTCTTAATTTCTACACAAAATCAAAATAATAAGAATCATGAAAAAGTCGAAATCAATTCTGTTGCTGTTGATCATGCTGGCAACTAACCCGCTCCTGGCACAGCGTTACACGATCACTTCGGATGCCGACGAATCGGCCCCCTTTGATACATACAAAACCTACGCTTGGGCGCAGCACGTGACGACAGCCAGTAATCTGGCCTACGCTATTAACGATATAGTGCTGAAAGCAAAAATCCAGGATGCAGTGGCCCACGAACTGGCTTCGCGCGATGTCACTATGAACGAACAAAGCCCTGATATGCTGGTCAATTTCCGGGTGTTTGAAAAACCCATTAAGGTGAAAGAACTCGACGGTTATTTTCACGATAATGAATACTGGGGAAGCAAGGAAGTTAGAAATCCTTCCCCAGGTTCCCTGCCCCTGGCCAGTTCATATAACGAACAGGATGAGGACTACTATTTTGATAAAGGAACGATTGTCGTGCAGATAGTTGATGCCAAGAAAGGCGTGGTGGTATGGCAGGGATACGCGAGCGGACTAACAAACGGTGATGCTTTCGACAAAACTCCTGACCACATCGCCAAAGCGGTACGACTCATTTTCGATAAGTACGATATGGTATTAAAATAAAGGTGGAATTTGCCATTACAATTGTTGAGCGGGAAAGCCTGACTATACCCGTGAAATGTGAAGAATCCCTTCTAAGCCAGAAGGGATTCTTATTTAGAATAATGAATAATTTGGGCAAGGTACCGGATTAATACCTGGCGAAATGAACAAGTGCTGGCAATATTAGAACTGTGGAATAGCCGAAACAGACCGTAAAGGAATCTCCTCATATACGTATAGAAAATAGTATTAAAGATATCTATATAGCGGAAGGAACAAAGTTTTTTGAAATAAAACTAAGTGTTAGTATTTGATTATGAGGGTACTGTCACTTTACGATGTTTTATTCCATTTATAACAAAACTAATATACCATGAAACCACTTAATAAAATTCTAATCCTACTTTTAGCATTACTAACTACCCCATTGCTGGCCCAACGCTATACCATAACTGCTGACAAGGACTTGTCTGCACCGTTCGACAGCTACAAGAAATACGCTTGGGCGAAACACGTGACTACTACTACTAGTTTAGCGTATGCTATCAATGATTTGACTCTAAAGAGCAAAATAAAGGAAGCGGTGGCTCACGAGTTGAAGTCGAGAAATATGAACATGGATCAGCGCAATCCTGATATTCTCGTGAATTTCCGGGTTTTTGAAAAGCCAATAACTGTTGAGGAAGCTGATGGCTATTTTCACGATGAAAATTATTGGGGTACTGACGAAGTAACCAATAATCGCTTAGGAAATATTCCTTTTTCTTCGTCTATCAATGAAAACGACAATGAGTACTACCTGGACAAAGGTACTGTAATGGTACAGCTGGTCGATGCAAAAAAAGGAGTAGTTGTGTGGCAGGGGTACGCAAGTGGCCTGACCGACGGTAATACTTTTGACCGCGATCCCGACCATATTGCCAAAGCTGTGCGCCTGATTTTTGACAAGTTGGATTTTGTATTGAACCAAGCCTAAATTATCAGTTGGTCAACGAGCTTAGGGATAATTAATAATAATCTAATGCAGCTTTCAGGCAAAGAATATAGAAACGCCCTTCCATTGCGGAAGGGCGTTTCTGTGTAGAAGAAATGGATTGAAATTGGCAACACCAAAAAGAACCTATTCAGATAAACCATATGATGTCTTATGGCCATTTTTATACTTCCATAATATCTTTTTCCTTAGCTTCGAAAATCTTGTCGATTTTGTCGGTATGTTCATCCGTCAGCTTCTGGACGCGGTCCTCACCGATTTTTACCATGTCTTCTGACACGCCTTCCTTGGTCAATTTGCGGATGGAGTTGTTTGCATCCTGACGCACGTTGCGAACATTTATCTTGGCCGTCTCAACTTCTTGCTTGACACGTTTGACAAGTTCCTGCCGGCGCTCTTCGGTAAGGGGAGGCACCGACAAGCGGATGATTTCGCCGTCGTTGCTGGGCGAGAGACCTACATTACTGTTGCGAATAGCCTTCTCGATATCAGGAATGAGCCTTTTCTCGAAGGGTTTGATTGCCAGTGTACGAGCATCCGGTGTGTTGACCGACGCCACATTCTGCAGTGGCGATGGTGAACCATAATAATCAACCTGAATACCATCCAGCATTTGGGGGGAAGCTTTTCCCGCCCGGATTTTACCTAGTTCAATAACCAGATGTTTGAGGGCTCCATCCATTGTTTCCTGAGCCGATTCAAGATAAATTTCTATTTCTTCCATTTTCAATTTTGAATGAGCGAATGAGTGATTGGGAGAACATAATGCTGAATCAAACACTCAGTAACTCTCTCAATCACACATTCAAAATTAAACTTTCTAAGCTTCACTCGATACCAGGGTCCCCACTTCTTCACCCATGATCAGGTTATAGAGGTTACCGGGTTTGTTCATATCGAAGACTATGATGGGTAGATTGTTCTCCTTACATAAAGCAAAGGCGGTCATATCCATTATTTTCAGATTTTTAGCTAATGCTTCATCAAAGGATAGGTGCTTGTACTTAATGGCCAGCGGATCTTTTTCGGGGTCAGCCGTATAGACGCCATCTACGCGGGTACCTTTCAGTACCAGCTCCGACTCCGACTCGATGGCCCGCAGAGCCGCTGTTGTGTCAGTCGTGAAGTAAGGGTTACCCGTTCCGGCACCGAAAATCACGATACGCTTTCTTTCGAGGTGGCGGATCGCCCGGCGGCGGATCAGTGGTTCGCAGACCTGCTCCATCTTGATCGCCGACATCAGCCGTGTTACCATTCCATGTTTTTCCAGTGAGCTTTGCACAGCCATTCCGTTGATGACCGTGGCCAGCATGCCCATATGGTCGCCCTGTACACGGTCGATGCCAGATTTTTCAACGGAAGCTCCGCGAAAGATATTGCCCCCGCCGATGACGATAGCAATTTCTACGCCGGCGTCGTAAACCCGGCGAATTTCCCGGGAGTAATCATCTAACACGTTAAAATCTATGACCTGGCTCTTGTCACCTCCGTTGAGGGCTTCGCCACTGAGTTTGAGGAGAATTCGCTTGTACTTGGGCTGGGGCATGTGGAAATTGGGGGAATTGGTCGCGCAAAATAAAGATTAGACGGGCATAATTACAAGCCGATCAGGCAAACTCTATCAATACCTGATTCTTTTCGACACTGCTGCCAGCCTCAGTCCTGATTTTTTTTACCGTTGCTTCGGCGGGAGCTTTGATGGCATTTTCCATCTTCATGGCTACCAATACCAATAGTGTGTCCCCCTTTTGGACGGTTTCACCTTCCTGCACAGCGATGCTCTGAATGAGGCCGGGCATGGGGGCTTTTATTTCGTTGATCTTGTTGCTGATTGCCTGGCTCATACCCATGCTCTCCAAGAGAAGATCGACACGATTTTTGGCCGTAGTCGTGAGGATTTGGCCATTGATTTTTAGGGAGGCTTGTTTGGTATTAGCATCCTGTTCCACCACTTCAACATGAAAGGAACGGTCTTGCCAGATGACGTGGTAGTGGTGCGGGCCAAGCTGCGCTATATCACCGTCGAATAGTTTATCATCCAGATACCATCCGTCTTTTTGGGATTTGACTTCGAACTCCTCCGATCCGTTGACTTTGACTTTCAGCATTTCGTATTAATTTTTTATAAACTATGCTCTGGCTCCATAACTACTTTACGCGCCTTTCGTTTCCGATTGATCATATAGACCCCTACTAAGATAACCGCCGTGCCTGCCCATTGCTGAATGCCTACGAGTTCGCCGTCCAGCAAGCCCCAGGAAAGGGCCACAATGGGCATCAGATACGTAACCGAGGCCGCAAAGACTGCACTCGATAATTGGATGACCCGATTGAAAAGTACCGACATCAGGCCGGAAGCAAGTACCCCCAAACTTACCAGGTAAGCCGAAGGCAGCAGGTTAGCAGGTTGGGCCATTTTTTCGAAAAAGTCGGTAAAGAGCAATATGCCCAGCGACAGCGGTCCTACGCCCGCAAAGATCCAGGCCGTCGACACAACGGGGGATAAATTGCCGTAGTACTTGGACACAATATTGATGTTGGTACCATAGCAGACTGTGGCCAAAACAATGAAAAGAGCATAGAAATTAACTTCGGGGATGGCTACTCCTGCCTTAGTGAAAATCAGCATAAGTGCGCCAACCAGGGCAATGACCAGCCCTAAAATCTGCATCCGGTGGGTACTTTTAGCAAAAAAAAGTACCCCGATCAGCATGGTGAACATTGGGCTGACGGCATTGAGTGTACCAGCCAAAGCACTGGTGATTTCGCTGCCGGCTCGGGCAAAAAGAAAAGCCGGGAGGAAGTAACCCAATAAGCCGGAAACAAAAAATAACCCCATAAGCGACTTGGGGATCGTCTTCCAGCTACGGATTAGTACCGGAATGAAAAAGACGAAGGCCAGAAATACTCTTCCGGCGGCCACTTCGGTAACGGAATAAGTATGCAGACTTTTCTTGATTAAAATAAAGGAACTACCCCATACCAAAGCCAACAAAACAAGTAGACCCCACGCCAGCAACGGAGCAGAGTTTTCGGGAGTCGTTGTCTTGTTGCTCATAGGGCAAATGACTCTACTTCGCTGAATACTTCATTGATCTCGTTCAAAATGTCATTCAATTCGTCGAACGACATACTTTGCACCAGGCGCATACGGTAGGGTTTGAAGTGATCGAGTCCCCGAAAATAATTGGTGTAGTGGCGGCGCATTTCAAAAATCCCGGTGATTTCGCCTTTCCAGCGCACCGAGAATTCCAGGTGACGGCGACAGACTTCTACCCGCTCGGTCAGGGTAGGGGGCGTCAGCATTTGGCCTGTAGCCAAGTAGTGCTTTATCTCATCAAAGATCCAGGGATAGCCAATGGATGCTCTGCCCACCATGATGCCGTCCACGCCGTAGCGGTTTTTGTATTCGAGTGCTTTCTGCGGACTGTCGATGTCGCCGTTGCCGAATATCGGAATCGTGACGCGCGGGTTTTCCTTAATACGGCCAATGAGGGTCCAGTCGGCTGAGCCTTTATACATCTGTACCCGGGTACGTCCATGAACAGTCAGGGCCTGAATACCAATGTCCTGTAATCGTTCGGCTACTTCCAGGATATTCTTTGTGCTGTCGTCCCAGCCCAGCCGTGTCTTCACCGTCACGGGCAAGTGCGTGGCTTTGACAACGGCTTCGGTCATGCGTACCATTTTGGGAATATCCTGCAACAGCGCAGCTCCCGCGCCCCGGCAGGCGACATTCTTGACCGGGCAGCCATAATTAATGTCAATCAAATCAGGATTCGCCCTGGTAGCAATCTCGGCGCAGGAGCGCATGGTTTCGACGTCGCTGCCGAATAGTTGAATGCCAATGGGACGTTCATATTCGAAGATATCGAGTTTCTGCACACTCTTGGCCGCATCACGAATCAGCCCTTCGGACGAAATAAATTCCGTGTACATCAGATCGGCCCCCTTTTCCTTGCATACGGCCCGGAAAGGCGGATCGCTCACGTCTTCCATAGGCGCCAACAGGAGCGGGAAGTCGGGAAGCGTTATGTTTCCAATTTTTACCACTTGATAAATCGTTTATTTGTTTAAACGTTTAGTTATTTAGAAAACAGGGCCTAAAATAATCACAATGGCTGGCAGAAATGCAAATGCGCCTTGTCAATACACAACCGGTAATTTTATTCTTGAATAAGCAATGAAACGAATAACCAACTAAACCCTAAACAACTCCACAACTAAACAATAATCCCGTAAATTTACGCCAATTATGCAACACAATCCCTCTATTTCCTTGCCTTCACGCGTTCCCAACACCTGGCGCAGCCTTCTGGTTCTGGTAGGCTTTATTTTGGTGGGTATGTCAGTAGGGAATATGCTGGCCGTGCTTTTTCTCATGAATTTTTTGGGTAGTGGAGACGAGATGGCGGGGATAGAAATTGTATCCACGCTCATTCAGTCACCCGAGACAGTACCTAATGGCTGGTACGGCTTAATGATTTTACAGGCCACGGCACATGTCTCAACCTATCTGATTCCACCGCTTTTGTACTGGTCGTACATCGAGCGGCGTAGTTTGCCAGATTTCCAAACGCGAGCCTTCACGCCACCACAGTTTTGGGGGTTGACACTGCTTGTTGTACTGGCTTTCATGCCGCTCAACAGTCTGATCATCGAATGGAATCAGGGAATGACTCTACCAGATTTCCTGAGCGGAGTAGAGCAATGGATGCGCGAAAAAGAAGACCAGCTGGAGGGGATAACTACTTTCATGACCGATTTTGACTCACCCGGCCAATTTGCCATAGCGCTTTTGGTAATAGCAGTAATTCCTTCTATCGGTGAAGAAGTACTTTTCCGGGGTGTGTTGCAGCGCAAGCTGGTTGAGCATTGGGTCAATCCACACCTGGCGATCTGGGTCGCTGCCGCGTTATTTAGCGCTATTCATGTGCAGTTCTATGGTTTCATTCCCCGAATGTTACTCGGTGCTTTGTTTGGATATTTATATTATTGGTCGGGTAGTTTATGGGTTGCCATATTTGCTCACTTCGTCAATAACGGATTCATGGTGCTGATGCTGTATCTCTATCACCAGAAAATGGTAGACTATAATATAGAAAATAATGAATCTGTCCCATGGATTGCGGCGCTGGTATCGTTGACCGCCACCTCCGCGCTTCTCTACACTATGTGGAAGCAGAAGCGGACCGCCTAATGCTTGCAAAATGTATTATTCACTTATTCATAATTCTCTCACAGCGGGGCTGCCCCGTAAAATTTGAAATCAATGGCAAAAGTAAAAGTAGGAGTAGTAGGAACCGGATTCATTGGCCCCGCCCACATTGAAGCACTGCGTCGCTTACCCAATGTCGAAGTCGTGGCACTTTGCGAAGTGACGGCAGAACTCGCCGCTGACAAAGCGAAATCGCTGGGTATCGAGCGTTCTTACACTTTCGATGAATTACTGAAACAGGATGATATTCAGTGCGTTCATATCTGCACTCCCAATTTCCTGCACTATTCCCAATCCAAGGCTGCTCTGGAAGCAGGAAAACATGTAGTATGCGAAAAACCCCTGGCCAAAGATCTTGCCGAAGCCGAGGAGCTGGTAGAATTAGCCGCCAAAACGGGGCTTGTAAACGCCGTGCATTTCAACCTTCGGTACTACCCACTCGCCCGGCAGATGAAAGTAATGCGGGAAAAAGGCGAACTCGGCGAGGTCTATTCCGTAATTGGGTCTTATTTACAAGACTGGCTGTTCTATGAAACCGACTACAACTGGCGGCTGGAACCTGACAAATCCGGTGACTCACGCGCCATTGCCGACATTGGTTCTCACCTGATGGATATTCTGGAATATATCACCGGGCTGAAAACTGTGGCCGTAATGGCGGATTTCAACACCATCCATAAAACCCGTAAGAAGCCGCTCAAGGAAGTGGAAACCTACTCGGGTAAAATTCTGAAACCCGAAGACTACGCCGACGTACCCATCAATACAGAAGATCACGCCAACGTTTTGCTACGCTTTGACAATGGCAACCGGGGCGTTATCACGGTTTCGCAGGTTTCGGCGGGCCGTAAGAACCGCATGAGCCTGGAAATATCGGGTTCCAAGAAAACGTTCAGTTTCAATTCTGAAAGTCCCAACGAACTTTGGATTGGCAACCGCGACGGTTATAATGAAGTACTTATGCGCGACCCTTCGCTCGTTCACAAAGAAGCCAGTTCCGTTATCTCTTTCCCCGGTGGCCATAATGAGGGCTTCCCCGACACTTCCAAGCAGATGTTCAAGGAAGTTTACGCTGCCATCGAAGCTGGAAAGCAACCCGATAATCCTACCTTCCCAACCTTCGCTGACGGCTACCGTGAGCTCTTGATCTGTGAGAAGATTCTGGAAAGTGCCCGGAGCGAAAAATGGGTGGAGGTTTAATTTGGAATTAGTGAATGTCGGAATTAATGAATGTTGCTTTCGCAAGTTTTTACTCAATACATTATTCCTGCAATCACTAATCGCCGAATCGCCGGGCGACCCCGTCTGGCATTCTAAATTATTATGGACAAAGATTGGTGGGTTGAAGAAAGCGCTGAGTACGAATATCAGGCGAGAGCTGATTTTGTTGAGGCAATGCGTGAGAGAACCAAAAAATTGGTACTTCGGCACATCAAACTTTACCAAGCTTTGCCGTCAACTGAGGAAGCACGCATAATTGGGAAGCAGCTTTTGCGCTCAGCTACCTCGACGGGTGCCAATTATCGGGCATCATGCAGAGCAAGGAGTAAGGCCGAGTTTTTTTCCAAACTTTCGATCACGATCGAGGAAGCAGATGAATCGTTATTTTGGTTAGAAATTTTGGAAGAAGCTGGAATTGTCGAAGAAAAGAAACTCGTTTCGCTCAAAGCTGAGACATTTGAAATTCTAAAAATTCTTTCCAAAGCCAGAAGTTCAACCCGTTCTAATACATGAATATTTAAGCTATCGGACGTCGGAATAATGTATTCCGACATTCCAAAATTCACTAATTCAAAATTAAAAACTATGAAAACCCTTAAAGGCCCCGCGATTTTTTTGGCCCAGTTTATGGGCGATGAAGCCCCGTTTAATAATTTAGAAAGCATTGCCCGCTACATGGCCGATTTAGGTTATAAAGGCATACAGATACCTACCTGGGACTCTCGTTGCATCGACCTAAAACAAGCCGCTGAATCCGAAACGTACTGCGACGAGTACAAAGGCAAATTGAAAGACATTGGCGTTGAGGTGACCGAACTTTCCACGCACCTCCAAGGGCAGCTCGTAGCATCTCACCCGGTTTACGATGCCATGTTCGATGGCTTCGCTGTACCCGAGGTGCGCGATAACCCGTCAGCACGGCAGGCCTGGGCGGTTGAGCAACTCAAAATGGCTGCCAAAGCGAGCCAGAATCTGGGGCTGACTGCCTGCGCCAGCTTTTCGGGAGCATTGGCGTGGCCATATATGTACCCTTGGCCACAGCGTCCGCAGGGTCTAATAGAAACAGCTTTTGCGGAATTGGCCAAGCGCTGGAAACCGATTCTGGATACTTTCGAGGATTGCGGAGTCGATGTTTGTTATGAATTGCATCCGGGCGAAGATTTGTTCGATGGCGCGACCTTCGAGCGATTCCTGGATGCGGTCGATGGTCACGCACGTGCCAATCTTCTCTATGACCCCAGCCACTTTGTGTTACAGCAACTGGACTACCTGGCTTTCATCGATCTGTATCATGACCGCATCAAGGCTTTTCACGTAAAAGACGCAGAGTTTAATCCTACGGGACGCCAGGGTGTATATAGCGGTTTTGCGGGCTGGGCTGACCGTGCCGGACGCTTCCGCTCGCTGGGTGACGGGCAGGTCGATTTCTCCAGTATTTTCTCCAAGCTCTCGCAGTACGACTACGGTAGCTGGGCTGTGCTGGAATGGGAGTGCTGCATCAAATCGCCCGCCCAGGGAGCCGCGGAGGGAGCACCTTTCATTGAAAGCCACATCATCGAAGTGACCGACAAAGCCTTTGACGACTTTGCCAGCGCTGGTGCTGATGAAGACTTCAACCGAAAGGTGTTGGGAATATAGAAGGAGGTCTTCGACTACGCTCAGACTGACAAATAGTAAAAAAGCGGACGCTGGGTTTTCCCGGCGTCCGCTTTTTAATGATGAATCATGATAATTCATCATTCATCACTCACCATTTATTACATGGCTCCATTGACAAACTCAATCGTATCTACCGCGAAAAGAGGCTTTCCTTTGGGGTCAGCATTCTTGAATACCAAGTAAAGATTTCGCTGGCGACGATCAGCAGGTACCTGAAGCGGAATTTCCACTTCGCCCATCGTTCCCTGTTTTACATCTGCTGAACCAATCTTTGGGCCTTGTGGAGAGTCGAGGTGTACTTCCAGCGTCCCACCAGCAGTCATGCCTTCGGCAGTAAATACGCCAGCTTTTAGCTTGCTGATGCCAGTTAGGTCAATGTCCTTGTATTCGGCGTAACTGTTGTTTCCGTTAGCTACTACTACCTCCGAGCCGCTGGGCAGCTTATACTTCATATATGCTTTGCCACCATCCAGTGTATTGGCCTTTATTTTGGCCGGACGGAGGGCAATCGTTTGACTTCCTGTCAGAGGTCCGATCACTCCATTACCCTTATCCGTATAGCTTGCCGTAAACACGTACGAACCTTCCTTTGCTTTAGATTTAGCCACATAAGTACCTTGCAGCGGCTCACTTTTTACTTTATTCTCATTCGCAAGCGACAGGATGTATTTCACCATATCTTCGGCTTCTTCCTCTTTCAGTTGTGGGTGAGCCGCCATAGCTTGTTCGCCCCACACGCCGCCGCCGCCTTTGATTACCTTTTCTGCCAGTTTTTTCGTGGCAGTACGATCTTTCTGATATTTTTTGGCAACATCGATGTAAGCTGGCCCAACTGATTTTTTATCGATACTATGGCAGGCCTTACAATCGCTCAACTCAATCAGACGCTTACCCGTGGCAAAACCCGTATTGACCTGGTGGCCCTGGGCAATCATGGTTTTGTCAAATCCTTCCAGGTAGTTTACCGTCAGCAGTACGTCGTTTTGATCCACGCCTTTTGCCAGCGATCCATCTTCCTTGTCGCTTACCTTCACTTCGTAAGCAATCGGTTTGTCGTCCCAGTAAAATGATTTGTTGCCTTTCATCGCGATTTCCACGTCAGGAACGGCATTGCCGGCTTTGACAGAAACCTGCGATGTCGCCATATTGCCTTTGGCATCCGTCACTTTCAATGTAGCGGTGTAATCACCGGGCTTGGTGTAGGTAAAGGTCGGGTTGGCTTCCGTACTCTTGGGCAAGCCCTGTCCGAACGTCCACTCGTACTTGATAGCATCCTTATCATAGTCCATTGATCCTTTGGACGAAAAAGCTACTTTCAGAGGAACTGCTCCCACAGTTTTGTCCACGTTGGCCATCGCTATCGGTGTGCGGTTGCCGGCGTTGTAGGTGATCCGTGTAAGACGGGCCTCGTCGTTTTGCGCAAACCAGTTGCTGCCATATTCCAGCATGTACAGCGAACCATCCTTATCAAACTGCATGTCCATAGGGTGATTGAAAGTACTGGAAGGCATAAAATGCTCCATGGAAATGAAGTCGCCATTTGGAGCCATGGTTACAGGATTGATCCAGCCCCGCATCCACTCGTAAGCAAACAGCTTTCCGTCGTAGTAGCGGGGAAATTTCACGTTACTATCGGCATAATCATCATAGTAGTATACCGGACCCGCCATGGCGTTGCGCCCACCTTTACCCACGATTGCCCCAAATTCGGGCGATTCGGCGTAGGGGTAATAGATGAAGGCCTTTTGAGCGGGGGGTAACTTCTTCAAGCCTTTTATTTCGTTTGAAGGGTTTACGGGTTTGGCCGGATCGAAGTAAGGACCGGAAGTACTATCGGCAAAATTAAACAGTCGGTAGGGCTTATTGTCGGCCACGAATAGAGGCCAGCCAAAGTACCCGGCTTTACGGGCCTGGTTGATTTCATCGTGTCCTCTGGGACCACGCTTTGGATTGTCTTCACCGGCATCCGGTCCCACCTCGCCCCAGTACAGGTAGCCCGTACGCTGGTCCACAGCAATCCGGTAGGGGTTGCGGTTGCCCATTACGTAGATTTCGGGCCGAGCGCCTTCGGTACCTTTGGGAAAGAGGTTTCCTTCGGGAATATCATATCCTTTATCGGCACGAGGTTTGATACGCAAAATCTTGCCGCGCAGATCGGCCGTATTGCTCGATGAGTTAAGGGCACTGAATTTCTCGCGTCCGGGACGCAGGTCACTCGGAGAGAAACCATTCGATTGGAAAGGGTTGGTGTTATCGCCCGTCGACAGGTACAGGTTGCCCTGCTTGTCCCAGGCAATGGAGCCGCCGGTATGGCAGCAATCATCCTGGCCACCAATGCGGTTTTCGGCCACGTTCAGCAAGAGCTCTTCGGTATCAAGTTTCAACTTGTTGGTTGCATCATCCCATTTCACGCGAACCAGCCGGTTATTTTTGTCAGGATCGACGGCAGAATAGTACAAATACACCCACTTATTGTTCTTGAAATCGGGGTCAATATTGATACCCAGCAGGCCATACTCGCGCTGGAAGTGAACGGGAATGGTAGCGGCCAGTTCGGTAGTTCCGGTTTTGGGATTGTAAAGTTTGACGGCTCCCTTTCTTTCGGTGAATAGTACTTTTCCGTTGTCGAGTACCACCAGTTCGGTAGGTTCGTCCAGGTGATCTACCAGTACTTTGCGTACGAAGCGGTTTTCTTCGGGCCGTGATTTGGTGTAGTCCAGTTTGTCGGCCATCGCCCACTTCATGCCGCCCAGTAGGTGCTTAACGTAAACTGGATTTTCGTACATCTCGTCGGTGTGGCCAAAGTTGGTGTAAAATGCCTTACCGCCTTCGAATTCGTGGAACCAGGCCATTGGGTGATCATCGCCCATCTTGCCCTCCTTATAGCTATTTTCGTCAATTTTGACCAGTACGGTCACATCTTTGTTAAAGTTCTTGAAATCGTAGAACTCGTCCTTGACGGTCCACTTGTCGGGAAAACCTTCCATTGAAGGATTGTTGCGGTTGACGACGAAAGCCTCGCCTGTCTGGATATTGTTCTTTGGATGGCTGGCAAACCAACCGCCAGCCAGGCGATTGTACCAAGGCCAGTCGTACTCGGTGTCGGCGGCGGCGTGAATGCCTACGTAGCCGCCACCAGCCTGAATGTACCGCTCGAAGGCGATTTGCTGTTGGTCGTCCAGCACGTCACCCGTCGTACTCAGGAACACAACCTCGCTGTATTTTTTGAGGTTATCATCGGTGAATAAGTCAGAATTGGTAGTCGTGTCCACGGCGAAGCCGTTTTCTTTGCCCAACCGCATGATGAGCTTGTTACCTGCCGCAATTGAATTGTGGTGGTAGCCTTTGGTTTTGGAAAACACCAGCACCCGCTTGCCGCCCGCTGACTGCGCCGTAGCGAAGCCTACGCTCAGGCCGCAGCAAACCGCAAACGCCAGCAAGCCGTTATGAATGAGTTTTTTACACAAAATGTACATGGGTTAAATTAGATTAGGAATTGATACATAAGAGAAACAGCGGGCCGATCGAATGGTTTAAGCAAACTGACAACGGCTTGATCGCCCATCGAACCTCAAAGGTAACAAGGAAACGTCAGTCTTCGGGGAAATCTTATGGTTTTTTGGAGAAAGAAGTGTTTTAGGGACAATTCTGGCTTTTATCAAAAAAAGCGACTTCCCTTTTGTTTGGGAAGCCGTTCGATTATATTGCTTTACAATTTTGACTAGCTGTCTTGGGATCTTATCTATGCCTGCTTACTTTTATTCTCTCCAAAACCCATCCAGTGTAACAAAAGCATTGAATTCATATTCTTCGGTCAAAAGTGGAGTGAAAGCAACTACTGATAGTTTATTGGAACGTTTCATCTGCTCATAAGGGGTTGCCTCTTGGTTGAGACAGGTACTATGGTTAGCAGGGTAAAGTAGGATCACGAACCCGCTCAGTTGCATGAAATAGTAGTGCACCTCGTTGCTCCGATAATAATACACAGGCTCAAAACTTTTCCCGTATTGACCTTCCAAAGTTTCCTTTAAAGTTTTCATATCCTCGCTGTGGTAGAAACTCACTGCTTCTACCCTATTGGCTCGGCTGGAATCTTTGATAATCACATCCACAGTAACCTGAATTTCCTTACAGCCTCCGCTATTCAGCCTCGCAATCCTTCCATTCGAAACTTTTCTATTCAAGTGAAATAAGCTTTTGGCGCTTTGTACGGTTAATGGAAAAGAAAACTTATATCCATCGTGTTCTACCTCGACTTCATGGAAGTAAGCCAAAATGAACAACGTCAGGGCGATCAGACAAAAAATCAAGAAGTAGTTACGTCGTTCTTGGGACCAGAAAGGCCTTTTCGGGGGAGACATTGGCATCCTTGGTTACTTGGGGAAAATTATGAACTTTACCTTGCAGCTATCTTCATCCTTTTTAATGAGAATGGAACACATAATTGTGGGAGGCAGTTGTCGGGCTTGGCGAGTTTGATGAAGGTAAGGGTCAAAGTTTGATCCTGCCAATTCTGGTAATTTACATTGTAAGGAGCTTTCAGGACAAATTTATACATTCCGGGAGTAGTCAAACCACTTGCTAAACCGTAATTGGTCAGGGTCGCTGAGTTGCCCGGTAGTGTTGACCAGACACCGTAGTTATTAATGTAGCTTCCATCATCGTATTGATTGATGAGGTAGCGTGGTAGCGTAATAGTGTCGGAATAGGTTACAATCGTAGCCAACTCCTGAGATCCTCTGTAAACTACCATGGTATCAGTGCACTCCCCTGGTCCTCCATCCGTTAGAATAAAAGTATACTTCCCATTTTTCAAAACACCCTGCACGTGGCCGGTCGCAGCATTTATCGTCCCTGAAGGGTTGGTTGCCGCAGCTATCCATTTCTGAAGAGGACCAGCTTGCGGTAATCTGAAATCGGACTCATAAGTATCGGTGTAGCTTCTTGCAAACATATCTTCGCCGGCATACGGTTTTACGCATGGAATACTACAATCGCGATAGGGCACCACAACGGTGGTGTCAAAGCTACATGAGTCACCACCATAATAAGCACGTACAAAGTAAATTTGCCCCACTGGGCTGGCAGGGTTTGGCAAATCAGTAATCTCAATTCGATAATCAAGTACCTCGGATGCCTGGCTGTATGGAAGCAAGCCATCGAATGTACTGCCATAGGTATACCGATCGGCATAAACTCCATCTATCAAAATAAGGGCATTATTACTTATTACGTTGCCTGAACAGGTGGCCGCAACGGCAGAGATTGTATCAATGCGGTTATTGAGGCATTTAGGAATTGAGGAAGAGTCACAATGAAAAGTTAAAGAGATTTTAGCCGTACATCCATTCAGCGAAGACGAAATGATTAGCGTTTCGTAGTCAGGTATGTTATATAACTTGCTGCCGTCCAAAGTACCTATGTTCGTGGTCAGTGTAGCGTCATCAGAAGTTACGATCGTCAGACCCGTAGTTTTTTTGTCCTCGCTACAGTACGAATCAAAATAACTTAGGGTGGGTTGCACTTTATCCACAATCACCCTCGTCGTAAGTGTAGTATCGCATCCGCCGACAGTACATCGAACGGAGTAATCGGTAGTTACGGTTGGGGACACCGTTATAATTGGAAGAGTTTTGTTGTCAATCGGCTGAAAATCATTACTGCTCCACCGAATTTTTCCCGGACAATTTTCGATTTGTAGGTTGGTGACTGCCCCGGCACAAAGCGTTAGAGACTCGGTAATAGTTGGTTCCAATGGAGGCGTGATGGTTATATACTTCATCGCAGTGGCTGTACACCCATAAGTAGATTCGGTATTTTGGTAGCTGAATGATGTATTGACAATATCATAACCCGGATTGATTGTAAGCAGGTTTCCGCTTACCGTCGCAGCACCAGCAGGCAATCCTTTTGGCAAAACGAAACTACCTCCTGATGGTGTACCTGTGTAGGTGAAAGGCAGGCGACTCGCGCAGAGCGTATCGGGACCGCTAATGAATGCATCAGGCTTTTGAATAACCGTTACTTTGGCAATTGTCAGACTATCACAACCACCCATGCTGCAACTTGCCCGGTATTCAGTGGTAACCGTAGGGCTGACCTGAATACTCTTGGAAGTATTATTGATAACTCCATCATACCATTGAAGCGATCCCGTGCAGTTCTCGACGGTCAAGGTAGCCGTCTCTCCTTCACAGATCGTGGGGCTGTTCACGCTTGGCTTCGGTGCCGGGTAGGTTGTTACGGTTTTTGTCGCCATGGCCGAACAGCCAGTAGTCGGGTCAGTATAAGTGTAGTTGACGGTGATGTTTGGTACGCCTGAGCCAGCGATTAACACCAAATAATCTCCGCTACTAAATCGTGATATAGAAAAGAAATCACTGGTCGGCCCGTCGGGAAGTGAGAAGCTGCCCCCAGCAGGAGAACCTAGAAATCCAAGGGACGAATTGTCGCACAGGGAATCCCGGCCTGAGAGCGTGACGATCAATTCCGGATTTACAACAGCAGTCGCCTTTACCGCCGGACTCTTAAGGCTGGTATCGGCGTCGTCGACGCAGAGGAGGAAATAATTGGTAGTACTATTTAATACAGGCGTAGTGAAAGTGATACCTGAACTCATTTCATTGTTCAAGCTGCTGCTGTCGTACCATTTTGGGGTATAACCCGCCGTGCAGCCGGTGGCTACGAATGTTACATTTCCGGGGCCGCAACGTGCAACATCACTTACTGACGGCGTGGGAATATCATCTTTTGAAGTATTGGCATGAGCCAGATCAGTAATGAGTAACGCAATGATGAAGTAAAACAGGAGACCTGCATTCCACGAGCAAAAGTGGAAGAAACGCTTCTGGTAAAAAGGCTGCATTCGTGAAGGGTAATGGTGGTAGATATTGCCAGCTATTTCCAGCAAAAATCAATCCAAAATGCAACCAGAGGGTAGTTCTAAAAGAAAATAAATAGGATTATGTTAGGATCTGTCTTTCAGTCGGTTATGATCCTAAAAAAAGTGCGTGGCCATTTTAAGAAGAAAAGCTATGCATATAGCAATAATCAAGCCATATTTTGGGAATGAATCAGCCCTGGATATGTAGGTAGTTCTGTTGATTGCGGTGCTTGGTCGATCGTTGACAATCAGGCGTAGTTACGGGCTATAAACTCACTCTTTCTGGTACACCAGAAAATGCTGTATCGGCAGAAAATCGCCCCGTTGAACGAGCTTGAAGCCATTGGCGGCCATTTCTTTGTTGGCCTGACCTACGCTAAGCTTGTGTAGTTTTTTGATGGGAATGGAGGGATCTTCGGCCCGGTATTCCAGCAGCAGAATCTTGCCGTCGGGTTTCAGCGACCGGCGCAAGGCCTGTAACATCTCGTGCGGGAATTCCAGCTCGTGATACACATCGACCATAATTGCCAGATCCACCGAATTTTCGGTCAGGTTGGGTGATTGGGCGTCGCCTTTAACTACCTCTACATTCTCCACGCCCAGTTCCCTGGCTCTTTTCTTCAAAAACTGGACTGATTCATCCTGCACATCCACAGCATATACTTTACCCTGAGGTACTTTGGGCGCAATCCTGAACGTGTAGTAGCCCGTCCCGGCCCCTATATCGGCCACTACGCTGCTCTCAGTGATAGGTAGTTTGCTGATAGCCAGCGCGGTGTTCTCTTCTTCCTGCCGTTCGTCGCGCTCTAGCCAACTCGCCCCGCCGAAACCCATGACGTGCGCGATTTCGCGACCGAAGTAGGTCTTGCCAATACCATCGTAAGAGGCATCTATCCGACCATACACGCTGGTGTCGGCGGTAGTTTCAGCGGTGTTTTTTTGTTGGGAGGAGGAAGTGGTACAGCTCAAAAACAACGGAAATGCAACCGTCAGAAATAGGGGATATAGCTTCATGACTTTCAACTATTTTTTTCGTAAGATGTAGATTTTTCATTCTCCTTTCCAACCAATCAGATGGCGAGGCTCTCTACCTTAAACCCGATGCAAGCGAAATTGTGTAGTTTTTTAGATAATAATCGTCCAATAGTTTAATAGATAAAACATTAGCTCATGAAAAGTCTGCGGATCTTTATAGTACTAATCGCTTCGACAACCTGGCCGCTATTGGCACAAACGCCGAATGGAATTCCTGAAATCGTAAAAAATAGCAATGCTTCTATTCCTATGGGGGCAGGCAGCTACTACTTGGGAATAAACGGTACCGGGGGCTGGTCTGGAGGCGCCGTCAGTACCGGCCATACATGGTCGGTTACCGGACAGGGAGGGTACTTTGTGGCCAAACGACTTTTAGCTGGTTTGCAGCTTTCTTACGGGGAGCACAGCTTCACTAATAATCTGGCAGGCACAAGCAGTATGTACCCTGGTCCGGCCTGGAAACGGAGAAACATGTATTTTACGCCAGAACTGTTTTCTCGTTATTATTTCACCAGCGGACGCGTAAAGCCATTCGTGCAGCTATCGGCGGGCTGGAATTTTCAGTCGGGAAACGCAACTTATTTTGCGGGCGAAGAAGCCAGAATCACCGGAAATGGATTCACCGCCGGAGCTGCACTGGGGCTGAGTTTCCGAGTGAACAGGCGCCTCAATATTGATCTAATGTACAACCGGAATATCTTTGAAAAGCCACATCTCGGAAATTTCAATGGTCTGCGGCTGGGCGTTATTTTTCTAATTGGCAAATAGCAAAGTACCTGGATTTTGGTTAGTAAGATGCTTTTTTATCTTTACTTTTTTCTAAAAGTCAGACAGAATGAACAGCTTGCCAGAACCAATTAAAAGCGCTACCCTCACGCTGATTATCACGGCCGGATTTCTGGCAGCGTTTTATTTTCGGGCAACTTCTACTCCCGATACTTACCTGGATGGCTATTTTGCCGAACCGGACACGCTCTGGCAATCGCCCAGTATAGCAGACTTACCCAAAAATAAAGAAAGCGAGTTGATTCTTTACGGCCGCGACTTAGTAGCTCACACCGCAAAGTACCTTGGCCCGAAGGGCAGCATAAAGCAAAATACGAACGGCATGAATTGCCAGAATTGCCACCTGGAAGCCGGCACCAAAATTATGGGTAATAACTACGCGGCGGTGTTTTCCACTTATCCAAAGTACCGATCGCGCTCAGGCACCGTGGAATCCGTGATCAAGCGCATTTCGGATTGCTTCGAGCGCAGCCTGAACGGGACTCCACCTGACAGCAACAGTCGCGAAATGCGGGCGATGGTGGCCTACATGAAATGGCTGGGGAAGAACGTAGCTAAGGGAGAAACGCCCAAGGGCACGGGCCTGCAAAAACTACCCTACCTCGATCGCGCCGCTGATCCCGATAGAGGAGAGATACTATATGCGGCCAAATGCCAGCTATGTCATGGTGCCGACGGTCAGGGACAACTCGCCGCCGATGGTCGGCTATATACCTACCCGCCACTCTGGGGGAAAAATAGCTACAACGATGGTGCAGGTCTTTACCGGATCGGTTCCTTCGCGGGTTACGTGAAGAATAACATGCCTTTTGGTGCCACTTACCTCGCCCCCCAGCTCACCGATGAGGAAGCCTGGGATCTGGCGGCCTTCGTCAATTCCCGTCCGCATCCGCACAAAAACCAGAGCAGCGATTGGAAAGATGTTTCTAAAAAACCGATCGATGCGCCCTATGGACCCTACGCCGACCGATTTTCGGAGCAGCAGCACAAATTCGGACCATTCCAAGCCATAGTCGAGGCGAGAAAAACTGAAAAATAGCAACAGGCTTTTGGCCGGAAAATATACTACCGCGTCAGCCGGTATATCAGCAACGCCGACCGCTGGATCAGGGCCGGATACTCCTTTAAATTGATCGTCTCGCCCGGCGCGTGGGCACCGCTGCCGGAAGCACCTAACCCGTCGAGGCAATCCACGTATTCGGCAATATAGGAAATGTCCCCCGCACCGCGCGAACCGGGATCGCCTGCCTTGACGGGACCCATGCCCAGGTCCTGGCTGACCTGGTCCAGAACGGCGAGTACTTTGGCGTTGCCCGGCTTAGGCTCCATGCCGGGGATACCGTCGCTAAACTCGATTTCAGCCGTAGTTCCGGGCAGATTTTTTGCCACAATTTCCCGCATTTTTTCGCGGGCATTTTCTTTCTGAGTTTCAGTTAGAAAGCGCAAATCACCCGTGACAATGGTTTTTTGGGCCACGATATTGGTTTTTCCTACCGTAGTTCCCTCCGCAGTTTTTGGGTCGTAGCTCACTTCGGTGCCGCCCACCATCACACCGGGGTTGAAGGTAAGGTACTGCTCTGTGCTTAGCGTTTCGCGAAATCCATTCAGGATACGGGCAGCTTCGTAAATGGAGCCGTAACCCGCGCTTTTTCCAAAAACGCCCGACGAATGTCCCGTTTGGCCGTGGGTAGTTAGCTCCCAACCGCTTGCGCCGCGGCGGGCCGTGGCCGCAATGCCGAAACTTTGGGCCGTTTCGTAGGCCAGAGCGATGTCGCAGGTTTTGGCACGTTCGATGTAGTCTTTGCGACTTACCGAAGTAGGCTTTCCGGAGCTTTCTTCATCGCCGGTAAAATATACTGTGATCGAGGTGTTGTCCAGTAAGCCGTTAGTGTGCAGCGCTTTAAGGGCGGCCACGATCATTACGTCACCGCCTTTCATATCGTTGGCTCCCTGCCCGGTGGCCGTGGAGTCATTGAGTTTGGTAAAGGGCGTGAAGGGCATAGACTGTTCAAAAACCGTATCGAGGTGACCGATGAGAAAGAGTTTTTTACCCTGATTCCCCTTGCGAGTCGCTACAAAATGCCCAGCGCGGTTGAGCGAATCCGGCAGCGTGACCCACTCGGTGGTGAATCCCATCGCGTCAAACTCGCGTTTGAAGACGTCGCCCACCGCCCTCACACCCGCGTGATTGAGCGTACCGCTGTTGATATTGACCACTTCCTTCAGCAAGTCCATCGTTTGCGGCATATCAGTCTTCACTTTTGCGATGATATTCACCTCGGGGGCTTTGAGGTTTTGGGCAAGAGCAGCGATTGGAAGTAGGAAAAGCGAAACCAGGAAATATTTTTTCATGAATATTTTGAGCAGAAAAGACTTGAATTTTTTCAAAAATAAATAAATCTTGGGGAGATGGAGCCTTTTCCAGCTTTCCTGTCTGAAATGCGATATCGATGATGTACTTGTGGCCTTGGCCGACTGGGTGTTTTGCCGTGCGTTCGATGAGTCTAGGCAGCAGGTACCTGATCTGGGGGGGAACCGTGGGATCGGTTTTGTTTTCATTTTTAGCGAAAAATCAAATCAGTTATGATTCTTGAGAAGTGTTTTCAGCGGTTGGTAAGCCTTTCCAAAAAAACTCAGAAACTGAAAGTACCCTATACCCATCGGAAAGATTTTGACAGATACGTAACCCATGAGCGGCACAATTTTTTAACTAGGCTATGGTGGAAAATTTTTATAAAATAAACTATATATCGGCATGGATTGGGGTAAAATGATAGGGAAAGGCGAATATTTCAAGGTGGCGGACGGCATTTGGGGTATGAAAGAGTATTTCGTGAATGTGTACATTGTACAAAATGAAGCGGACGGCAAATGGGTACTTGTAGATACCGGCCTACCCATTTCGGGAAGCAATGTCAAGAAAATGGCCGCTGATCTATTCGGCGAAGGCAATCGTCCGGCCTGTATTATTCTGACTCACGGTCATTTCGATCATGCGGGTTCAGTTAAAGAACTGGCTCAGGAGTGGAATATTCAGGTATATGCGCACAAAATGGAAATGCCTTATCTTACGGGTAGTTCCTCTTATCCACCCGCTGATCCGACCGTAGGCGGCGGGTTAATTTCTTCTCTTTCCTGGACTTTCCCGATGACGCCTATCGACATACGGAGATGGGTTGTGCCTTTGCCGGTCAATGGCCATGTGCCGGGCCTGGATGGCTGGCGGTGGCTTCACACACCTGGCCACGCGCCGGGCCATGTAAGTCTGTGGCGCGAAGCCGATAAAACACTCATTGCGGGCGATGCGCTGGCTACCGTGAAAGCGGAGTCTGCCCTGGCGACCGCCACACAACAGCGGGCAATCAATCGTCCGCCTGCTTTTGCCAACTACGACTGGGTTGCTGCCGAAAAATCCGTCCAGAAACTGGCCGACCTGAAGCCTAATGTAGTTGCTGCCGGACACGGACAACCTATGTACGGCAAAGCCATGCAGCAGGAACTTAACGAACTGGCCGATAACTTTTACCGTCTGGCCCTGCCAGCGCAGGGCCGCTACCGCAACCGCCCGGCCGTAGTAAATGCCAGCGGGCCGGTATTTGTGCCGCCGAAGGTTGAAGAAAAAGATTCAACATTGAGTCTGATACTGGCGGGGGTAGCAGGCGTCGTAGCTTTTGGGGTAGTAATGTTATTACGGCGACGACGCGTATCGGCCTGATAGACCTTATTTCCAATACTATCGGCGTTAATATAACGCCGATAGTACTTTTATTTTTCGCCCAGCCAGCCCTGCCTTTTTTCGCCGGTTTTTGCAGCTAATTTTTCTTCAATCAAGGCTGTCGTGTAAGAAGCATCCGTTCCCAGCGTCAACTCAGTTGTCCCTGATTTTCCGAATCTTTCAAAATCAACCTTTACTTTATCGCCTGATTTGTAGGTCGCCAGCAGATTCTGCGAATTGGCGTCGCCAGCAATGGGCTTGCCACCAATCGAGGTGAGTTTGTCGCCTTTGGCCAGTCCAGCCTGGTAAGCCGCGCTGCCTTCAATCGGTTGAGCGACCAGCGTGGCTCCCTGATTACGAACATCCAGGTAGGCTCCCAGGTAGGCCTTCTCCCGGTTTGCTTGCTGGAAATCTACGCCTACGGACTCTAGTAGTTTTTTGTAGTCCGGCATTTGAGAATCAAAGATGTATTTGGTGAAGAATTCTTTACCAAATTTTTCGCCTGCGTAGTTTTCCAGTGCCAATTGCAAATCCCGCACGGTATAGGGTATCTCGGGTTTGCCATACATTTTCCAGACAGACTGCATGAAGCCATCCAGTGATAAATCTCCGGCCATGTTCCGTAGTGAAAGATCCAGCGCTAGTCCCAATACGCTGCCGTAGGTATAGTACGAGATGAAGGTATTCTCCCGATTGACGGGATCGATGGAAGCGGCAGCATCCACGAAGGGTGCCTGGTAGCTCATTTCTACGGGATTGAAGTACTTGCGAGCGGGTGAATTGATGACGTAGTTGAGACTACCCGCCAGCCCATCCACGTATTCTTTAGGAGAAATTACGCCCGCCCGGCAGAGCATCAGACCTGTGTAGTATTGCGTAAAACCCTCGGCAAACCACAGCTCGCCCGACATGTTGGCTTCGGTATAGTCAAAAGGTTGCAACGATTTGGGCCGGATACGTTCTACGTTCCAGCAATGGAAAAACTCGTGCGCCACTGTGCCTGCGTTGCGGTTCAGGCCGCCATTGGCCAGGCTGCGGGTACTTGTAAGAACCGTCGAGTTGCGGTGTTCCATGCCGTCGCCCGATACGTTGTCGAGGTAGCAAGCCAAGAAGGTGTAAGTACCGAAATCGTAGTCGGGTAGTTCGCCGTATACGGCCTTTTCCTGGGCTACGATTTTTCTTACACTTTCCATGTAAGTATCCAGTTCGGCATCAGTACCTGCGTGGTGCAGCGCGAAGCGAATCGTGTAAGATTTTCCGTTGGAAGTTTCGGTAAATTCCCGCATCGAGAAGTTGCTGATTTCGGTAGGGCTATCCATAAAATAGTCCAGGTTGGGGGCCGAATACATGTCTCCGCCCAACGGACGAAGTTGGGTAGCCACTTTCCAGTTCAGGTCGGTACGGGGTTTGAAATGCACACGAACAGGACGCTGAGTGTAATCGGGAGCATACATAAACGTGGCCGGAATGTTGAGGTGGGCGTGGGTTTCGTCGATCTGTGAGTAAGTACCATCACCCCGGTCGGCGAATAGGGTATACGTAATTTTGACGGTACCATTGTGGCCGCTGACATTCCACTGGTAGGGATTCGGCCGGGTAACAGTGAGGGGCTTACCGTTATCGTCGGTGGCTTTTACATCATAGACATTCTTGGCAAACTCATGCAACGCATAGCGGCCCGGTGAGGTGCGGCTCATTCTGAGAGCAAGTACCTCTTGTTCCAGTCCGCGAAAGGTAGCCGATACCCGTGCTTCGTGATGAACTGCGTTGGGAAACTCGATTTCGTACTCATGGGCGGTTTGGGCCTGAATTGAGAATGCCAGAGAGCAGAACAGGAGGGTAAGATATTTCATAGTAAGCGATGCTGTATGTTTTTCCTAATTACAAACAAAGTTAAGCGGCACAATTTTTTATCCTATTGACAATCGTTTTAAGATTCCAAAATACTCAAAATTGCCTTATGCGCATTGGTTACGCCTGCATCAATATGTTTCTGGCCGAAAGTAACATCACCGTCAATCGGACGATGGTTAAGAAAACTTTTTCCGCCAAAGGCATAGCTTACGCGTCGGAACTGGCTTTGAAGAATGTCATGGATCTGGAAAAGATTACGGATTGGAATATTGAAAAGCAGTTGCTACTCTACCGCATGAGCAGCGATATGTTTCCGTGGATGAGCGAATACGAATTCAGTGAACTGCCGGACATTATTGCCATTCGCGAGGTGCTAAGCCGTGTTGGCCAGAAAGCCTGGAATGCGGGCCTGCGTCTGACGTTTCATCCTGGGCCGTTTAATGTGTTGGCTACCAGAAGGGCCGAAGTACTTCAGAAAACTATTAAGGAGCTGCGCCAGCACGGCGAGATCATGGATATGCTTGGTCTGCCCCGCAGTCCCTTCGCCAAAATAAATCTACACGTGGGCGGCGCCTACGGCGATAAGGAATCAGCTATCGATCGTTTTTGCGATAATTATCAACTCTTGCCCGATACCGCTCGCCTGCGGCTAACGGTCGAGAACGATGACCGGGGCAATCTTTTCACAACGCAGGATTTGCTGAAAGCGCATCGGCGCATCGGCATTCCAGCGGTTTTCGACTACCATCACCATCAACTCAATCCGGGCGAATGGAGCGAAAGAGAAGCTATGACCGCCGCTACTGCGACTTGGCCGGAGGGCATTACACCTATTGTACATTATTCCAGTTCTCGTCGGGCGTTCGAAGAGCCGCTGGTGAGTGAGGTGGCCCATGCCGATTACATTTACGATTACATAAATCTGTACGGCCAACAGGCCGATATTATGCTGGAAGCCAAAGCCAAGGAACGCGCTGTGCTGCGGTACTTAGACGAGTTTTCCGTAGAAACCAAAATATAGGTTACCCACCGAGTTATTATCCAAAAACTAGTTGCCATGAAAATAGGAGAGAAATTGCTCAAAAAGCTACAAAAGACCTACACCCCCTCTGCTATGGTCGATTTCACCTTCGAGCGATATGATGCCGCTATGAAAACCGACGAAGCCGGGAATCCTATCCTGCTGTTCATTGGTAAAAAAAACGAAAGCGGAAAAATCCAGGGCCACCGCTTCGTCCGCACAATGATTACAGATCAGGCGGGAAAAGTCATCAAAGACCATTGGGATAATCACGGGAAAGTCTGAAAATTTTGAAATGAAAGAGAACTTTAATCTGAAAAAGATCCTCAATCTCGTCGCGGAGGCCATTCGGCCCTATCCGAAAGCGGCCATGTTTGAGCTGGCGGAGCGAGGCTACACTTCGCTGTTTGAGCAGTTGATTTCCTGTGTAGTTTCCATCCGCACTCTCGACGAAACAACCATTCCCGTGTCGCTACGTCTTTTTGCCGAAGCCCGTACGCCGCAGCAAATACTGGATTTGGGTCAGGAACGCCTTAATAAGCTTCTGTACGGCAGTACCTATCCAGAACAGAAAGTCAACACGATCATGGGAATTGCGAAAGCAGCCGTAGAACAGTACGAAGGCCAACTGCCTGCCGACTTTACCAAACTGACCGATCTGAAAGGCGTCGGCCCCAAGTGCGCCAACCTTGCCTTGGGCGTGGCGGCAGGCCACCAGGCCATCAGCGTAGACGTACACGTCCATCGCGTCGTCAATCGCTGGGGCTATGTTGCCACCAACCAGCCCGAGCAGACGTTAAAGGTTTTGGAACAGAAAGTACCCGTCGAAATTTGGACAGAAATCAACCGCCTTCTCATGCCCTTCGGCAAGCATATCTGCACGGGTTCTTTGCCCAAATGCTCCACCTGCCCGGTACTGCCCTATTGTGAACAGGTGGGTGTAACGAAGCATCGCTGAGGGCAGTCGGCTTTCGGCCATTGGCAGTTGGCTATTATTTTTTTACGTTAATCTATTGGTATATAGACAACTAGTAGTTTTCACTCATCACTCATCCCTAAATTATGGCTTCGCACCTGACTCTGCATCCCTGGAACGTTACGCCCGCCGAAGCGGTGGGGTTGCAGGAAGAATTGCGTCAGCACATCGTCATTGAACCGCTGACCAATCCGCCCGAGACGATCGCAGGCTGCGATATTTCTTTCAATAAATACGAGGAAATCGTTTACGCGGGGATCGTAGTATTGCGTTTGGATACGCTGGAAGTCGTGGAAGAAGTGGGCGTAGTTACCACGACGGCGTTTCCCTACGTACCCGGATTACTGACGTTCCGCGAAGGTCCGGCCTTGCTGGAAGCTTGGGAAAAACTCACAACCGTTCCCGATGTAGTGATGTTTGATGGCCACGGGCTGGCGCATCCACGTCGCCTGGGCATCGCAACACACATGGGCTTGTGGCTTAATCGCCCTACTTTTGGCTGTGGAAAGTCGGTTTTGACGGGTACTTTCTCTGAACCCGCCATTGAGCGTGGAAACTGGTCGCCTATGGTGCACAAAGGCGAAACCATCGGCGCGGCTCTGAGGACTAAAAATAAAGTCAATCCGGTTTTTATCTCGCCCGGTCACCTCATCGACCTGCCCACGGCCCTCGATCTGACGCTTCGTTGTGATGGAGGCTACCGTCTTCCTGAGCCCACGCGGCGGGCGCACTTATTTGTGAATAAACTGAGAACAGAAGCTGTAAAATAACAGGGCGACTTGGCGGCAAAATGAAACAATCAAATATAGCGGTGATAGCGATTGGTCAGAAAATGAGGTACTTAATGGCATAAAAAAGTCCCACTGAGATTCTCAGCGGGACTTTTTTCTAAACATTATTAAATCAGTAATTCCGGGCCTTCTCTTTCGCCGAAGTAAGCGTGGTCCTCATCGTATCGAGGGCCGCACGGATAGCCTGCATAATCGTATCCTGCTTCTCAATGACCACGATAGGTTCCATGCCTTCCATGCGGGCTTCCATCAGGCAGCGCTTGTCCTGACTACCTTCTTTATCGCCGTTTTCGTCCGAAAGATGTACTTCCACGCGCGTAAGCTGCTTGCTAAATCGGCTCAGCTTATCGTTAATCAGCGCATTAAGTTCCGCTTCAAAAGCTTCGTGTACCGTAATGTGGTTGTCCGTGTTTATTTGAATGATCATTTTTATTAAGTTGACGGTGAGTAGTGGACAGTTGACAGCGCGTCAAGGGGCCACTAAAAAGTTCTTTTATAAAATTTGCGTGGTAAAAGAATGATGCCACTCTGCGTCGCGAAACTGTCAGCTGTTCACCGTCAACGATCAACTATTCTACTCCTCCTTTTCTGGTAGGCGACCTTTGCTCGGGCCAGGAGGTCGGTTCGCCGTTGCGACCGATAGGGATACGCCTTTCTTTGCTGGTACTTTTGTCATCTTCACTGGCCATATACACCAGAATCGCGGCCAGGATTACGTTATCTTCCACATCATCAAAAACGATCTTGTCGTAAGTATCGAGGTTGGTGTGCCAGGTGTAGTTGCCGTATGACCAGCTCAGTGAACTCAGCGAAAAAGCCGGTACGCCTGCCGCCAGAAAAGACGCATAGTCCGAACCGCCGCCACCGGGGTTGCCGGGAAAATCGTACTTGATGTCTTTGGTGATGTCCCGTGGTACTTCGCGGAGCCAGCGACCCAGGTAGTCGTAGGCATTTACAAAGCCCTGGCCCGAGATATTGGCCACGCGACCCGTGCCGTTGTCTTGGTTGAAAAGTGCCTGAATTTTCGGCATCATATCGGGATGATCTTCGACGAAAGCGCGCGAACCGTTCAGTCCCTGCTCCTCGCTGCCCCAATGGCCGACCAGAATGGTCCGCTTGGGATTGGGATACACCTTTTTCAGAACCCGCATCGCTTCCATCATCGTGATAGTACCCGTGCCATTATCGGTTGCGCCGGTACCACCGTCCCAGGAGTCGAAGTGGGCCGAAAGCATTACGTATTCGTCGGGTTTTTCAGTACCTTTAATTTCGGCGATGGTGTTGAAAGTAGGTACCACGCCCGTTTCCTTCGACTCCGCCACCAGGTTAATCATCGGCTTGTCGCCGCTTTCAGCCAGTCGGTACACCAGTCCGTAGTCTTCCACGCTCAGGTCAATGGTGGGTACTTTTTTAGTATAGGCACTAAAAATCTTATTGGCTCCAAAGCCCTGCGACCAGTAGGAAGTGACGATCCCGACGGCTCCGGCGTCTTCCAGCGCGGCAGGTAGTTCACGGCGCCCAAAGCCCGTTTTACGCAGCCGCTCATTCCAGGCCTTGGTCATTTCATCACGCTCTTTTTTGAGCTTGTCAAAGGACTCTTCCGTCGAGAATTCTTTCCAGTTGTAGTCGGGACGTCCGGTGGGTTGCAGCATCGAGATCATGACCAACTTGCCTTTTGCGTTGGGCAGCCACTTCTGGAATGCCACCGAGTCGGCAAACTCTGGTAGGATAATAACCTCGGCCTTCACACCACCCTTCGGGGTAGGCGGACTCCACGCCAGTTGGGTACCCGCCAGGGTCTTGACCCAAGGGCTCACCAGATCGATGTGGGTAATTCCTCGCTCCCAACCGCGCCACTCGCCCCATTTTTCGTTACGGGCCGGAATGCCCCACGATTCGTACTTTTTTACCGCCCAATCGTGGGCCTTTTTCATGCCCGGGCTACCCACGAGGCGCGGTCCGATTCCGTCCATCAGTTCATGAGCAATATTTTTAAGTTGAGAGTTGGTTTCTTCTTCCTTGACGATCTTGTCAACTACGTCGTTCTGCGCCTGGACGAAAGAAAATAGGGCGGTAAGGAGAAATAATAGTACACTGTACTGCTTTTTCATGTGAATTGGGGATTTTTTAGTTGTTGGGCTAAATATATTGGCTAACGGGGAGAAAACCGCATCTTTAGCAAATAGTTCAGGATGAAAACTACATCAAAAATTTAAGGTACAATTTGTTTCACCGATCAAAAGGCGACGCCCAGCTTCACCCCGCCCCACACATGCGTCCGCCCAGACTTGAATTCCTGGCTGAGGTAGGTACGGTAGTACTCGGCGTAAAATTTCCTGACTTTTAGTATCAGACCATAATTGTGCTGAAAAGTGAAGCGGTTAATCTCATCAGCTGGTAAAGTATAGGGGCTGCTGCGGTTAAATAACCCGCCTTGCAGCGTAGCATCGTAAGCAATCAAACTACCCAGCGGCTGACTGTATACGTAAATCTGAAAATCTTTCTTTCTGGATTTTGAAGAGGCCTTGAATGCTGAATCGAAGTACCCCAGCGTAAGCGTCAAGCCCGCCTGAACTTTGTCCGAAAGTGTTCCCAGCCGGATTTGTGCGTTGGTATTGAGTAAAAGAAAATCCGGGATAGCCAGTAGTTGTTTTTCGTGGTTAAGCTCGTAGTTGACTACCACGTCATTGTGAATCTGGTATTGCCAGCCATGCGGTTCTAGGTCGCCCGACCAGCGATGAATGGCGGTCTGCATCTGACCGGCAAAGGCCACCGGACCCACCATACCCAGGCTCAGGACTGAGCTTAGTCTCTGGCTCCGCACTGTATCAACGGAAATTGAAAAAGATTTCAGTAAAATGACGCCGGCAAAGGGCCGATCGCCAGCCAAAATTTCGTCACTCTTTATACTGGTTGGCGTAAAACCAAAATGCTCGAAGGCCAAACCATAGATAGCAGGCTTACCCTGATAGTGCAGAAGTACCCTGGATATAGGATTGTTCTTAAATATCGGATGAGCCATTTCAAAACTATACCCCTGCGTGTAGTAGTAGTCTGTAAGGCTTCGGGAGAAAAAGTCATTGTCGTAATGGAAGCGAAAGTAACCATCGCTTGACTGGGATCGCTGGATAGCAGTGTGGTCAATCCGCTGGGCTGTTGCCACAAAAGGACAACCCATAGCGATTAAAAAAAGACAAATCTTTCGCATGGTCACAACTACGCCCCAACTGGCCGGAAAGATTGACGATTTCCCTGTATCTCGCTTTGGGTGGGCAAATGCCTAAAGCGATTAGTTACCTCGCTTCTCCATACTCTTGCCACCATCTCCGGCGTATCGCTCATTCAGCTGCTCGTACAACTCCTTAGGTACGGGCGAGTCAAATTGACTGACGTGGGGCTTAGGTCGTACCCAGTCCAGGTATCCTTTGGCCCAGGCGTAGGCAAGGCCCAAAGCCAGGATACCTACAAAAACGGCCATCTCGGCGAGCGCAAACCAACCCCAGCGGCCGTCCGTTTGAGCGATCAGGTCTTCGCGGCCAAAAACTACTGCCCAGGGAAACAGGAATACAAGCTCCACCTCGAACAGTACGAAAATAAGCGCCACGACATAAAACCGCACGTTGAACTGGATATTGGCGTTGCCCACCGGATCTTCTCCTGATTCGTAGGTAGTATTTTTTTCAGGGTTCGGATTATCAGGCCGTAATAGACGTCCTATGCCCAGCACGACGCCCAAGAGCGCAAAGCCCGCGATCAGGAAAAGTAAGATAATTCCGAAGTCTGTCAGCATAGTCGATGTATCAGGGCAAACCTCAATGTTCACCATATTCGCCAGAGCGCCGCTGCTCAGCTTCCGCAAAGGTAACAAACCTTGTTCCTAAACCGGTACAGATTTTATTTAATAAAAATGCAAAAATAATTGCAGTATGATATAAATATATCATATCTGTGTCTTATATTTGTGTTATGATCTATAACAAACTTATGACACATGGAAACGACCAATAAAGAAAACCAAAACATAGCAGCCGATCCTGCCAGTTTGAGTGTAATGCAACAAACCGACAGCGCTCTGGTTGCGGCCAGCGAACAGAAGTACCTCTATTTTGAGGGGCGTCCCCGCGAGTACCGTTTCAACGGGCAGAATGGCCAGTTCAACCTTTATGGCGACCGCGTGCTGACGGATGCTTCGGGGCGTCTGGTTTCGACGTTCTCATTTCAGCCTATTGCCTATCGCATATTTGAAGATGGACTATTTGGTCGGTCGCTACGCGAATTATGGGCTGAGCTTTTCTTCGTAGACGATGACAACTGCGTGTCGTCCATTATGTTCAATAACACTTCGGTTAACGAATTGTACCGATTGCTGGAGCCTATCTTGTACGAGCGCAAGTCGCTTTGCGACGTGGTATTGACTATTAAGCCGGAGCGAGTGCAGAGCAAAAGCGATCCCAATAAATCGTGGTTTATCGCCCGCTTTTCGTACGAGCCTGCCAAGGCTGAACGCATTGCCGAAATGAGGGAATTTGTTAAAAACAACCGTGTGTACCGAAATGAAACGCTCACCGTTGGTGCGCAGCACAAGTTGGTATCGCAGGGATACTATCTGGCTATCGATCCGCTGGACGACTACTCGTTACAGCAAGCAGCTTAAACAATGATAAATGGGGAGTGAATAGTGGATTTTGTTTCAGGTTACCAAATTTTTAACGTTCACATTCTCTGTCAAAAACAAACTGAAATCATGAGAAATAATGGATTTATTGCCCTTCGGGGCCAGCATTCGTTCCACATGGTGGATCGTAAGAGCATTAAAGAAGTAGAAATGGGTGAGCGCAAAACAAAGATCGTGACGCCCTACCATACACTTGAAGTGGAGACGCTGTACAACATTGCGGCGTTGAGTTCACTTTGCCAGGAGCCGCTGCCTGAAATGTTTCGGACAGAGGAAGATGCGACTTCGGATTTGTATCCACGTCTGAATGATCTGCCATTTTAAAGCTGTGGCAGGAACGGACTTCCAGCCCTTTTGCGTCGAATGTCGCGGGTTGGAAGGCCGTTCCACAATCAAGTCAGCACCTCGTTTCTGCGGGAAGTACCATTTCGGTGCGAGTGATTGATTACCTCCCGCAGAATCATAATCTGTTGTTTTAGCAACTCGATGGTTTCATTGCGATCAGCAATCTGCTTCTCTAAATTTCGATTTCGTTCGCTTAGGAAGTCAGACTGATCTTTTGACGCATTGCTGCTCGAACTGATAAATGGCTCACCCGTACCGCGCAGCAGCCAATCGCCATTAAGGTCTTCGAAGCGATTGGTGATACTCACTAGGGTATCGTAGCTGGGTTTTGTACGGCGGTTGAGGATAGTGTAGAGCTTGGCGGGTTTATCGAAGCCCAGCTCCTTACTGAGTCCGTAAACGGTCATTCCTTTATCCTGTAGCAGAAATTCAATGCATTCGTGAATGTCAAGTGGTGTGTCTTTCATGTCTAATATAATTTTGCTATATTTGCTGCGGTTCACAAAAATATTAATTAGTTCCCGGTTTTCAATAACTTATTTGTAAAATATACTTTCAATAAACATTTGTTGTATATGGAAAATGTGAAAGAGTACTCGGACTGGACACGCCACGAAGTGTCGCCTGAGTGGGAATTATTCAGAACCGTACAAAAAATGAGTTGGGACGAACTGGCAACGGGAGTCAGTCCATGTTTGCTGGATATGTACCGTAGTACCGAGCTGGGCCTAAACCTGCAAAAGGCGCTTTCTTCTCCTAAGCTCAATCAACTAGGCGAAAAACATGGCAAAGACTTGGTTTGCCGCCTGATTGGACTGACTGTGTTGGTGTATTTCGATCGGCTGCCTAAAAATACTGAAGCAAAATTTGGTACCTGGCGGCTGCGTCAGACTGCAGAATGGCTTTATGAAACTTATCTGTGTGAAAGCCTGCGTGACCTGATGTATGCCTTCCGTCGGGCAGAGGGCAAATATGCCCATGACCTCCTGGAAGTGATAACGGATTACCTGGAATGGCGGGCGAGTAAGCTGGAAGCCACTCACCAATCCCGCAGCCAGGCGGCGGTAAATACCTGGCCTAACGATTTTAAGAAGAAACTACCGGAACGCTGGTTTCTCGGATATCTAAACCCAACGAATGGAAGCAACAGTCAGGAAGCCGCGTAAACGTAATATAAAAGGACCCGCACTCGAGACAGAAGTACCCGAGCCGGTAGTTTCCAGTAAAGCAGAGGAAAAGGCGCCGGGCAAGTCAGCTCGTAAACGCAAGGCAATTATTGCTGACGAGGAAATCGTTTTTGTAACGCCTGAGATGACGGAAAAAACGTCAACCAAAACAGCACGCAAGCGCAAGACTAAAAAAGAAGAGTCTGATCAGGGAACAGAGAATGTACCTGTAGCTTCTCCAGCGAAGGCAGAAACTACCGAAGCGTCGTCGCCGAAACCAAAAAGAAAAGTAGTTGCTTTGGACAAAAATTCGCTTGTTGCAGCGTTGCCAGCAGAGAAAACTGCCAAGCCGCCGCTCGAGCGTAAGGTTGTTACTTCAACTGCAAAAGAAACGTCGTCCGAAGATCCGAAACCTCCAAAAAAGAAAAAGGCCACTCAGGCCAGTTGGGATAAATGGGTGAAAGCCACTGTGGTGGCCGTGAGTCCTGACGTCTGGAACATCCATGCCTCCGAGCTGAGCCACAACTCTCAGTTTCTTACTGATCTGAGAAAACTACCGACGCGTGTAATGCTAGATACGCCGGCGCTGGACTACCTTTTTCGCTGTCCTGACCGCCTTTCTCACAACGCACGATTGGTATTGAACGAAGAAGGCGTCGAATGTCTGGTAAGCATGGAAAGTCTACTCGAATGGGCCGACAAAATGCGCACGGGGCATTACCTCATCAGTAAGGAAAATGGTTTTTTTGATAAAATTCTCGACCGTTTTGATCTGGAAAGCGTAGTAACGACGACAGAAGTTTACCAAAAATATATTTCTCTGAAAGCCTCCTCCTTCATAGATATTAGCTGGGAGAGAAAACCGGAGGATATTATCAGTACCCGCCTAAACGCCGACGAGCGTCCCACAAGGATTATTGCTGCTCAGGCACTAGTACTTGGTGTACCGATTCTATCGCCTGATTTGCGGTATGATGCCTATAAGAAAGACGGACTCAAAACGGTCTGGTAATAAATCTGAAAGATACTTTACTTACCTGGAAGTCTTAACGGTTGGTCGGTCAACTTAGTAGCGAATAGGAAATCAGCAACTGCCCATCGGCTCGCCACCGAATCCAACCTTGTCCGACTTCCCTGAAATTGTTGTCGAGTAGATTCACTCGCATCCAGTCATCTTTTACCAGTACGGGTCGCATGAAGTCGTATCGGACATTGCTTTCCGGCATGTGTAAGCGGCTTGACATATACTCCCTGATCCATGCCTTTCAGGTACTCCACCGAATTTATATTCAGCAGAAATTCAGGCCAGTACAGACTCTTTCCCACTTCCCGGCTTACATAGGCAATTTGTTGATTCCGGGTATTGACCGTCACTTCCACAAAATCACGTCCCAGCGACTGCATCCGAAAGTACAGCATATCGTAGTCAAGTTTCAGATGATCGGGTGCCAGCCAAGGTGGGGCATAACTAATATCGAATCCGCTCCGGGCCAGCCGTTCGAAAACGATGCTGTCTATAGGAATTGGGTCTGCTACTGATTTTTCCAGATTAGGATTTCCATAAAAATACAACACGGGACTTTCGTGAAAATTGGGAGCGAAGAAACCCAAACCCATGGGTGTTTCAGTACTTTGCCCGGCGATTTCAACCGCTTCGGTTTTGGCTATTTCGGCTATGGGCTTGGTAGGTACGGTAGGGTAGGTGAGATGGTATTGGTTTGCGCGGCCCCTTCCCGGCTAGAATAACGGTATACAGTATAAACAATGCCTATCGCCACCAAAGCGGAAAGAACCCGATTAAATTTTATGATGACAGGGTAGGAAACGTGATAAGCCACAAACATTGCTACGATCAACGAAACAAAAGCTGCAATGACTCCATAGCCGAGCACGATAGCGCCGCCGGCCAGCCCCTGTCCCTTAGTGGCATCCGTCAGGATGGCATAGGTTACACCTCCAATGAAGAAAGCAATAATTGTAAGCAAATAGAAAAGCCAACTAGCGGGCCGTACCAACTTTTTCATTTGTTAGAAGAATTTGCAAAAGGGTATTTAATTTACCCGTTTCCAGCTCTAAAAAAAAGGATACTGCGCAGTTTTATGGAAAATTTCACGATAAGCACCTGAAAATGAATAATCCGATGGATAGCTGGAAGAGAGAATATCAATTATTGCGACTTCTATAAGTGGGTAATTCTTCAGCTACCATCTCATAGCGTTCAAATGAATCTAGCGGTATGCCATATGTCACTTTTTCACGCACATGAAGAAAACGGAGCAACCGTCCGAGGGTTTGAGAGCGGCCGCTGTTAGTGCGTAATTCGCATTCATAAATTATCCAGACTACCCAACCAAGCCGTTCCAGTAAAAAAATATTTCGCTGGTCGCGCAGAATATTTGTGGTAATCTTCTCTTCCCAAAAAGTACGGTTAGTTTTTGGGAGCTTGCTGATTTTACAAGGCGTATGGCCATGCCAGAAACAGCCCTGCACGAACACAACGGTCCCGTATTTTTTCAAAACTATATCAGGACGGCCCGGCAATTTACGATCATGCAGGCGATAGCGGAAGCCATGGCTGTGCAGGCATTTCCGTACGACCCACTCGGGTTTTGTATCCTTCGAGCGAATCGCCTGCATGATCTCTCGTCGCTTCTGCTTATCGAAAATGTCCATCATTACAATTTTATGAATGGGTGCAGAAGCAGTCTCCTACGTTCACGAATGAAGAATTCTGAGTTTTAATACCACCCTTGATGAAACTAAGCTGCCTGCCGACCTTGGTAGTTTCGCATACGCTCGTCATACAATTCCAATCCGGCGCTGATCGCATCCTGCATTTCCTTGGCTGTTAAACCTCCGCACTGGGCAAGTTGGTAGGCTTGGCTATTGAGGGAGCCGTGCTGAGCCGCCTGCTGTTTTAAGTACAAAATTATGCCTTGTTTTCCTTTCATCGTAGTATCTGATTTTTCGTTGTCACAAAGATAGAAATATATAATACAACTATATTATAATTGGGAAAAGTTCAGTATATTTGTCTTGAACAAGAAACCAATAATATGTTATGAATATAGTCAGACAAACGCTGCCCGATTCGGTGCAGGAAGTGGAACTGGAACGCGCCTTGCGGCCATTGAGCTTCAACGATTTTTCGGGGCAGGAAAAAGTGCTGGATAACCTGCGCATCTTTGTCCAGGCGGCCCTGGAAAGACAGGAGCCACTTGATCATGTGCTGTTGCATGGTCCACCCGGCCTGGGTAAAACTACCCTCGCTTGTATTTTGGCCAACGAGCTGGGGGCGCACCTCAAAACTACCAGCGGTCCGGTGCTGGACAAACCCAATGAACTGGCCGGGCTTCTCACCAATCTGCAACCCGGCGATGTGTTGTTTATCGACGAAATTCACCGCCTCAATCCTGTTGTAGAAGAGTATCTGTACTCGGCAATGGAGGATTTTAAGATCGATATTATGCTGGACAGTGGCCCCAATGCCCGCTCGGTCCAGATAGGCCTGAGTCCTTTTACGCTGGTAGGAGCCACTACGCGAGCCGGTATGCTAACTACCCCACTACGAGCTCGATTCGGTATTTCCTGCCGGTTGGAATACTATCAGCCCAGCTTGTTGTCGACTATCATCCAGCGCTCGGCGGAGTTGTTGGGCTGCCCGATCAGCGAAGAAGGAGCTCTTGAACTTGGTACCCGCAGCCGGGGAACGCCGCGTATTGCCAATAACCTGCTGCGTCGTGCCCGCGACTTTGCACAAGTACTGGCTACGGGCACTATTACTACCGAAGTAGTACAGCGTACGCTGAGGGCTCTGGAAGTTGGCGAGAATGGCCTTGATGAAATGGACAACCGCATTCTTACGGCCATTGTGGAGAAGTTTTCGGGGGGGCCAGTGGGCCTGTCCACTATTGCTACCGCCGTGGCCGATGAAGCCGAAACCATTGAGGAATTGTATGAGCCATTCCTGATCCAAGAGGGCTATCTCAAACGCACTTCACGCGGGCGGGAAGTAACCGAAAAAACTTATCGGTATCTGGGTGCGGAGATGCCCGAAAGGTATCAGCATGCAGCCTGATATAGTTTTTGGATTTAGTATATAATTATATTATATTTAGGAAACCATTTGGTAGGAGATAGCGTTTAATAAATACAGGTATAAAGCCTAAATCAGCTATGGAACAGAACTTGGAAAAATCATATAAAGAGCAGGAGGAATGGCGGCGCTCGATCCCTGCGCAGGTCTTCCTGAATCACTTTTTCGGTTTGCATCGGCATATCCAGCATTTGCGGCATTCAAAGAGTTTGAATCAGGTCTGGCATTTCCGCGAATTCGAAACTAAGATTACTGAAAAGCAGGAGGAAGCCGCTAAAAAACTTTTGGTACAAGCCTGGAATACAGAGTACGCCTTGCGTAAGACGGCAGAGAATGGCGATGAGAATTTTCACCGCAATGCGCTTTACTGGACCTTTCCGCAGGCCTATTATAGTATATTCTTCGCAACGAAGGCATTTTTGACCGTACAGGGCGGGACTGCAAGTAACGAATGGGTCGCGCGCGCGCGCGTCGGTAAGCTAGTAGCTGCCAACTGGTATCCGGTCCCGCTTGCTTTTGGGGCAATGGGCTACCCAGGTAAGTTTACACTGATGGGCTTGCCATCGGGGCACGCTACGCCCTCGTTACAATTAACAGACACGCCGCACGAATGGCAGGCGCAGGTAGGACAATTCTTGCGTACCACGCGCACCCGACAGATGCAGAACGCGCGGCGACGTCTTCAGGCTGATCCTGAGAAAGCAGTTCGTACCAAAACGGGCAAAATTTCGACTCGATTTGGCGCGAAAGAATGGACTCAGGTGACACGGAACGTGAGTCCCACCAACTTTCTGGACTTGTTTGCTCGTTTGAAGATTTCCTCCACGCACCGTGAGGTCGAGCGCTTCATCGAAGCTGACATTGATTTCCGGCTTTTTCACCATTGTCTTTTCGAGACGGTGCGGTATATAAACTCAGTCCATGAGGCCTATGTAGAGAAAGCAATAGGACCTGATCGCTACGCTGAGTTTAAGGCATCGTTACCCGCTTACCTTCGGGAGGAATTTGGGGGCAACGGGCCAAAGAGTCCTCACGAAGCGGCCGTCATTCCATTGGAACCGAAGTGGTTCGAAAAAATGGCCGGATAATCATCCACTTAACCTTAAAGAGAATTATCATGAATACGAACCCAGCATTTTTCAAAAGTAAAGGTGGCGGACAATATTTTAAGCGCGAAGGCGAGCGGGTTAAGATTGTCTGTCTATATGAATTCAACCCATCGGTAGAGCGCACAACTTACGACGACAAACTTCTGTCAGCGCTTGAATGCATCCCTTGCGACGAAGCATCGTTCAACGATGCCCAGGAGCAGGTAATTCGCATCCTGCAACTTGGTGAGACCGAGTGGGCGGCCCAGAGGGCTTAAAGTTTATAATGTAGTTTTGGTTTTATGGATAATGGACAGCTTCGGGTCTTTGACCCGGAGCTGTTTTGTTTTCAATACGCCAAATCTTATCTATTTTGCTTTTGGGCCTTTCTTTTTATCCCACCAGACGTAAATCCCGAAGCCAACCAAGCACACCGCGCTGGTCCAGATGAGCCCGCGCTGCAAGCGTTCAGAATTACCTTCAAGGTAGGCCAACAATGAGATAAGGGGGGCAATGCCTAGTGCCGTCGCGGCCATGAATTTCCAGAAACCCATTCGGGTAAGGCCAGCCACAAAACTGATCGTGTCATTGGAAAGGAAAGGAGCTATACGGAACACTAGGACAGTACCAAAACCATAATTTTCAAGGTAAGATCTCATTCTTTTTTCAGCTTTTTCTCCCAGTAGAGCAAGCAGTGTATCTTCGCTCAGCGACTTGCCAAGGATGTAAGCCGTAGCAGAAGCCAGCAGGATACCGAGCAGAGATAAGCCGCTGCCCCACCAGGGACCGTAGGCCAGAGCACAAACCAGAATAAGTAACCAGGAAGGAATGACAAAGGCCAGCATCTGCACCAAAAACAAAAGGAGTAGTAACAGTGGCCCCCAGAAGCCGAACTGCGCTACCCAATTGGCAATACGGGACTCTTGTCCGCTAGTGAGAACGCGCCAGGCTTCTTTGCAGAATTCCTGAAAGTCAGGATATAAAAAATAACACAAGACGCTACCGCCGAGGATAATACCTGAAACAAAAAGTGGCAGATACTTGACCGGATTGGAAGTTGCGCTTTCGTGTTTTCCCATAGTGAATAATATACTGGGTGTCCATCAGATGCTTAATAATGGAATGCCTTGTGTCGCCTCCCAATAAGTCCAGACTATAAAACCCAGAAGGCCGATAAAGGCTGCTCCGATTATAGCCGATTTCCGTTTTCCTTTCATTAAGCTAAAAGATAAAACCGCACTCAGCAGCATAAGGATTTGTAATCCGTGCAATCCAAAAAAATGCGCCACCCGCAAATCGCCGAACCCCGTACTCCAGTTCAATAGCGGTAATCCTGGGCCGCCATCCGCTGCCCCGACTGTATGTCCACTCTGTGCCGACATATATCCACCCAGCCCGCTTCCCAGTAAGAACAAGAGCAAGCCCAGACGGACACTCAAGACGTAATGCCGTGGCAGGTCAGGGAATTTGGTCCGGAAATAACGAATAGTAAAAAGTATTATCCAAAAGGTGTTGTAAAGGATAAAAACGCCCATCAGCGCAAAAACAATACCGCCGCTCATCGACTGTACATTAAAATGGGATTTGACACCCCGCGCCGCCTGTACGGTAATGGCCACGTTCTCAATGAATACCGCCAGAGCGATCTGGCTTGCAAAAAGGCGAACGAAACGGCTGGGCGGCAGATCGCCGCATAGCCAGGCGAAGGTCAGGAGATAAATTCCGGAGGAAATGAAAAACTTAAATGGCTTGATCCAGCGGTTGATTCCCAGGATTTGGGAATCGTCGATAGCCATCGGAATCAGCAGGAGCAACGCCCCAATCACATGGGCTATCCCGAGGTAGTATAGTAATTTGTTGCGCTCGCGAAGAGTTGCCAGCAGATTCATGATAACGTCAGGCTTTTTGGTTATGGTGATAAGAAAAACCTATAATTGTTATCATGAACATGCGAAGAATCACTCAACTGAAATTCAGGAAAAACTGAACGAGTACGCGAAAAACGGCTGGCGCTTGGTTTCGACCACTACCACTAATTTCGGTTCTGCGATGTACTTCTACTTATATTTTGAAAGGGACGCAACGTTCTGATTCCGAATCGGCGCGAAGCTCGGTTCAATCTCTGGATCAATGCTCGTCGCCGTCATAAATCCACATGGATTTGGTGTCTCCAGCGCGTTGGAAACCTATTTTTTTGTAGAACTCTACGGTATTGCCATCGGCAGTAAGTACCTGCATGTGAAAATCTTTGTACTTTTCCTGCATCTTCTCAACCAGTTTATTACCAATCCCCATACCCTGATACTCAGGGTGCACGAGAAAATGAGGGTAATATACCACTAAGTGTCCATCGGAGATAGCATTACCCAGTCCTACTAATTTATTGCCATCCCAGGCAGTATAAAGAGAGTGCGAATTTAGAAGCCCGTTGTAGAGTTTGGTAGGCTTCTGCGCGGCGCTCCAGCCATTGGCTTCGTACAGCGCCAACACATCTTCAATACGGATTCCTTTCTTGTCTGAAATTGTAATTTTTGGAGTTAATACTTGACTAGTCATATAGAGTGTTTGTATTTTTTTGTAATTATTATTTTGAATAAAATACCAATTACCATATTTTTAATGGTCAAATATTCAGGTCTTTGTAAAGATGATAGGCTAAATATTGAATTTGGGTATTAATGTTTTGAGTAAATCCAATTTTAGTTTTTGATTGCCTGCGAATGGTATAATTCAAAGATACTAAAACTCTTTGCCAAAGACAAATTCAGGCAGCGCATCGCAAGTGAATGAGCTTGAAGTTTGGTAACGATTCAATCAATCCATTTTCGAATGTTCAACTTCAAAAGAAGGGAAAACTGAAACCGATTTCGGACTTATAAAACTGCCGATTTCAATATGTCCCGAATCGCGCAGTACTTTCCGCCTATTACCGATCGCACACTCTTCAAAAGGTTTCTGACCGTACCTGGCAGGATCTGGATAAGGACGGAATATTCATGTTCTGCGAACTCGGCACGACTAACGCCATCCGAATTCTGGCTTTGAATAATTTTCCAGCCGAGGTAGTTGAAGAAGCGTTACGGCTGGTAGCGGGCATTAGGGAAAAGTAGGAAGTACATGGAGTAGTTAGTACTTGTAGATCTTAGTTACTCTCCACGTATTTTTTGAAGTTATCAAGAATAGCCTGCCAGCCCTGCTGTTGCGTATCCACCGGGTTTTCCGATTCCGGTTCGAAGGTTTCCGTCACTTTGGTTTTGCCTTCCTTTTCTTCAAAAGCCACCGAAACCTTCCGATTGTCGGTCAGAATGTATTCGAGTACTTCCTGCTCTACTATTTTATTATAAGTACCAGAAAAATCGAAACCAAAACTGCCGTCCCGCGCTTCCATGCGGTAGATAAAGTCTCCCCCCTCTGTCAAATCGTTATCGGCGCTGGGTGTGTACCAGTCATCGCTGGCATTATTCCATTGGGTGATGTCTTCGGGCGTCGTCCAGGCTTTCCACACTTTTTCCAGTGGGGAATCGACGATGGTTTCTACGGTGATAGTTGATTGTGCGTTGGCCATTTTAGTTTTTTCAGATTAACTATGAGATACGAGAAAGGTATTGACCTGAAAAAATCTGTGCCGCCCGTTTTAACCAGACTCTACTACCTGCATCAATTTATTGCCGGACGTACTTCGATTTTACATCCTGGCAAGCTGTAATCGTGAGACTATCTCCTTGTTGGATCATTTCCCACTGAGGACAAACCATGCAAAGTACCGTCGCACAATATCCGGGTAGTACTTCGTTTGTTTTTATCCTAAACAAAATACCATTCAGGAAATAGGAAGACGGCCCACAGCACGACCGCTGCCCGTCTCTATCCAGTAATACACCATCATACCGGAAGGCAATTGTATACGCCTGTTCGCCAGATACTTGTTCTACAATAGTCGAATCGTTTTGGGTGTGGATAGTTTCTACCAAAAGCCACTTACCTACGATATTGGCCACTTCGGGCTGAGGTTCATTTTTGCTTTTACAGAAAGAAAAAGCAAATACCAAGAATACGAATAGGATGAATCGGTCCATAGGAATTGGTTTTTCTTTTCCCTGACCCAATTTTCCTAATAAAGGTTGTAAACCAAGACAAGAAATTAGTTTATTACCCAATTCAAGATTATTCCCGGCGGATGGCCTCCACCGGATCGAGCTTCGCTGCCTGCAAGGCGGGATACGTCCCAGACACAATGCCGATGAGTACCGCTACTACCGATATGAACATCAGCGTATTCAAAGAAGTAGCGGTCTGTAACAGAGCCTTGGCTGCAGATTTGACGATGAAAAAAAGGAGCAAAGTACCTCCGATACCAAAGAGGGAAATGGTAACGGACCCAGACAAAAACTGCAAATCGATGTCTTTTTTTTTGCCCCGACGGCTTTGCGAACACCAATTTCGGACGTGCGTTCCGACACCGAAATCGGCCAATTTCAACCACCAGCATCCATATACCGACGATGAAACCCATAAGAATTCGGGCATATTACAAGAATAGACAGGACAATCTCCGTCTTTGCTGGTTTGTGTTGTTCCGACTGCCCGGCGAGTCTTAAAATATTATTCGGCTTTAAGAGTTACCGCCGGATTGGTCTGGGCGGCCCGCCAGGAAAAGTAGCCCACCGCGCCCAGCGCAAAACTTAGCACGAGGGTCAGCAACAGAGACATGGTCAGGTAACTGATCCCGTTATTGAAGACGAGGTAGGTGTTCATATAAAAGCCAATGGCAACGCCGGCCGGGATGGCTATAATCGTGGCAATTACCAATAGCTTGATAAAATCTTTTGACATCAATCGGATAATTTCGGCGGTAGTAGCTCCTATTACTTTCCGGATGCCTATTTCTTTGGTTCGCTTTTCCAGGCTGTACGTGAGTATGCCAATCATGCCCAGTATCGCAATCACGAAAATCACCAGACCCTCCATACCCATGAATCGCATGGTAGCGTAGGGGTAGTAGCGTTCATACATTTCAGTATCGAGCCATTGGGCATTCATTTCCTGATACGGATTGAATTTTTTGAAAGTACCCGCTACGGAAGCTTCGAGTGCTTCCCGATCACTCCCGGGGCTTGTTTTCAAGCACATCACTTTGAACAAGGAGGGACGGTACTGAAACACCACGGGCTCGATCTTTTTTTCATAGTCGTAGTGGCAGAAATTGGCCACGACGCCCGCAATGGTCACCGTGGTGCTGTCATTCAAAAGGATCGGCTTTCCGATCGCATCCTTTTCCGAACCCAGGTTGAGCCTTTCAACCGTTTTTTGATTGACCACAACAAGCGATGATGCCGAATCGGAATTACTTTCCAGCAGATTGGTCCCCGCCACGATTTTCAGCCCCATATTTTCAATGTATTGACGATCTGCGGCATAGAAATAGGCCGGATGTTCCGCGCTGTTCTTGTCTGATTTGATTGCGGACTGGGTGGGAGTGTTGCCAAAAGTAAGCGAGGTGTACCCAATCTGTTGTACTTCCTTAATTGTGCTCAGTTCGGTGGACAACAGCCTGTAACGCTCAGCGGGTACGTTTACATTGAGGATATCTTTACGCTGGTAGTTTTCATTGTCATGGGCCATGTAATTGATCTGATGGTACCCATGCCCGATAAAGAAGATATAGACCAGCGCAATGGTGAATTGAACGATAATCAGGGATTTCCGAAAGCCGATTCTGCCAAAACCTACGGGTGAAACAGTACCTTTCAATACTTTTACCGGCTGATACGAGGACAGAATAAGACTGGGAAATACGCCTGCTACCAGTCCCAGCATCAGGTTGAAAACAAAAAATAAACCGATCAGGTAACCCAGGTGGTCGATTTCCCAGGTCAGCCAGGATACGTGAATATAGCGCTTCACGAACCACAACAGCAGCAGGCCAATGCTCAGGGCTATGTAGGACACCAGCACCGATTCGACCAGGAATTGCAGCACGAGCTGGGTCTTTGTGGCACCGGCTACTTTTCTTACGCCCACTTCACGGCTTCGGTTCATGGACCGGGCCAAAGTAAGGTTGATGTAGTTGAGGGAAGCGAGCAAAATCATAATGAGCTGGAACGCAAAATTCAGGTAGATGCTTCGGATATCCTGGACATAAGGATCGTTTTCCAGTATTGTCTTCGATGGCGAAATTTCGGTCAGGTACTGCGCTTTCAGAAGAAGACTTTTCTGGTCCTCGGTTTTAATAAATTTGCTGATTTGCCCTGAAACCCCGGACAGCTGCCGGTCAAAATCGGCACGGGCAACCCCTTGGGATAGTTTGACGAAGGTATGGGCATTGAGCGTCGACCAGTCCCTGGTTCTATCCGGGGTATTCAGATAGCTGGAAAAGGGTACAAAGAGATCGGTTCGGAACTGAGTCTTTTGCTTGTTAAAATGCTTCAAAACTCCCACAACTTTAAATCCGCCGTACCGGGGATGCTCCAGTATACTGCCAATGGGATTGGTATCATTAAAAAACCATTCAGCAGTTTCGTGGGTCAAAACAATCGAGTTGAGCTCGACTGGATACGTCCCTTTCTCCAATGGGAAATTGAAAATATCGAAGAACGACTCATCGGTGTAAATCGCATTGATGTTTTTGGTTTTTATCCCGTTACTCAGTACCCATTTGGAATCACGCACGATGGTAGCCGAGTTGTCGATGCCGGGCAGATTTTCTTCAAGGTACCCTGCCAGTGGGACCGGACTCGAAGCCCAGCTGGTGATGGTACCATCTTTCAGCTTTTCGTCGGTTATGATACGTACAATCCGCCCTTCGTCCTGGTGGAAATTATCGTACTCATAGTAATTCACGATTTGAATCAGTGCCATCAGCGCGGAAGGAATGGCGAGGCTTAATCCAATGATGTTGATGAAGGAAAAAAGCTTGTACTTGAGCAGATTCCTCCAGGCGATTTTAAAGTAGTTTTTTATCATGGCTGGCTAATAGGTATAAGGTGTCGGGAAAAGCGAATTCAAGGTACCTATTCCCATCACCTCTACGCTGAGCGTGAATAGAGTGGACTGGAATCTGTTCGATGAATGTAGTGATCGTTTACCATGAGAAGAACTGAATTGTGAAGCCTGGCAGAAATTGATTATGACTGGCAGCAAAACCGGGTCAGTCAGTTGCCGCTGCTGTGTGCCAGGGCAGCAGGTATACTTTGCCTGGTACTTCAGTACTGGAAATTCGTCTTTACACTCTAAGTTTGCCAGTATTAGGTTTTTTAGCTGCTAAAACTTCCCTTCTATTTCCCCATGAGAAAAAACGTTATTTTCATTCCCGTCTCTGCCGCAGTCCTGGCCTATCTTGTATACATTGTCTTATCCGAAAAGTCAACCGCAATAAAACCGCAGGAGCCAAAACCTCCCTATCCCTATCATACCGAAGAAGTACAATTCGAGAATGGACAGGCGGGTATTACGCTGTCGGGTACCCTGACTTTACCGGAAAAAGAAGGAAGTTTTCCAGTGGTGATACTGATTACCGGCAGCGGCCCCCAGGACCGAAACGAAGAAGTTTTTGGACATAAGCCTTTCCTGGTCATCGCGGATTACCTGACCCGGCAGGGTTTCGCGGTATTGCGTTACGACGACCGGGGTGTTGGCCAGTCTACCGGCAATTTTATGACAGCGACTTCGCTGGACTTTGCCGCCGATGCGGAAAGCGCGGTGGCGTATCTGAAATCCAGAAAGGAAATCAATCCAAAGAAAATCGGCGTGGCCGGGCATAGCGAAGGAAGTTTGGTCGCCGCGATTGCCGCATCGCGCTCAATCGATATCAGCTTTCTCATTTACCTGGCCGGGCAGGGCGTTACCGGGTTCGAAGTGACGTCCTTACAAGCGGAATTTATTG